>DASUOS010000209.1:0-27068 GCA_036276515.1 Anaerolineales bacterium | reverse complement strand
CGGTCTTGCCATCCCCGATACGGCGGAAATCGATCTCGCTCAGGCCGATCACCTCGGCCGCCGTACCGCAGACAAAGACTTCGTCTGCCGAGTAGAGCTGGTCGCGTGAAATGGGTTGCTCGAGCACATCGTAGCCCAGGTCCTTGGCGATCGTGTGGATGGTGTGGCGGGTAATCCCTTCCAATACCGGCGCTGTGGAGGGAGTGATCAATTTACCGCGGCGCACGACGAACAGGTTCTCTCCCGTGCACTCACCCACATAACCTTCCGGATCGAGCATAATGGCTTCCTCGAAACCCAGCCGCACCGACTCGGTCTTGGCCAGGATACTGTTGACATAATTCCCGGCGATCTTGGCCTTGGTCATGCTGACATTGGGATGGTGGCGGGTGAAGGAGGAGATGTTGGCCCGGATCCCCTTGGCCAGCGCTTCCTCGCCCAGATAGTTCGACCACTGCCAGACCGCGATCATCATGGCCGGCTTGCCGGCGTCCACGTTCAGGTTCCAGGCGCCGCCCGTCAGGTAGAGCAGCGGACGGATATAACATTCCTCGAACCCATTGGCTTTGACCGTGTCCTTGATCGCCTGGACAACGCTGTCCGTCGTGTAGGGAAGCTCCCGGAATCCAAAGATCTCGGCCGATTCGAGCAGGCGCTCGGCGTGTTCGTGCAGGCGGAAAACGGCCGGTCCTTTATCGGTTTTGTAAGCGCGGATCCCCTCGAAGACAGCCGCGCCGTAGTGCAGCGCGGCCGTCAGCATATGGACGGTTGCCTTTTCGAACTCGACGAGCTCGCCATCCTTCCAGATGAATTTCGATTCCATGCCCATGATTTCTTCTCCTTTTCGTTGTGGAGGGACGGGGGCTCCCGTCCCTACTTAATTCAAAAATTGGATGATTTCGTCGGTCATCTGGCGGGTTGTCAATGTGCCGCCGATGTCCGTGGTCCGTGCGCCGTGGGTGATGGCCTGGTCCACGGCGCGTTCGATGGTTTCCGCTTCGTCTTCCAGCTTTAGCGAATAGCGCAGCATCAGGGCCGCAGAGAGGATCGTGCCAATGGGATTGGCGATCCCCCGCCCGGCGATATCCGGCGCGGATCCGTGGATCGGCTCGTACAACCCGAGGCCAGTTTCCGATAAACTGGCCGAGGGCAGCATCCCCATCGATCCGGCCAGGACGGAGGCTTCATCGGTGAGAATGTCGCCAAACATATTCTCGGTCACGACCACATCCAACGAGGCCGGTGCTGTGATCAGCTTCATCGCCGCGCTGTCGACGAGCTGGTGCTCGAGGGTCACATCGGGATATTCCCTTCCAACCGTCGTGGCCGTCTGCCGCCATAACCGGGATGATTCCAGCACGTTTGCCTTGTCCACCGAAGTGACTTTCTTCTTCCTGTCTTTTGCCAGACGAAATGCCAGCTCGAGAATTCTCCGGATCTCGAAGTCAAAATATTCGAGAGTGTCCACAGCCCGTTCCTTGCCATCCACCATTTCGCGCATTTTTGGCTGGCCGAAATACAGGCCGCCGGTCAGCTCGCGCAGGACGAGGATGTCTACGCCTTTCAGTTTCTCCGGTTTCAACGGGGAGGCATCGATCAAAGCCGGATGTACTTTGACGGGGCGCAGGTTGGCAAAGACACCCAGCCCTTTTCGCAGCGCCAGCAGCCCGCGTTCCGGGCGGTCCTTCGCATTTGGGTCATCCCATTTGGGTCCGCCTACCGCGCCGAAAAGCACCGCATCCGCAGACTGGCAGTCGGCGAGGGTTTCATCGGTAAGCGACGTGCCATATCTGTCGATGGAGCAGCCACCCATCAGGTGTTCTTTATACTGAAAGGTATGTCCGCATTTTGCAGCGATCACGTCCAGCACGCGCAGCGCTTCATGGACCACTTCCGGGCCGATCCCGTCACCGGGCAGGAGGGTGATGTTAAATTGCAATTTTTTTCCTTCCGTAGGGACGACCATCTGGTCGTCCCTACAATTTATATCAATGGGCCACCATCAAGCCGTATTCCACCGAATCGGCCAGGGCCCGCCAGCTGGCCTCGATGATGTTCGTGCTCGCTCCGACCGTGCTCCAGCGCGAGGTGCTGTTGCGGGTGTCGATCAGCACGCGGGTGATGGCCTCCGTGCCGCGATCCGAATCCAGGATGCGGACTTTGTAATCGGACAGGTGGAAACTGGCAAGCTGGGGATAGTAGCCGAGCAGGGCTTTACGCAGGGCATTATCCAGCGCGTTAACAGGGCCATTTCCTTCTGCTGCCGTGTGGAGCAGCTCACCCTGCACCCTGACCTTGACCATCGCCTCGGCAAAGATGCCGCGTCCCTGGCGGTGCTCGACGTTGACAAAAAAGTCCACAAGCTCAAAGGGAGGCTTGTAGCCGTATTCCTGGCGTTTGAGCATCATGGTCACCGAGGCCTCGGCAGCCTCAAACGAGAAGCCTCTCGCTTCCAGTTCCTTGACCTCGTTGAGCACAGGCAGGACCTCCGCGCCTTCCACTTCCACACCGTGCTCCTCCGCTTTGCTGAGCAGGTTCCCCCGGCCCGAGAGATCGGAGACCACCACACGCATCTTGTTGCCGACAAGCTCCGGCTCGATGTGCTGGTAGGATTTGGCGCTGCGCCGCATCGCCGCCACATGGACCCCGCCTTTATGGGCGAATGCAGATTTACCGACAAACGGCAGGTGTTCATCCGGAGTAAGGTTGGCCACTTCGGCCACGAAATGGGAGAGCTCATAAAGGCAATCGATCTTCCCTTCCGGCAGGCAGCGGTATCCCATTTTGAGCTCAAGGTCAGCCATGATCGAGACCAGGTTGGCATTGCCGCAGCGCTCCCCTACACCGTTGATCGTCCCCTGCACCTGCATCGCACCTTCGCGGACCGCGGTCAGGGAATTGACGACTGCACACTCCGAGTCGTTGTGAGTGTGGATGCCGAACGGGTGGTTGAGAACCGGCTTGAGATCGCGAATAATCTGTTCCACCTCCCAGGGAAGCGTGCCGCCGTTGGTGTCGCACAGGACGACTGTTTCTGCTCCGCCGCGGATCGCGGCTCGAAGCGTTTCAAGAGCATAGGAAGAGTCCGTTTTATAGCCGTCGAAGAAATGCTCGGCATCGTAAATGACGCGCTTTCCATTTGCCTTCAAATACGCCACGGACTGCTCGATGATGCGCAGATTATCGTCCAGTGTCGTCAGCAGGACTTCCTTCACGTGGAGTGTCCACGTTTTGCCGAAGATCGTGCACACAGGTGTATGCGAATCGATCAGCGCCTTGATATTGGCATCGTCCTCGGGTCCGCCCTTGACGCGGCAGGTCGAGCCAAAGGCCGCGATCAGGGCGTTCCTCCACTCCATATCGCGGGAGCGCTCGAAGAATTCGACATCCTTCGGGTTGGAGCCCGGCCAGCCGCCTTCGATGAAGGCGACGCCGATCTCGTCCAGCTTCTGGGCAATGCGGATCTTGTCATTACTCGAAAGGGTAAATCCTTCGGACTGGGTCCCGTCGCGGAGGGTCGTGTCGTAGATCTGAATATGCGTCATATTGTCTCTTATCCGACCATAGACCATTACATGGTCCATCGTCTATTGTCCATTTTCAAACGCCGCAATTTCTTCTTCAAAACCCAGGATGTAGCCCAGCTCGTCCACGCCGTTCAACAAACAGGTTTTGTTGAACGAGTCGATCGGGAAGGTAACCGAGCCATGCGGGAAGGAAAGGGTCTGGGTGGCGAGGTCGATGGTCAGCTCGGTATCCGGCACTTCTTCGAGCAGATCGAAGAGCATCTGGTGGGTCTTGTAATCGACGATGACCGGAAGCAGACCGTTCTTGAGCGAGTTGTTGCGGAAAATATCGGCAAAGGAGGTGCAGATCACGGCCCGGAAGCCGTAGGCAGTTAGCGCCCAGGGAGCGTGCTCGCGGCTCGAGCCGCAGCCGAAGTTATCCCCGGCCAGCAGGATGCGCGCGCCGCGGTTTTCAGGCTTGTTGATCACAAAGTCCATTTTCGGTGTGCCATCTTCGTTGTAACGCCAGTGATAGAACAGGACATCGGCCAGGCCGTTCTTGTCCGTGATCTTCAGGAACTGGGCAGGGACGATCTGGTCCGTATCCACATCGGTGATGGGAAGTGGGATGACGCGGGAGGTGAGGCTGGTGAATTGAGGCATGAGTTTCCTTTTGTCATTGCGAGGGCGTTAGCCCGAAGCAATCTCCCGTTCGGCCAGGAGATTGCTTCGTCGCTCACTAACGTTCGCTTCTCGCAATGACGGAATCTATTGGTTTTCTTCCAGCAAAGACTGCGAGCTCGTAGATGCGGAAGTAACAATCCACTTCCTCGTAGCCGATCTCGCGCAGCCAGGCGCACTGCAGTTCGACGGGGGCCAGGAGGTTGGCAGCTTTATCGGGACGGTTCTTGTATTCATCCTCGATCTGTGCAAAAGTTCGAATACCGCCCTGTTGCTTTTCGATGGCATGGCGCGCCGATACATAGTGATGCTCGAACAGGTCAACGTTGAGCTGGGCGGCCGAGGAGACATGCTCGATATTGACGAACCAGCCGCCGGGTTTAAGCAGGGAAAATATTTCCTGGTAGATGGCGTATTTGCGGGAATCCGGCTGGTGGTGGATGGAATAGCCGGTCACGACTGCATCGAACGGACCGCCGATTCGACCCGTCCAGGCAGGATCGCCGTAATCCAGGTTTTCAAAGGTGAGCTGATCCGAATACTCACGGAGCTGTTCCCGCGCCTGCTGGAGCATCGGCCCGGAAAAATCCACCAGCACGCCGCGGGCAGACGGGTGCTCGCCAAGGATCGCCGCACCTAGAATTCCATCCCCGCAGCCTAGATCGAGGAACGATTCAACCGGTTCCGGGCGCGATTTGAGAATGGACATCATCACGCCGATCTGTTCCTGGGCCAGGGGAATGGCAGCGCGGTAGGAGAGAAAGCGGATGACGATCTCGGGCAGTTTCCAGACTTCGTCGGTGATCATGGTCAGCTCAAGAGAGTACGGACATCCGTCACTTTGCCGGTAATGGCTGTCGCGGCGGCAGTCAAGGGAGAGGCAAGGAACGTCCGCCCGCCTTTGCCCTGGCGGCCTTCGAAGTTGCGGTTGCTCGTCGAAACCGCGTACTGCCCCGGTAACAGGTTGTCGCCGTTCATGGCGATACACATACTGCAGCCAGCTTCACGCCACTCCGCCCCGGACTCTTTGAACACCTGATCCAGGCCTTCCTGTTCCGCCTGTTTCTTGACATCCTGCGAGCCCGGGACGACCATAACCCGCGTGCCATCGGCGACTTTCCGTCCTTTGAGCAGCGAGGCTGCCAGCCGTAAATCGGAGATGCGTGAGTTGGTGCAGGAACCGATGAAGACCACGTCCACTTTCTGGCCGAGCAGCGATTGCCCCGGCTGGAGCCCCATGTAGGTTAGTGCTTTTTCATAGGCGGCGCGCTGGTTGGCGTCCCGGCAGATCTCCAGGCCGGGAATGCGCTCGGTGATCTTGATCCCCATGCCGGGATTGGTGCCGTAGGTGATCATAGGCTCGAGCTCGGAGGCGTCGAGCGTGACGGATTTGTCATAGGCTGCGCCTTCATCTGTAGGTAGAGTCTTCCACTTTGCGACAGCCTTGTCCCAGTCTTCGCCTTTAGGCGCAAATTCACGTCCGTAGAGGTATTCGAAGGTCGTATCATCCGGGGCGATCATCCCCGCCCGCGCCCCACCCTCAATCGACATGTTGCAGATGGTCATGCGCTGCTCCATGCCCAGGCCGCGGATGGCTTCACCGGTATATTCGATGACATGGCCCGTTCCCCCACCGACGCCAATTTTCGCGATCAGGGCAAGGATAATGTCCTTGGCCGAAACCCCTTTTGCAAGGGTTCCGTCGATCCGCACTTCATAAGTTTTCGGTTTCTTTTGCAGCAGGCATTGTGTGGCAAGCACGTGCTCCACTTCGGATGTGCCGATACCAAAGGCCAGCGCACCAAAGGCGCCATGCGTAGCGGTGTGGCTGTCGCCGCAGACAATGGTCATGCCCGGCTGGGTGCGCCCGAGCTCAGGGCCGATCACATGGACGATACCGCGGTGGGGACTGTCCATGCCGTGCAGGGTGATCCCGAATTCAGCGGCGTTCGTCTCCATCTGTTTGATCTGGGCCGCAGCCAGCGCATCGGCGATCGGGACATGGAGAGGGGTGGTCGGGATGGAATGGTCCATCGTGGCGAGAGTCTTATCGGGGCGGCGGATCTTAAGCCCGCGCTGGCGCAGACCGGTGAACGCCTGAGGAGAGGTTACCTCATGGACGAGGTGCAGGTCGATGTACAGGACCGCCGGAGAATTCGGCTGCTCGGCGACAACGTGTGAATCCCAGATTTTTTGAAATAAGGTTTTTGGCATCAACATATCACATCAACAGAACTACCGGACGGCCGATTCATCCTTATCTGAATCGGCGTCAGGCGTGGCAGTCAGTTCGCTCAGATCCCAACCGGACGGGATTGTCTGCGGTTCCGGGAACGGGTTGTAGGCAGTGGTTTGGACAGTGTCCTGTGATTCGTCTTGGGTATTCATGAGGAGGTCTCCTGTGTACTATCCCAGCATGACGCCGTGATTGTGATTGGCATGGACTGGCTCCAGGCCTTCGGTCTGGGCGATGATCAGTTTGTTCAGCGCGTTGAGATAGGCTTTAGCGCTGGCGACGATGATATCTGTGTCCGCGCCGTGCCCGCCGAACACGCGCTGGTACAGCACTTCACTTTGCGCATCCATGGTATGCAGGCCGTTCTCACCGCGGATGCGGACGGTCACTTCACCCAACGCATCGATGCCTTCGGTGATCGCATGGACATTGAATTCCAGCAGAGTGTTAGGAGTCTTGACGATCTGGTCGATCGCCTTATAGGCCGCGTCCACCGGGCCCGAACCCGTTGTTGCCTGCATGTGGACCTTACCATCCGGTCCCTTCAAGCGGACCGTTGCAGTCGGCATACCGAACGTGCCACAGGTGACCTGCATGCCTTCCAGATAATAGACATCCCGCGGCCGGTAGAACTCGTCGGCGATGACCGCTTCCAGGTCGACGTCGGTGATGACCTTTTTGCGGTCTGCGAGCTCCTTGAAGCGGGCAAATGCTTTATCCAGCTCGAGCTCGTCGAGCGAGTGTCCCATCTCGGCCAGGCGGTTGCGCAGGGCGTGGCGGCCGGAGTGCTTTCCGAGCACCAGCTTTGTCTGGTTGACACCTACATCTTCCGGGCGCATGATTTCGTAGGTAGTCTGGTGCTTCAACATTCCATCCTGGTGGATGCCCGCTTCATGAGCAAACGCGTTCGCGCCGACGATCGCCTTGTTCGGCTGGACAACGATACCGGTGTAGTTGCTGACAAGCTTGCTCACGCGGGTGATCTGCTGGGTATCGAGTCCCGTGTCGAGGTTAAAGACCGGTTTGCGGGTCTTGAGCGCCATGACAACTTCTTCCAGCGATGTGTTGCCGGCCCGCTCGCCGATGCCGTTGACTGTGACTTCCGCCTGGCGCGCCCCGGCCCGGATCCCGGCCAGCGTGTTGGCGGTCGCCATCCCCAGGTCATCATGACAGTGGACAGAGATCGTGATGCCATCGTGCATCCCGGGTGTGTGCTTGATGATGCCGTCGATCAGGGCGAAGTATTCGTCGGGCGTGATATACCCGACCGTATCCGGGATATTCAACGTGGTTGCACCGGCCCGAATGGCCTCACCTAAAACAACATACAGGAACTCAGGGTCTGAACGCCCCGCGTCCTCGGGGGAGAATTCCACATCCTCACAAAATGAGCGCGCATAGGCGACCATCTCGGAGACGCGCTGCACCACTTCCTCGGGATCCATCCTGAGCTTATGTTTCATGTGGATGGCCGATGTGGCCAGGAACGTGTGGATACGCGGCCTGGCTGCACCCTGAATGGCATCCCAGGCTTTGTCGATATCAGCTTTATTGGCACGCGCCAGCCCGGCAATGACCGGGACCCTGGCTTCCGGGTCGTCCTCAGGCGGCCTGCCCACTTCGAGCGCGATCCGCCGGACAGCCTCCAGGTCATCGGGGGAGGCGGCCGGGAATCCAGCTTCGATGATGTCCACGCCCATGCGCGCCAGCGAGCGTGCCACTTCCAGCTTTTCCGCGGAGGTCATTGTCGCGCCGGGGGATTGCTCGCCGTCGCGCAAAGTGGTGTCGAAGATCTTGACGTAGTTGTTGTTCTTCATCGTAGTCTTCCTTTTGGAAACGTACTCAAATGGACACAGATACACATAAACAAGTCTGCTTATCTACTTATCTACCCGTTCACTGCTTCCAGTTTTCGGGGCGCAAGGATCGAACGGCTGCGCCGGCCTGCCACATTTCGGAATCGCGGATGGCTGCCAGTTCTTTATCAAGCTGCTCCCGGTAATCGGGACGGCTGTTGGCTTCGAGCGTGATGCGGGCTTCGGTGCCTGAGATCACACTCTGATAAAGATCATTAAACACCGGGGCGACCGCATCCCGGAACCGGTCCTTCCAATCGAGCGCGCCGCGCTGAGCGGTGGTCGAGCAGTTAGCGTACATCCAGTCCATGCCGTTCTGGCCGACAAGACGGATCAGGGACTGGGTCAGCTCCTCGACCGTTTCGTTGAAGGCTTCCGAGGGGGAATGTCCGTGCTTGCGCAGGACGTTGTACTGGGCTTCCATCACACCTGCCAGAGCACCCATCAGCACGCCGCGTTCGCCGGTCAGGTCGGAGTACACTTCGTTCTCAAAGGTGGTCGGGAACAGATAGCCGGCGCCGATGGCGATGCCCAGGGCGATCGCCCTTTCATACGCTCGGCCGGTCGCATCCTGGTGGACCGCAAAACTGGCATTGATTCCCGAGCCATCCAGGAAGTTCGTGCGGACGCTGCGGCCCGATCCCTTGGGGGCGACCAGAGCCACGTCCACGTGTGGAGGCGGGATCACACCGGTATCATCCTTGAACGTGACCGAGAAGCCGTGCGAAAAGTAGAGCATATCCCCTTCATCCAGGCATTCCACGATCTTCGACCACTGTGAGCGCTGGCCGGCATCGGACAACAAATACTGGACGACAGTCCCCCGTTCCGCAGCTTCCTCCACAGGGAACAACGTCTCTCCAGGCACCCAGCCGTCTTTAACGGCCTTGTTCCAGTTCTTTGTCCCTTCACGCTGGCCGACGATGACCCTGATCCCGTTGTCGCGCATATTCATCGCCTGGGCCGGTCCCTGCACGCCGTAGCCCAGCACCGCGACCACTTCATCCTTCAATACCTCACGCGCTTTTTCGAGCGGAAATTCATCGCGAGTAACGACTTCCTCTTCGACACCGCCAAAGTTTATTTTTGCCATAATGATTGATTCTCCTTCCAGTCATGTCATTGCGAGGGCGATAGCCCGAAGCAATCTTCTCTTTTCAACAAACAGCTGCATTGGAGGTGCCATGGGATTGCTTCGTCCTCCCTACGGTCGTCCTCGCAATGACAGGTTCGTTCCTACGGCGCCATCTCCGCCAGTTCCATCACGTCCTCATAGCGGTTGCCGTTCGTACCGGCCACTCGGCGCACGCCGTCGTTGACGCCGCGTGTCATGGCGATCTGCCCGGTCCGCACGACCTCCACGATGCCGATCGGCCGCAGGAGCTCGATCATGCTCTCGATCTTGTCTTCGGTGCCGGTGATCTCCACGATCAGCGAATCACTCGCCACGTCCACGATGCGGGCACGGAAAATCTCGGCCAGGCCGTTGACTTCGGCGCGGCGCTCCGGCCCGACCCGAACTTTGATGAGCGCAAGGTCACGGGTGACCGAAGGCTGGTGGGTGACATCCTGCACATCGATCACGTTGACCAGCTTGTAGAGATTGGCCTCGATGCGGTGGGCATCGATATCCCCATTCGGACAATCCACGACGATGGTGATGCGCGATGTATTGGGGCTTTCGGTCCGCCCTGCCGTGATGGACTCGATATTGAAATTACGGCGCCGGAACAGGGATGCCACGCGGTTCAGGACACCGGGTTTGTTCTCTGCCAATGCGACGAAGGTGTAATTCATTTCTGCTCCTTTTTTGACTATCGACGATGGACGATAGACCATGGTCAATTGTCCATCGTCGATAGTCTATTTATGCGTTTTGCCTTACCGGTCTGCGGATCATTTCGTGGAGAGCGGCGCCCTGGGGAACCATCGGGAATACCGCTTCTTCCTGCTCCACCCGGAACTCAAGGACAACCGGCCCTTTGATCCCGCGCGCCCATTCGATGGCTTCATGGACGTCCTCGTGACGAGTCACCAGGCGTGCAGGGACCCTGTGCGCCTCGGCCAGTTTGACGAAATCAGGGGTGAGCATATTCACAGCGGAATAACGCTTCTCAAAGAAGAACTCCTGCCACTGGCGCACCATGCCCAGGAAGTTGTTGTTCATGATGGCGACCTTCACATTCGCCCCTTCCTGGACGGCGGTGGTCAGCTCGGCAGCGGTCATCTGGAACCCTCCGTCACCGGCGATCGCCCAGATCTCCTGGTCCTTGGCTGCGAACCAGGCGCCAATGGCCGAGGGGAGACCAAAACCCATCGTCCCCGCGCCGCCCGAGGTCAGCCAGCGATTGGGTTTCTCAAGGAAGTAATACTGCGCGGCCCACATCTGGTGCTGGCCCACATCGGTGGTCACAATGGCATTCCCATCCGTAGCCTTCCAGATATCGGCGATCAAGTGGGCTACGTACAATTTGCCGTCCTCCTCCCAGTTCATAATGCTGCGGGTATCGGCATCGGCTTTCCAGCCGTCGATCTCCTGCTTCCACTCGTCATGGTCGTATTCGTCCACCAGCGGGATCAGGTCGCTGAGCACGTTCCGTACATCGCCCACGAGCGGCACATCGACAAACACATTCTTATGGATCTCCGAGGGATCGATCTCGATGTGGATCTTCTTGGCGCGCGGCGCATACGTTTTCAGCGTGCCGGTCACGCGGTCATCAAAGCGCATACCAAAGGCCAGGATCAGATCGGAATTCTGGATCGCCATGTTGGTATGGAATTCCCCATGCATGCCCATCATGCCAAGACTCAATTCATGCGAAGCCGGGAAGGCGCCGAGTCCGAGCAGAGTACTCGCCACAGGGGTCTGGGTCTTGACGGCGAACTGCATCAACTGCTCTTCCGCTTTCGACATCAGCACGCCGTGCCCGCACAGGATGATCGGTTTTTTTGCCCGCTCGATCAATTCCACCGCCTGGTCCAGCAGGTTACGCGGCGAGCGGGTCAGCGGCTGGTAGCCCATCAGCTTCACTTCTTCGGGGAAGATAAATTCACAGGACTCGACCTGGGCATTCTTGCAGATATCGATCAATACAGGACCGGGCCGGCCGCTGCGGGCGATGTAGAACGCTTCACGGATCGTCTCCGCAATTTCATCGGCGCGTGTCACAAGATAGTTGTGCTTGGTGATCGGCAGCGTGATGCCGGTCACATCGGTCTCCTGGAACGCGTCACCGCCGATCAGGTGGGCGGCCACCTGGCCCGTGATGAACACAACCGGGACCGAATCCATCATCGCCGTGCAAATGCCGGTAACCAGATTCGTCGCACCGGGACCAGAGGTCGCCATCGCCACGCCGACCTTGCCGGAGGCACGCGCATATCCATCCGCCATATGCGCGGCGCCCTGCTCGTGCCGTACCAGCACATGATGGACAGGGTAATTCAGCATCGCATCGTAGATTGGCATATTCGCACCGCCCGGGTAGCCGAAGACGACTTCCACCCCCTCACGCACCAGACATTCCCAGACAATTTCTGCACCTTTTTTCTTCATTGCTGCTCCTTTTCAATGTGTCATTGCGAGGACGACCGTAGGGAGGACGAAGCAATCTCCTCGCACAGGTTTACAACCTTTGGAAGAGCATTCTTCCCCAACAAGAGTTTGCTTCGCTCTGCTCGCAATGACATTAGCTCTCCAACACCGCGCCCGTATCGGCGCTGGTGACAAAATACGAATAACGCTTCAACCACTTGGAGGTGGTTCTGGACTGGAAGGGAGGCAGGGCCGTGAGCCGGCTCTGGATCTCCGCCTCTGTCAGACGGACATTGAGCGTGCGCGCCGCCAGATCGATCTCGATCACATCCCCGGGCTGCAGCGCGGCGATCGGGCCGCCGGCCGCGGCTTCCGGCGAGACGTGGCCGATGCACGCCCCGCGCGTCCCGCCGCTGAAGCGGCCGTCTGTGATCAGCGCCACCTTGTCCCCCAGCCCCATCCCCATGATCGCGGATGTGGGCGAAAGCATCTCCTGCATCCCTGGTCCGCCCTTCGGACCTTCGTACCGAACGACCACACAATCCCCGGCCTTGACCTTTCCCCCCAGGATCCCGGCCATGGCCTCCTCCTGCGATTCAAAGATCAGCGCCGGCCCTTCGAACTTCATCATGGCTTCACTTACGCCGCCGACTTTGACGACTGCCCCGTTCGGCGCCAGGTTGCCGAACAGGATGGACAGGCCGCCGCGCTTCGAGTGGGCGTTGTCATAACGCCGGATCACTTCTTCATCTCTGATATCGCAGCCCTGGATCGATTCACCCAGGGTCTTGCCGGTCACGGTCAGGCGGTCGAAATGCAGCATACCGGTCCCCCACTGGATCTCGTTTAAGATGGCGGGAATCCCGCCTGCACGATGGACATCCTCCATATGCCACTTGCCCGCAGGACTGACCTTGCAAATGTGCGGTACCTTGTCTGCCACGGCGTTGATGCGCTCCAATGGATACTCCACTCCGGCTTCGTTGGCGAGCGCCAGGGTGTGCAGCACAGTGTTGGACGAGCCGCCCATCGCCATATCCAGCGCAAAGGCATCGTCGATCGCTTCCACGGTGACGATGTCGCGCGGCTTGAGATCCAGATCGATCAACGTCATGATCTGGGCTGCCGCCTGGCGGGCCAGCGCCTCGCGCTCGGGAGTCTTCGCCAATGCGGACCCGTTGAACGGCAGCGCCAGGCCGATCGCTTCCATCAGGCAGTTCATCGAGTTGGCCGTGAACATCCCGGAGCACGAGCCGCAGGAGGGACAGGCAAATTTTTCAAGAATTGTCAATCGTCGTTCGTCGATCTTGCCGGCTGAATAGGCCCCCACGCCTTCGAATACAGAGATCAAATCGATCGTCTCGCCTTCGGGGGTCAGCCCCGCTTTCATCGCACCACCCGAGACAAAGATGGTCGGGACGTTGACCCGCATCGCCGCCAGCAGCATGCCCGGCACGATCTTGTCGCAGTTCGGGATGCAGACCATGGCATCGAAGCGGTGGGCTTCGATCATGGTCTCCACACAGTCGGCGATCAGCTCGCGGGAAGGAAGCGAGTACTTCATTCCCATGTGACCCATGGCGATCCCATCGTCCACGCCGATGGTATTGAACTCGAACGGCACACCGCCTGCCGCCCGGACCGCATCTTTCACCAGCTTGCCAAACTCCTGCAGGTGGACATGTCCGGGCACCACATCCACATAGGAGTTCACAATGGCCACGAACGGCTTATCGAAATCCTCATCTTTAAGACCGGTGGCACGCAGCAAGGCGCGGTGCGGCGCTTTCTCATATCCCTTTTTGACGGTGTCAGATCGCATGCGGCTCCTTTGAAAATCTGAAGACCTGACAGGTCTTATTTCCACAACGTGCTATTGGAGATCCCTAGGTGAAGATTGTTGGTTCAATACTCATCTTCAGCAGAGACCTGTCAGGTCTTTTAACTTGGTAACAAAAGAGCCGCCCTTGGTTAGGGCGGCTCTTTGCACTTTCGAAGGTGTGTGTTATTTCTTCACTCTCACCGTTGCCATCCTAACCGAAACCGGGTCCTTAATAATAAGGACCGCAATAACGATGACAATAAGTGAGAGGACGAAGAGTGAGTTCATCTGGCTGTAGGTATTTCGCCCGATTATAGGCCTAATCGGAAATAAGTCAAGTGCCAGTTTGCCGATTCGGACGACGCTTTCGGTCTGCATCTGGGTACTCTCCATTGCCGGACCAAGTCCATCACTCTATTCAGAAGGTAGTTTTGGCTCTTCCTTTCCGTAATGGAAGTGTAAAGTGTACCGGCCTTGCCATCATGTACAATACGGAAGCGCTTCTCATCCGATTGTACGGCTCGATGGAATGGGTCGAGCGGCATGCACTGCATGGCTTGGGGAGCCAAAGCGCCCGGGGGTGATGGGCCACCATTTCCAGCGATATTCGAATTTAGCGAAGGATCTCTATAGGATCTGTGTAAGATCTGTATAGGATCTGTATAGCATACCCGAACCGGTTCCGAACCGGTGTCGAACCGGTCATCCAGCGACTCCCTGCCCCACCGGAAGCTCTTCCGTCGAAATTCCTGCCTGATTTCCTTGACTTATTCCCCTCCCTGGCATAGAATTCCGCCCAATATGAACTCAGCCCACTTCAGCATGTCCATGACCATGACTACCTCCCGGTTTTCCGTGAGGAATTTGTGCCTGGAGTGAAGTCACCGAAATAAAAGGACCTCTCGAAACACATAACGCCTCACGGAAACGTGGGGCGTTTTTGTTATTCAGACTTCGGAAGTCATACATGGCGAATGATCGCATCGATGCTTCCCCAGGACTTCCGAAGTCTCCTTCAAGGAGAAAGCTATGCCGACACAAACGCTTGTCATGAAATTTGGAGGGACATCGGTGGGCTCGTCCGGAGCCCTAGCCCAGGCTGTGCAGATCATCAGTGATGCACTAGCGCAATTTCCACGTGTTGTTGTGGTCACGTCGGCGATGTCTGAGGTAACCGACCTGCTGCTGAAATCGGCTACGCTCGCCGCGCAGGGAAACACCCTCTCGCTGCCCGATGCGGAAGCCACACTGCGAGCAAAACACTTCTCTGCCGTGGATGCACTCGTCCGGAACGGCAGCCTGTGAGAGGAAACCAAAGGGGAGATCGATGCGCTCATCTTCTCCTTTGTGGATTTGTGTAGAGCGATTGCGGTGCTCGGTGAAGCCAGCCCGCGGGCGCTGGATGCGGTGGCATCCCTGGGCGAGCGGATGAGTATCCGCTTACTGGCCGCGGTTGCACAGGAGCTGGGCATCAAGGCCAAAGCCGTCGAAGCGACCGAGTTTATTCTGACGAATGCACACTATCAAAATGCACATCCCGATATCAAAATTACATCCGAAAAAACAAGAGCGGTCTTGAATCCCTTGCTGGATCAAGGGATCGTGCCGATCGTCACCGGGTTCATCGGTGCAACCCCCGAGGGCGTCATTACCACCCTGGGACGCGGCGGCAGCGACTACACGGCGGCGATCATCGGGTCCGTCCTGCCCGCCGACAACGTCTGGATCTGGACAGATGTGGATGGCGTCATGACCACCGATCCACGCATTGCCCCCGAGGCTCAGACCCTGCCGGAGATCAGTTACGGGGAGATCGCCGAGCTGGCCTATTATGGTGCAAAGGTGCTGCACCCAAAGACCATCCGCCCGGTGGTGGAAGCCGGAATTGGCCTGCGCATCTGCAACACCTTCAATCCGGCCCATCCGGGTACGCGCCTTACATCGAACGGACATGCAAACGGCAGAAATTTCAAAGCCGAAAAAGTCATCAAGGCTGTGACCGCCATCCGCAGACAGAGGCTGGTGACCATCGAAGGGCGCGGCATGCTCGGGGTTCCCGGTGTGGCTGCACGGGCATTTGGCGCCGTGGCCTCCACAGGCACGAGTGTCCCCCTCATCACCCAGGCCTCCTCGGAGCAATCCATTTGTTTTGCTGTGCCGTCCGATACTGCGCCTGTTGTCCTCGATGCCCTGGAAATGGCCTTCGTCCATGAAATCGAGGATCAGGATATCGACCGGGTGTGGTCCACGGAGGATGTCTCCATTGTGACGGTTGTCGGCTCCGGGATGCGCCACACGATCGGCGTGGCAGGCCGGGTTTTTAACCAGCTTGGCAATCACGGGGTTAATGTCCTGGCTATCGCCCAGGGATCGTCGGAGGTATCCATCAGCCTGGTCGTGGACACAGCCGATACGGAGAATGCGGTCCGGGCGCTGCACGAGTTGATCGTGGAAAAGTGAATAGGAAAACAGGTCAGACAGGTAGACAAGGAGAAAACATGTCATCATCTCAGATCGAAGTCGCCATACTTGGCGCAACAGGTTCCGTTGGACAGCGTTTTATCTCGCTTTTGGATCAGCATCCCTGGTTCAAGGTCGTGGCTCTGGCCGCCTCCGACCGCTCGGTGGGGCAAAAATATTCGCTGGCCGCACGCTGGGTGCTGGATACTCCCCTGCCGGATTACGCGCGGGAAATGGTCGTCGTACCCGCATCGACCGATTGCATCGATGCAAAGATCGTATTTTCAGCATTGCACAGCGACGTGGCCAAGGAGCTCGAGCCGCAGTTTGCGCAGGCAGGCGCGGCCGTATGCTCGAATGCCTCCTCCTACCGGCGCGGCGAAGATGTGCCGCTGCTGCTGCCTGAGATTAACGCCGATCACATCCAGCTCATCCGGGAACAACGCAGAAAGCGCGGCTGGAGGGGGGCGATCGTCACAAACCCCAACTGCACAAGCACCGGCCTGACCATTGCTCTCAAAGCGCTGGACAATGCGTTTGGCGTGGAAAAGGTCTTCGCCGTCTCGCTGCAGGCGCTCTCCGGCGCAGGCTATCCGGGTGTGCCGTCGCTGGACATCATGGACAACATCATTCCCAATGTGGCCAACGGCGGTGAAGAGGACAAGGTGGAATGGGAGCCGCGCAAGATGCTGGGCAAGTTAAACGAGGACGGGATCGGCCTGGCAGACATCACCTTCAGCGCCCATACGAACCGCGTCGCCGTGATCGACGGCCATACCGTGTGTGCCAGTGTCAAACTGAAGAACCCCGTCGAGCCAGAAGCAGCAATCCGGGCGTTACGCGACTACCGCGCGCCCGCCTCAGCGAGTGACCTACCCTCATCCCCGCGGCCCGTAATCGAAGTCCGGGACGAGGCAGATCGCCCCCAGCCGCGCCTCGACCGGTTGACCGGGAAGGGCATGACGACCGTCGTCGGACGCGTCCGCCGCGATCCCATCCTGGATCTCAAATTTGTTGTGCTGTCTCACAACACGATCCGCGGCGCGGCGGGTGCATCGATCTATAATGCAGAGCTGTTGGTGAATGAAGGATTGCTGTGAACAGCTCACGCCTGAGGCGTGACCTACTTGTCAGCGAAAAATTTTTGTGTTATAACCTGCCGCTAACAATCGAATACTCGCTCTTATCCAGAGAGGCTGAGGGAACGGCCCTGTGACGCCTCGGCAACCTGACTGCAAGGTCAAGGTGCCAACTCCGACAGAAGGATGACAACATCCATTGATCTGGAAGATGAGAGGACGGTACTGTCTCTGCATACCTCTTCTTGTACTTTCAGAAGAGGCCTTTTGTTAAATGGATCTCTTCTGATGGGCGGGTACATCCAATCAAGGAGAGTCTCATGCTCACAAAAGAACGCCAATTTGGGTTCAGCACCCGCCAGCTGCACTCCGGATACGATCCCGACACCGCGACGGGCAGCCGCGCCGCGCCGATCTACCAGACCACTGCCTATGACCTGCAAAGCACAGACCGTGCTGCGCGTCTGTTCGCCCTGCAGGAAGCCGGGAACATCTACACTCGCATTGGCAACCCGACATCGAATATCGTTGAAAGACGCATTGCCGATCTTGAGGGAGGTGTCGGTGCTGTGGAGACCAGTTCCGGGCACGCCGCACAGACCACCGCCATCTTCGCCATTTGTGAAGCAGGCGATCACATCGTTTCCTCATCAACACTGTATGGCGGGACGGTCAGCCAGTTCAAATACACCTTCCCGCGCCTGGGAATCAGTGTGACACTCGTGGACCCATCAGACCCGGAGAATTTCCGGCGTGCGATCCAGCCCAATACGAAGCTCCTTTTTGGAGAAAGCATCAGCAACCCGTTTGCCAACGTCTTCCCGTTCGAGGAAGTGGCAAAGATCGCAGAAGAATTCCGGATCCCATTGATGATCGATAACACGACCGCTACTCCGTATCTCTGCCGTCCGTTCGAGTGGGGTGCTCATATCGTCACCCACTCCACGTCCAAATACATCGGCGGTCACGGCACATCTCTCGGCGGCGTGATCGTGGACAGCGGCAAATTCAACTGGGCGAAGAGCGAGCGGCATAAAAATTTCAACACGCCGGATCCTTCCTATCACGATGTGGTCTACGCCGACGACTTCGGCCCGCTGGCGTTCATCTCCAGGGCGCGTGCCGGAATCCTGCGCGATCTGGGAACCTGCCAGTCGCCGTTCAACTCGTGGATGTTCATCCAGGGCCTGGAAACCCTGTCCCTGCGTATGGACCGGCACGTGAAAAACGCCCAGTCCGTTGCGGAATTTTTATTCGATCACCCGCGGGTCAGCTGGGTCATATATTCAGGCTTACCCACTCATCCCGATTATGCGCGCGCCCGGAAATACCTGCCGAAAGGCTCGAGCGCAGTTCTAGGCTTCGGCGTCAAGGGCGGGCGGGAAGCCGGTGCGAAGTTTATCGACAGCCTGAAGCTCTTCAGCCACGTCGCCAACTTTGGCGATGCCAAATCGCTGGCGATCCACCCTGCCAGCACCACGCACTCCCAGTTATCGGATGAAGAGCAGCGCGCCGCCGGTGTCAGCCCCGATTTCATCCGCCTGTCGATCGGCCTGGAGGATATCGAGGATATTCTCTGGGATCTGGACCAGGCGTTGAGCGCGTAGCGCTCGTATACAGGTAGACAGGAAGACACGTAGATATGTGAATCATGTTTACCTTATCCGGAGAAAACCATGCCCGTAAAAATCCCCAACACCCTGCCTGCCCGTGAGATACTCGAGCGGGAAAACATTTTCGTCATGGACGAGCAACGCGCCATGCACCAGGATATCCGTCCGCTGCGCGTGGCGATCCTGAACCTGATGCCCACCAAAATCGCCACCGAGACGCAGCTGCTGCGCCTTCTGTCCAACTCGGCGCTTCAGGTGGAGGTCACGCTGCTTCACACCGCCACCTATGATTCCAAGAACATCGATGCCGATCACCTGCTCCATCACTACCTGACTTTCAACGATGTGCTGTACGAGAAATTCGACGGTTTGATCGTGACCGGCGCACCTGTCGAGCAGATGCGCTTCGAGGAGGTGGATTACTGGGCGGAGCTGACCCGGATCTTCGATTGGGCAGAGACGAACGTTGAGTCCACCCTGTATATTTGCTGGGGCGCCCAGGCAGGACTCTATCACCGCTATGGCATCCCAAAATACGACCTGACCCGCAAGATGTTCGGTGTGTTCGAGCACCGCGTCCTTACCAGGACGGAGAGCCTGCTGCGCGGCTTCGACGACATCTTCCTTGCCCCACACTCCCGTCATACCGAGATCCGACGTGCAGATCTTGAAAAGGTGAACGAAATCCAGATCCTGGCCGAATCTGACGAAGCCGGTGTGTACATTGTAGGGGCGAAGGATGGACGACATCTCTTTGTAACCGGCCATTCGGAATATGACCCGCTCACGCTCAAAACGGAATATGACCGGGATGTGAATAAGGGATTTCCCATTCATGTGCCCGGGAACTACTACCCTCAGGACGATCCCACCCAGACTCCCACCGTCCGCTGGCGCGGGCATGCAAACCTGTTGTTCTCGAACTGGCTGAACTATTACGTGTACCAGGTAACCCCGTACGACGTAAATCAAATTCCACAGGCGCCTTAGAAGCATAACCTACTTTGAATGTACCCACACGGTCATCTGCGACTCGCCTCGGTTCCCCCACAGGAAGTAGGGGATGAATTTCAAGGTCTTTCCATTAAATGTCCTGCCATGGACGACGATACAACCACCCAACAGATCCCGGACAAATTCTTCATACAAAGAGCTGGGATCGAGCTGTGCCGTGAAAATATCCATACCAGGGTGGTCCACGCTCTCGAGGCAATAGACCAGCAGACCTCGAGTGACAGCCACCCTGCCCTCATGCCCCTTGACTCTTGGATGTGCCTGCCGAAGCCGGATGGTTGTATCAAAATCGAACTCCACGGTTTCACCTTCGGGATTCCAGACGCGCCTGATCGATTCGCAGCCTGCCAGGCGCGGGTCATATCCCGAAGCAGGAGCTCGATCGCCCATCGAAGGCGAACCAATCCAGGAAGGTACGCGGATGTGGAGTGTAAATTCCGCCTCATGCTCCGGCTGGACGTGTATCTTCACCTTCCCCTGCCATGGGAGTTCGGATTCGATGTTGAGCTTTACAAGCACACCCATATCAACGGTTGTTTCGTTTCCGATGAATTGGTGTATCCAGAGGTTATTCTCGTCAAACGAGTAGATGTATTTGCCAATATCGGCAAAAGTCCGTGAAAGATTGGATGGACAGCAGGGGACCACATACCAGCCCTGGCGCGTCACGCCGCCATGCACTTCCAGGGGGTTGTTATATAGATAGGTATCTCCGCTTTGCCCCATGCAAACATTGGTAGCGTTGTAGAGCTGCCACTCGAACAGGTCGCTGTAGCAGGCCTTTTTCGTAAGGAGTGACATCTCCCAATTCCACAGCAGACTGGCAATCGAGGCGCAGGTTTCGGCATAGGCGAGTTCTGGATCGAGCTCATAATCCCTGCCAAAGCCTTCGATCTCAGGGGCGGAGCCCAACCCGCCGGTGATATACATACGGCGTTCGACCATCCGGTCCCAGGCTTGTTCGAGCGCGGACAGCAAGGCCGTAACTGGCTGTTCACGCAGGATCATGGCGATCGCGGTTTCCAGATACCCGAAGCGGACGCTGTGGCCTTCCGGCATGACTTGTCTACGGATGGGGGTATGCTGCTGGGCGTAATAGCCAAGGAATTCGTTGAGATAGCGGCGAGCCCGGCTGAAGCGCCGCTTCTTTGCGAAATTATCACCCGGCAGGTGGAAGCCAGAGGCTTCCGGATTCTCTGCTATATACGTCTGGCGGAGTTTTTTGACGGTCTCCTTGCGTTCCCTATGGCTGCGGAACTGGCGGTAGAAGTGGATGGGAAAAAAGGTGATCCGGCCGCGGCGCTCGACAAACTGGCGGGCCAGCTTCAGGTATTCTGGTTTTCCCGTTACCCGGTACAGGCGGACCAGTGCGATCTCGATCTCTTCATGTCCACAGGTTTTGTCGTTTGATGCATCGAGGAAGTCCCGAACGAGCAAGTCGGCGGCTTTGATGCCGATATCGAGTACTTCCCGGCGGCCGGTTGCCTCGTAGTTGGAAACGCCCGCTTCGATGAGGTGCCCGTGACAGTACAACTCATGCTCTATCTGCAGATTAACCCAGCGCTGTCCTGGGAAATGGATCTGATTGTAGGTGAAGAGGTAACCATCGTCCATTTGAGCGCGCCCCAGGAGGGCGATCAATGTGTCCATAAGGGTGGCAAGCGCCGGGTCCGCCTGAACCGCCAGGATCCGTGAGGCGGCATCCAGCCATTTGTAGGCGTCTGAATCGGCAAAGAACCAGCCCTCACGAAAGCCGGCCAGATCCCCTGCTGCGATCCGAAAATTATCGATACAGCGCGTGGCTTCGAGCTGTTCCCACTGGTGAAAGATTGCCTTCTGCGCATTGACTGCCAGGCGCGGCGACCAGAATTCATCGTTAATCCTTACCTGGCGTGGAGTGTTTTCCTTCATATCGACCTCGTGATAAGCATTATAGAGGATATTAATCACGTAATATTAAGTCGCTTCCCTGCGCTCCGAATGTTATACTTCCCGCCCGCAAAATATGATGCCTACAAAATTGCCCAATCAGGACCTTTTCTTTGCCCGCGCCTATTATTTTGCCTATATGGGGGGCTGGGGATTCATCCTCCCATTTATCAACCTGTTCTACGTGAGTCTCGGACTGAGCGGCACGCAGATCGGAACGATCGGATCGCTCAGCGCAGTTGTTGGCCTGATCGTTTCACCGATTGTCGTAACCGAGATCAAAAAGTCGTCCCGGGCTCGCGCCATTCTCCAGCTCTGCCTGCTGCTCGGGGCGGCGGGATATTTTTTACTTGGCCAGCAAACCATCTTCGCCGCCATTCTCGTCCTGATATTTTTCCACACCATGGTAACCGCCGGGATCATGCCCACATCCGATTCCATGGCCGTATCGGTCGCGCAGGAGGCCGGCAGCGGGTATGGCAGTGTACGAGTCTGGGCTTCGGGGGGATGGATCGTGAGTGTCCTCTCTGCAGGCTGGCTTATCGAGCGATTCGATTTCGGAGCCGGTTTCCTGGGCGTTGCC
Organism: Anaerolineales bacterium; assembly: GCA_036276515.1. Taxonomy (GTDB): domain Bacteria; phylum Chloroflexota; class Anaerolineae; order Anaerolineales; family Villigracilaceae; genus Defluviilinea. The sequence continues at coordinate 4,751 of DASUOS010000209.1, read as the reverse complement.
GTGATGTGGATCCTGAGTGCTGGACTGGTGCTATTCATCCGTCCCGACTCTTTCGTAGCCAGAAAAGACATTCAGCTCTCCAAGCCCAGTCTGCAGACGGCCATCCAACAGATCCTGCATGACCGCACGCTGCTGGGCTTTGGGATCGCCGTGATCCTGATCGGTTTTTTGAACAATGGGGTGCTCCAGTTCGAAAATGTGTTTCTGTCCGAGCTGGGCGCTTCGAAGCAGCTCATCTCGGTGGCAGGGATCCTAAGCGCCGTCGTCGAGCTGCCGTTCATGATCTTTGCGGACCGGTTCGTACGGCGCGCCGGTGCCCACCAGGTGATGATGCTGGCTATGGTGATGATCTTCTTCCAGCGGGCTGCGGTCTTTTTCCTGCCTTCCATTGCGGCCATTATGATCGTTCGTTTTCTTGGCGGGGTCTCCTTTAGCTTTTATACGATCTCCTATGTGAGTTTGATCAGCAGCCGTACGAACGCCAGTGAAACCGGGACCGTGCTTGCCCTGTACACCGTCACGTTGAGTGGCCTGGTTAGCATGATCGCCGCTCCCACCTCCGGCCTGCTCTTTGACGCCATCGGTGCGCGATGGTTGTATGCACTGGCAATGGCCGGTTATGCCGTTGGAGCCCTGGTGCTTTGGATTTCCAAACCATCAATGGCTGCGTCTCAAGACCTGGCAGTCACGAATTAATCGTTCAACAAATCTGTAATGGTTCAAAAGGAAATGGCCTCCTTCGCGTTCCCATAAGAAGATATACTGGTTTAATTACAAAAAGTCCGTGTGAGTGTAGTGGTGTCAACTCCTAAGGAATGAGGTCATGACGAGTCTTGCGAAAAGGGTCGACGATTCCCTGCCGGGTCAAGGTTTAAAAGCTCCCGATGTGCATATCTGGCATACTCGCCTGGAACAATCAGGGGAAGCAGTCCATGCGTTAAGAGGGATCCTTTCAGAGGATGAACTCAAGCGGGCTGAACGTTTTCATTTTGACCAGCACCGCCGGCATTTTATTGCAGGCCGGGGCATATTAAGACACCTGCTATCTCTTTACACGGGGATCGAACCCGGGCAATTACAACTCGAATATTCCCGGAACGGAAAACCATTTCTGCCCGGCATGGATGGCGACTCTGGCATTCGCTTCAACTTGTCTCATTCGGATGGAATGGCGGTCTACGCTTTTACCCGCGGCCGGGAGGTGGGAATCGATATTGAACATCAGCAACCGATCGATGACATGGACCGGATCGCCGAGCGAAATTTCTCGGCGAGGGAATATACAACATTCGGAGCGCTGCCTGAAGGGGAGCAGTTGGAGGCATTTTACCTGTGCTGGACACGCAAGGAGGCCTTCATCAAAGCCATAGGCGAAGGGATATCCTTTCCATTGCAGCAATTCGACGTGACCCTGGTTCCGGGGGAGCCAGCCCGATTGCTGTCGGTTGATGGAAGCTCGGAAAAAGCAAGACGCTGGTCCATGCATAACCTGCTGATTGCAAAGGGATATGCCGGAGCGTTGGTCATCGAGGGAGGCGACGGTTCCCTCAAGCAGCACAAGTGGGAATACCCTGGACAAACCCGGCAAGAGTAAAACATAATCAGAAAAAAAAAGAGACTCCCTCGGGGAGGAGTCCCAGTTCTATTCGCCCAGGTGAAGCCGCAATAGATCTACATTGCATCGGTTTTGCTAATTGTGTCCATCCCGCTAATGGCGATAAAGAACAGAGCCGGCTGGTACGTTGCCACTGCCACCGCCCTGGCAATGGCCGTTGTCCGTTTACGGGGCTTCATCATGTGTCATTCCAGCGAGTGGCTGCAGGGCGGTTTGTTATCCGCCGGTTTGCTCCTTATCCTTATGATTCCCGCCTCCAAGCACGATCGGATCGAAAAAGGCGAGTCACCCAAGATCTACGCACCGCATTCTCATTTCAGGCAATCCTGGGCTGGTATCCGGCATCGGATTTGCGTTATTCTATTCCAGCCAGACGTTCCAACCCCACGCGATCGTGCAGATCAATACTGGCACGTGTAACCCGGAGCAAGCCCCCGCGCTGAAATTGATAGAGGGTCCGGCAGACCACTTCCGGAGAGGAAGCCACCATGGCGGCGATCTGGTCAAGGGTCAGGTCACGCTCCGTCGAGGTTTCCGACGCGGGGATGCGCTCCAGGAGCAGCTTTGCAAGTCTTCCAGTCACAGGCTGGAATGCCAGTTCGGAGATCGTATCGCGGCGTTTGCGGATCATCTGTGTCTCACGCCGCAGCAAGGCGCGGATAGCGCCCGGGTTTCCAAACAGGGTCCGCAGAACGTCCTCACCTTCCCATACGTAGATGACACTATCCTGAACCGCCTCCATCGTCGATGGCATCGGCTCCCCATCAAAGAGGGAATGACCCCAAAAATCATTCCCAGCCTCCCAAGTGAATACCACAAAACTTCTGCCATCCAACGAATTGATCACGGACTGCAATCGACCTGTTGCGATAAAAAACACATTGGTCCACAGATCACCTTGCCAGTAAAGGGATTCACCCCGTTTCAAGGCACGTCGGACAGCCAGAGAAGCTAATTTTTGTTTTTCGGAAGTGGTGAACTTTCCCAGCACGTCGGCATGGTCCAGCAAAGTAACAAGGTCCTGCATGTTCTGTCCTTTGAGGATGGATTCGTGATGAAAAATCTTGACTTTTGTCAAGGCAGGGACTCGCCTGGGCGGATACTATATGTACATATTATCACAATCTGAGCACCGCTTGGATTGCCACCTAAAACGGAGGATATATGTTACTTTCGACACCACGTCAAGCTCGGCTCATTGTGGTCACGCTGGTAGTGATCGCTGCACTCCTCATGATCACGGTCATTCCCTTCATCGGGTTCGATATGGTCAACCCAATTGTCAAGGCGCAACAGGCGCGCATCGAAAAATTCACTGCAGAGGGAAATCCACAGGCACCATTGCTGGCTTACACCGTCTGGCTGGTCAGCTTCTTCTTCCCATTTTGGAGCACGATGTCCCTCATTGCCGGGATCGTCCTGCTCGTGATCGCGCTCCCTTTGTATCGCGGTGAGCGCTGGACGCGAGGGCTGGCCCTGCTTTGCCTGGCGGTTCCCTCCATCGGCGGCGCGTATATGATCGTTCCATGGATGAACTTCATTGGCAGCGCACAGGGCGGATTCCCGCCCGCGGTCGCGATGATGACCATTGGCCTGATCCCGTACTTTGCCCTCCTGCTCTCTGAAAAAGTGGATGTGACCCAAAAGATCGTGGAATTCCTGGTCTTCCTGATGCTGGGAGTGACCGCGGCCGAGAACTTTGCCAACGGGCATGCCGCATTCCGCATCCTGTTTGGGCATCCTGCGCGCCCACTTTTCGCGGAAGGGATAGCCATCACTTTCTTCGGCTGGCTGTCCTTATGGGTAGGCATGGGATTGTGCATTGCCGCCATCTACCTGCTCGGTGAAAAGAAGATCTCCGGTTGGTATGCCGGGCTGATCGGCGGACTGCTGACCCTGGTAGGCAGTGGGGCAACCCACTATGTCCGTCATGCTACCAATGATTACCTGTATGGTGCGCTGATGGGATTGAGCATCGTCGTTATGCTGGCCATACCGGTCTTCAAGACGCGATTGGTCGACACAACCGCGGACGAAACAGCACCCCAGCCCCAGCACGTCTTAGCACCAAGGCCGGTCTAACCCGAACGTTATTTCTGATTGCATTCTCCTTTCAGGCAATCCGAGGCTCGATTCCAGCCTCGGGTTTGCGTTTAGCCAAAGATTTCCTCCTGGTTGTACGGTACATTTGTTTAAATCCGTTACTTACTTCACTATCAATAGGAGATTATCCATGAAAAACAATCATAAACTCGGCGCACTACTCGCCATCCTTGGCATTGCTACAGCACTGCTGACCTTTTATCTCATCGCCAGCCAGTATAACCAGGTCATCGATGTGAAGACAGCTGCGGGACGGATGGATGAGGCGGCCTCAGTTCGCATCACCTATGCGGTGCTCGGCTGGATCGGCACAGCAGCAGGAGCGATCTGGGCAGCGACATTGTATGGGTTCATAAACAAGGAAAAATGGGCCTGGTTCTGGGGTGCGGTCGCCGCGACCATCCAGCTCCTGGCCGGATTCTTTCCTGCCATTCCTGCCATGGACAGCCATCTGCCAACACCTACCTTAACCGTCTTTGGACTGGGTGGCATCCTGTGGTTCAGCATGCTGTTCATCGGCGGAGTGGACAGGAAAATCATCAGCTTGACCTTCATCGCCGGGCTGGCGTACGTGCTGACATTTATCGATGGCGTGGCGCCCATCGCCAAATACACCACATCCCAAGATGATCCTTTCTGGAACGGCATGTATGTGGTATCACAGCAGATCAGCTGGTGGGGAGCTGCGGCGTGGGCGATTTTCATCCTCGCTGTGCTTGCGAAGAAATCCTGGGCGATTCCCGTTGGTATTTTCGCGGCAGGCATGTCGATGCTGGCAGGCTATCCGCTTGGGCTGCATAACGCTTTTGTCGAAGTCCACCGGTTTTCCATGTTCCTGCCGGCACCGCTCCTTGGCACCGGTCTGCTCGTCTATCTGTTCCTGCCATCCACACGCCGGATGCTCGATACGTGGAGCAGAAGAGAGTAAACATCGGGGTTTCTAGTGAATAATGGCGGTCCTCGACCGCCATTATTTTTGTTTAACTTGCCTTTTGTCAAAGACACGCGGATGGCTCTGTGATATTTTTCTTGT
>DASUOS010000208.1:0-7037 GCA_036276515.1 Anaerolineales bacterium | reverse complement strand
GATGCCACCGAAAGTTTCCATCATCGTTCCCTGTTATAACGAGCAATCCACCATCCGTCTGTTGCTGGAGGCTTTGTGCGCTCAAACCTTTCCACGCGCCGAGATGGAGGTCGTGATCGCCGATGGCATGTCGACGGACGGAACGCGGGCAGCCATCGCCGCGTTCCAAAGCGAGTTTCCGGAGCTGGACGTACGCGTGGTGGACAATACCCGCCGCAATATACCCTCGGGCCTCAACCGCGCCCTGGAAGCCGCCCGCGGCGAGATCATTGTGCGCCTCGATGGGCATTCCCGTCCCTATCCCGATTACATCGAGCGCTGTTTCCAGGCTCATGAGTCGGATCGCGGTGAAAATGTCGGCGGAGTGTGGGAGATCCAGCCAGGCGCCGCTACCTGGATCGCGGAGTCCATTGCCACTGCGGCAGCCCATCCGCTTGGGGTGGGGGATGCCATGTATCGCCTCGCCGCCGCTGCCGCAGAGGTGGATACGGTCCCATTCGGGTCCTACCGCCGGACGCTGGTCCACAGGATCGGCGCCTATAACGAATCCCTGCTGACCAATGAAGATTATGAATTCAATGTCCGCATCCGCAACGCCAGCGGCCGTGTCTGGCTCGACCCTGCCATTCGTTCTGTCTATTTTGCGCGGGCCACCCTGGGAGAGCTGATCCGCCAGTACTGGCGTTACGGATACTGGAAGTGGCGCATGCTGCGGAATTTTCCCGGCACGGTCCGCTGGCGGCAGGCGCTTCCGCCGATGTTCGTATTAAGTCTCATCGGCCTGGGACTCGCATCGTTATTTTTGCCGGTAGCTCGCTGGCTTCTGGCCGCGGAGCTGATCGTTTATTTTTTCATCCTGCTTTTTGCTGGCGCTCATGCTGCCCGTAAACATCATAAGATCTTTTTGCTGCCCGGCCTGCCCCTGGCGATCACGGCCATGCATGTCTCGTGGGGCAGCGGATTTCTCTGGAGTATGCTCACATCGAGTAAGAATTGAGAATGGCTGACAATATCCGTACTACGCCGCTTCGTCTGCGACCCAACGAGCACCGCGCCATCCTGATCATTGGCGATCTGCTCATGGCGATTGGGTCCCTTTTCCTTGCGCTCTATATCTGGGGCAAATATAACGATTATGTATTTGAGATCCTGTATGAACAGTATGTGGCCCAGGGGATCGGCCCGCGTATTGCCCAGCAGTTTGCCGAAGGAAGCACCGTCTTCGAGATCCCGTTCTGGTTTTACATCCTGCCGATTGCCTGGGTGCTGCTGCTGGTCGAGATGTATGATCCTCACGTGGCAAGCAGTGGTCGGAAAACGACCCGCGGCATTGCCATTGCGGCCCTCTTTGGCCTGATCGCCTATTCCCTGGCCTTTATCATCCAGCAGGAATCAAACCTGCCTCGTATCGGTGTGGGTGCATTCCTGCTCCTGGCTTCGATCCTTACGCTCACCTGGCGGATGGTTTTCATCCGTCTCTATAAATCGACCGGCCAGCGCAGGCGTGTCCTGATCGTAGGGGCGGGCAAGGCCGGACAGACGCTGGCCGAGCTCTATCGCAACCAGGATACCCATTCATTCAACATCGTCGGGTTTGTGGACGATGATGGGCAAAAAGCAGGCAAAGTCTTTCATGGGATTCCCGTCCTGGGTACCACCCATAATTTGCTTAACTTGATCGAAGTGTACCGGGTGTCCGACCTGGTGGTGGCGATCAGTGGTGAGATCAAGGGTACGGCCTTCCAAATTATTCTGGATGCACAGGAGCGTGGGGTGGATGTGACCCGCATGCCCCTGCTTTATGAGGAAATGACGAGCCGCGTCCCGGTCCATCACCTCGAATCGGATTGGATCATCCGCTCATTCGTGGATGGACTGCATGTCAGTGGGTTTTATGAGCTCACCAAACGCCTGCTCGATATCGTCGGCGCCTTGTTTGGGTTGTTGATCTTCGCTATCCTGTTCCCCTTTCTGGCTCTGGCCATCTGGCTGGATACAGGCCTGCCCGTCCTGTATTCCCAGGATCGCCTGGGAAAAGGGGGGACTCGCTTCAAGATCTACAAGTTCCGCTCGATGAGCAAGGATGCCGACGCGGACGGTTCTCCCTTTACGACCATGGAAAATGATCCGCGGGTTACCCGGGTCGGTGCTTTCCTGCGCAGGGCGCGCCTGGACGAGCTACCGCAATTTCTTTCTGTGCTAAAAGGGGAGATGAGCCTTGTTGGCCCCCGCGCCGAGCGACCGAGCCTGGTCAACGAATACCAGAAGCAGATCCCCTTTTACCGGGCGCGACTGCTGGTCAAGCCGGGCCTCACTGGCTGGGCGCAGATCAATTACGGATATGTCTCCAGTGTCACCGAGACGGTCATCAAGCTGGAGTACGATCTTTATTACATCAAGCACCGGACCCTGGGCATGGATGCTGCCATTATATTGCGCACCATCGGCACGGTGGTCCGGCAAACCGGGAGATGAAATGAACGTTCTTGTTACTGGCGGCGCTGGCTTTATTGGGTCTCATATCGTCCAGACCCTTCTGCAGGAGGGGCATTCGGTCCGCGTACTGGACAACTTCAGCACGGGCAAACGCGAGAACATCGAGGAGCTCGTACAGCGATTCAATGGTAACCTGCTGCAGGTCCTGGAAGGAGATGTGCGAAACGCTTCGGACGTGGACCAGGCTGTGCGTGGCGTGGAGGTCCTGTTCCATGAGGCGGCGTTTGTTTCGGTTCCGCAGTCGATCGAGGAGCCGCAGACCTGCTTCGACGTGAACATCACCGGTACCTCCCTGCTGTTCGAGGCGGCGCGGCGGGCCGGGGTGAGACGGGCGGTGGTCGCTTCGAGCGCGGCTGTCTACGGGGAGTCGGACGCGCTGCCCCTGGTGGAGGAGACAGCGCTCCAGCCAAAGTCGCCTTATGCCGTCTCCAAGCGCGTCAACGAGATGTACGCCGAGCTGTTCACCGGCGCCTTCGGATTCGAAGTGGCAGCCCTGCGGTACTTTAATGTCTACGGTCCGCGCCAGCGTCCCGATTCGATGTATGCCGCAGCTGTGCCCATCTTTGCCCGTCGTTTGCTGGATAACAAACCTGTGACCGTCTACGGCGATGGCGGCCAGACGCGTGACCTGATCAACGTGCGTGATATCGTGCGAGCCAACCTGATCGCCTCTGAGCACCCCAACGCAGCCGGAAAGATCTTCAATATCTGCACTGGTGTCGAGACCCGCCTGCTGGACCTGCTGGATGTCATGTACGAGCTGCTGCCTGACGCACCGTCCCATGAGCATACGGCACCGCGTCCCGGCGACATCTACCGCTCGGTGGGAAGTCCGCAAAAGGCTGCCGAGGAGATCGGCTTCCGGGCTGAGATCTCCCTCGTCGATGGCCTGAAGGAAACGATGGACTGGATGCGTTCTCACTAGCATCCATTTCATGTTATTCATGACATTCTCCCGCATTCAGATTCAAAATCGTTTTGTTTTGATCGGTGACATTGCCCTGATCGTTATTTCCGTTCTGGGCAGTTTTGCACTGCGGCTGGATGTGGGTGAGCTTCCGTACTATTTCCCCGCTGTACTGCTGATGTGCGTAGTGGCGCTTGCCATCAAGCTCCCTGTCTTTTATTTCTTCGGCCTGTACCGCCGGCTGTGGATGTATGCCAGTACCGGCGAGCTGCGGCTGATCACCGTCGCCGTCACAACGGCCTCCGTGCTGACTTCCGGAATCATGGCGTTGTTGATCGTCACCGGGCGGGTGCTTCCTGGTATGCCGCGCTCGGCCCTGGGGATCGACTGGCTGCTTTCCCTGATCCTGATCGGCGGCTCGCGTTTTGCCCTGCGCATGTTCTCCGAACAGGCGGCCATGGCGCGGCCGAAGGGTAAAGAGAAACGTGCCCTGCTCCTCGGGGCTGGCGACTCGGGTGCACTGGTGGTACATGAACTGCAGAGGTCACCCCAGCTCAACCTGACTCCCATCGGCTTTCTCGATGACGATCCGGCAAAACAGAATCAAACCATCCACGGTGTGAATGTTATCGGCGCGATCGGCGACCTGGCTTCCATGATCGATCTGCATCACGTGGACGAAGTGATCCTGGCCATTCCCTCTGCTCCGGGCCGGCTGGTGCGCTCGGTCAACGATGTCTGCCGCCATAAGGGTATCCCCTCCCGGACCATGCCCGGCATGGTGGAGCTGATCGGTGGGCAGGTCAGTGTCAACCGCCTGCACGAAGTGGACATCACCGACCTGCTGCGCCGGGAGCCGGTTCGGGTCAACGATGAGGCGGTCGGCGCGTCCCTGGCAGGGAAGCGCGTTCTTGTCACCGGGGCAGGCGGCTCGATCGGGCGTGAGCTCTGCCGCCAGATCGCCCGCCGAGCGCCGTCCGCATTGATCCTGCTCGGACACGGTGAGAACAGCATCTTCGAGATCCTGCTCGAGCTGAAACAGGACTATCCCGCCCTGCCACTTTCCCCTGTCATTGCCGATGTGCGGGACCCCCTGCGGCTGGGGTCGATCTTTAGCGAACTTCAGCCGCAGATCGTCTTCCATGCCGCTGCGCACAAGCACGTGCCCCTGATGGAAGTGAACATTGTGGAAGCGGTCACCAACAACGTGCTGGGCACGCATCAGGTAGTGCAGACTGCGCTCGTCCATGAAGTTGAAAAATTCGTACTGATCTCCACCGACAAGGCAGTCCGGCCCACATCCATGTACGGAGCGACCAAACGCCTGGCAGAGATGATCGTGTTGAGCGCTGCCCAGCGGACAGGCAGATCCTTCACAGTTGTCCGCTTCGGGAATGTGCTGGGCAGCCGGGGCAGTATCATTCCCATCTTCAAGCAGCAGATTGCCGGCGGCGGCCCTGTCACGATCACGCACCCGGACATGTTTCGCTACTTCATGACCATACCGGAGGCGGTCTATCTCGTGCTGCAGGCCGCCTCGATGGGGAACGGCGGTGAAACGTTTGTGCTCAACATGGGTGAGCCGGTTCGCATCTTGGACCTGGCGCAGGACCTGATCCGTCTCTCGGGCCTCGAGCCCTACCGTGATATTGACATCTCCTACACGGGCATCCGTCCCGGCGAGAAATTGACGGAGGAACTTTGGGACCCGGACACCCCTCTTCTTGACACCCGCCACCCCGATATCTTCCGCCTGGATACTGACGCTCCTATACCAGCCCCGGACCTGTCGCAGGCCATCGACTCTCTCTCCCGTCTCAGCCAGGCCGGCGATATCGAAGCCATCATCGCACAGCTTGACGAGCTGATCCCCGGCGCTTCCCTTCGCGAAACGCTGCAGTTGGATATTACATCGATCCTGTGAGTTTGAACGTTTAAACGTTCAAACTTCAAACTTTCAACAAAAAACCCAACCCATGCCCACCGTTTCCCTCCCCGACTGGACCCGATTTCTGACCTCTTTTCCCAACGCGCACCTCCTGCAGACCGGAGAATGGGGGGAGTTAAAGTCGGGATTCGGCTGGAAACCCGTCCGGATCGTGAATGGGGAGGCAGGCGTGCAGATCTTATTTCGGAACGTGCCGCTGGGATTCACGATCGGCTATATCCCCAAAGCCAATCCCGACTCCACACTCTGGCCGGAGATCGATGTCGCCTGCAGGCAATACCGCGCCATCTTCCTTAAGCTCGAGCCTGATCTCTGGAAGGACCTGACACCTGACACCCGGCACCCGACACTCCGCACCTCTCCCCATAATATCCAGCCGCCTCGTACGATCCTTGTCGACATTCAGGGTTCGGACGATGAGATCCTGGCCCGGATGAAACAGAAGACCCGCTACAACATTCGCCTCGCCGAGAAAAAAGGAGTGACTGTCCGACCCTGGGCAGACCTCCAGGCTTTTCATAACATGATGCTCACCACCGGCGGGCGGGATGGATTCGGGGTCCACTCGCTGGAGTATTATCGACGTGCTTACGACCTGCTCCATCCGAAAGGGAAGTGCGAAATTCTCGTCGCGGAGTATGGAGGCAAACCTCTGGCCGCGCTGTTCGTCGCCTGTCACGGCAACCGTGCCTATTACCTTTACGGCGCCTCCACCGACGAGGAACGTAATCGTATGCCGGCCTATCTCGTACAGTGGGAGGCCATGAAATGGGCCAAAGCGCACGGCTGCGAGGAATACGATCTCTGGGGTGTCCCGGACGAGGAGGAAGCCACCCTGGAAGCGAACTTCGAAAAGCGCCAGGATGGCCTGTGGGGCGTCTACCGCTTTAAGCGCGGCTTCGGCGGCCAGCTCAAACGCGCCGCCCAGGCCATGGACCGGGTCTATAATCCATTGTTGTATTGGGCCTATTTGAAATTCATCGGGAATCGAGAATAGAGTGGATCGAAACACCTGGAATTCCATCATTTCCAACCTTCCCGACCCACACTTTCTCCAGACCCACGAATGGGGACAGGTGAAGGCGAAGTACGGCTGGAGCCCTCTCTACGCCATCTGGACCTCAGACGGGAAGTGTACAGTTCTTAAAGACACTGACCCCTGGCCACTCACCCCTGGCCGCTATACAGCCGCAGCACTGATCCTCAAACGCCAGATCCTCCGCAACGGATTTGCTGCCCGCTTATCCGTCCTCTATTCTCCCAAAGGCCCTCTGCTTGACTGGTCGAACGAATCCCTGCGGAACCGTGTGCTTGGCGATCTGCAGGCGTTAGCCAGAAAGCAGGGCGCCATCTTTTTGAAGATGGATCCCGATGTCGTACTGGGAACCGGTGTCCCGGGTGGGGAGCAGGATACCAAAGAGGCAGACGGTCAGGCACTCGTTAATGAATTGATGCGCAGAGGCTGGGGATTCTCCTCTGACCAGATCCAGTTTCGCAACACGGTTCTTGTAGATCTAACCCCATCTGAAGAGGAGCTGCTGGCGCGCATGAAACAGAAGACCCGCTACAACATCCGGCTGGCCGAAAAGAAAGGTGTTTCTTTGCGCATAGGTAACGCGGACGATTTTTCCATGCTGTATCAGATGTATGCCGAGACCTCAGTACGCGATGGCTTTGTGATCCGAG
>DASUOS010000207.1:0-32548 GCA_036276515.1 Anaerolineales bacterium | reverse complement strand
CCAGCCCTCGATGCGGCCGTTGTCTTCGGCATCGAAGAATACGAGCCAGAGTGGGGGAGTTTCCCTGGGAAGGGTCCGTGCAAGTTCAAGAAGAACGGCGACGCCCGAGGCACCATCATTCCCACCAGGCACAGGGTTTGTATGGTTGGCAGGGTTGGGATCATTGTCGGCGTACATACGCGTGTCATAGTGGGCGCCCAGGATGATCTGAGGAGGCTCCTTGCTCTTTTTTGCAACCACATTTTTGATGGGATGGCCCATCGCCTCGGAATCCTGGACTTCTACCACCCAGCCAGCCGACTCCAGTTCAGCCTGCATCCACTCTACGATCCGGTCGTGCCCGGGAGAACCGGGGATGCGCGGCCCGAAGGCGACCTGGGTTTCAACATCGGCATAGGCACGCTGCCCATCGAACGTGATCGACTCGGCTTCCGTTTGGGAAGCATACGAATAGGCATACCATCCCAGAGTGATGATCAGCAGCAATCCTATGGTGGAAAGATAGACGATGATCGACCTGTTCTTCACACTTCGATCCCGTTCACGGCAAGGGCCAGATCCTCCAGGGCACGCTCGGCATAGGCTTTCCCGCGTTCGCGCTTCCCAATTTTGGCTGCAAAGTCAAGCGGCGGCAGGATCCCGAAATTTGCCTTCATGGGCTGGAAGTCCTTCAAGTCGGCGTGGGTCACATAGTGACACAAGGCTCCCAGCATCGTTGTTGGCGGAAGGATCATGGGTTCTTCGTTGTGGATCAGGCGCGCGGCATTGGTCCCGGCCAGCAGGCCGGTGGCGATATTTCCCATATAGCCTTCCACGCCGGTGATCTGGCCGGCGAAGAACAGGTCATCGCGTTCAATATGCTGAAGGGTCGGGCGTAATAATTTTGGGGATGCGATGAACGTATTCCGGTGCATTTGCCCATAGCGCATGAATTCAGCATTTTCCAACCCGGGGATCATCCGCAGGACGCGCTTTTGCTCGGGGAACTTCAAATTGGTCTGAAAACCAACCAGGTTGTAAAGACTGCCGGCGAGATTGTCCTGCCGCAGCTGGACGATCGCATACGGACGCCGCCCGGTGCGCGGGTCACGCAAACCGACCGGGCGCATGGGCCCAAAGGCAAGTGAGTCCAGACCGCGCTCGGCAATGATCTCGACTGGCAGACAGCCCTCGAAGAAATGCCCGGCCTTAACGCCGTTTTTGATCGCCTCTTCGAAATCGTAAAGCTCGATCCGCTCAGCTGTCAGGAGGGCTTCCACAAAGGCGTAATATTCCTCTTTGGTAAATGGACAATTAATGTAATCGCCTTCCTCCTGCTCGCCAGTGCCGTAGCGTGAGGCACGGAAGGCAATATTCATATCCATCGAATCGGCATGGATGACCGGTGCGATCGCATCGAAAAAATACAGGTGTTCTTCACCACTTAATCCGGAGATGGACCGGGATAGCGAAGGGGATGTCAGCGGTCCGCTGGCGATGATGGCGGGTATGTCGGGGATATCCTTCATCTCTTTCCGTATCAGCTCAATGTTGGGATGCCCCTGGATCCGCTCTGTGACAAGCCGGGCGAACAGCTCTCTGTCCACAGCTAGCGCGCCTCCCGCGGGCAGCGCGGCAGAAGCGGCTGCCTCCAGGAGCATGGAGCCAAGCAGTCGCGCTTCGTTCTTGAGCAGGCCCGAGGCCCTGTCCGGGAGGTTTGATCCAAGAGAATTCGAACAGACGAGCTCGGCCAGGTCTGAGGTCTGGTGCGCTCCGGTGCCCAGTGTAGGGCGCATTTCATACAGGGACACGCGCAGTCCCCGTTGGGCGGCCTGCCAGGCGGCTTCACTGCCGGCCAGCCCGCCGCCGATTACGATTAGGTCAGTCATGCGGTCATTTTACCATCTGGACACGGAGCGGCTGGCGGCTCTCCGTACAGATTATGCCTCTGCTGTATAATTAATCCAGAATGCCATCCCATTCAAGTATCGATACCCAGCTAAAGGAAGCCAGCCAATTAACCGGGGTTGCCTGGTCTGCTCTTGTCGAACGTGAGGCAGGCAAGTGGCGGGTGTTGTCTCATTACCATCTCGGGAAGAAAATGCAGCCAGGCTTGATGAAATTCCTCAGCAAGATCGAAGTGGATTCATGGCTGTGCGGCGCGTTAAGCGGCGGACAGAGCCGGTCCGTTTCCCTGCCCGAATCCAGCTCCCTGGATACCGGAAGGCTGTATGCCTTTCCGCTGGCGGGCGTGTCTCGAGTGGTTGTCGCGGGTGCGAACCAGATGTCAAGCGATTCACAGAGAATGTGGAGGCTGGTCATTTCCGGGATGAATAAAGAGGAGCGGGCGCCGGACCTCTCGGCCTCGTCTTCGGTGGCCGCCTCTCTGCTCGTGCCCGATCTGGATTCGGAAAATCCCTATGATCTGCCCCGTGCGCTGGACCGCGCTCTGGCGTCGTTTATCCGGCTCGTCTCGGTACAGGGCGCCTGGCTTGCCATCCGGCGCGGGGAGTCACTCGAGGTGCGGGCCCAATGGAACGCTCCCTCCTGTGCCGACCTGGTGATCTCCATCGAAGGGAATTCCCTGCTGCGCCGGGTGGGTGTCAATCTTTCCCCAATCGTGATCAACCGTCAAAGTGAATGGTGGTCGGAGATCCCTCATCGAGGCTTGAAATCGACCACCCGCCTGTGGGCCTGTGTTCCCCTGGTGATCGGACAGCGCCTTATTGGAGCTCTGGTCCTCTGGCGCGCGACCGAGTTCAAGCGTGATGAATGGAAGCGACTGATCGAGCTGGCCACTCAAGTCTCGCCTTCGGTGGAGACCATTATTACCTTTGCGGAAATGGCCGAGCATCTGCGCCGCCTCGGACTCTTGAACGACTTTGCTCTGACCGTTTCCACCGGACGCAACCTCGAGCAGATCGCCCGGCGTATGTTTGCGTTGCTCTCGCGCGCCCTGAAGACTGAACTGATCGTGCTGTACCTGCTATCGTCTGATAACCGGTTGTTGAGTGAATATCGCAGCAGCGAAGGAGACATGATTTCCACCGTTCAAAACGCGAACGAACACAGGATCACCGCACTGCTGAAACGCGGCCAGAAAGTTCGATTGGGAGAGAGTTCTCCGGATGACAGCCTGCCATTGTATGACAGGGCTTTAGCTGGCCTGTACATTCCACTGCGCTTCCGAGGCCTGACCATCGGCGTGCTGTGCATCGAAAGTCTGCGCGCCAATGCCTTCACTCTATACGATGAAAGCCTTTTGACCGTGATCGCCAGCCACCTGGCGAGCATTGCCGATTACACCCGCCTGCGGGAAGAGGCCGAAGGTCGAGCCCGCAACCTGGGCCTGATCCATGAAGTTGTTCAGCAGGTGATCGGATTAACCGATCCGCGCGCTGTGGCCGAAATCACAGCCGAGCTGCTGGCCCGCTACTTTACCTATGAGCTGGCCGCTGTCTTCATCGCCGATGATAAAGGCAACCTGACCATCGGCGGCTTCGGCGGGACCAGTCAGAGCGTGGTCAAGCGTGCCATGCGCTCCTTCGAATATCCGGTCAGCGGCGGGATCACCGGTCATGTATTCAAAACCGGTGAGAGTGTTGTTGTCAACGATGTGATGCAGGATGCCCGCTACCGGTCCATCAAAGGCTGGCAGGCTGGCTCGGAAATGTGCGTAGTCATCCGGGAGGGGGTCAAAATCCTGGGGATCGTCGATGTGGAAAGCAGCTCACGCAACGCCTTTACCCACAATGATTTTATGGCGCTCGAATCGCTTGCAGGGATTCTGGCCAGTGTGATCACCAGCGCGGACCAGTACCAGCGCCTGCAGGTCATGATCACCCAGCTTCGTTCCGCCCAAGTGGAATTACGCTCTCGCATGGAAGCACAGCGCTCGGCCGAGAACCAGTTGATCCAGGCCGCCAAGCTGGCCGCGGTTGGTGAGATGGCGGCAGGCATTGCTCACGAGCTGAACAACCCGCTGACCTCGGTGACCGGGTTCGCCGAGCTGGCGCTGGATGAGATCCCCGTAGAGAGCGAGATGCACAAGGATATCGAGATCGTCCTGCGCGAGGCGCTGCGGGCGCGTTCTGTAGTCCGCCGTCTGCTCGACTTCGCCCGCCAGAGCGAAAGTACGCGGGCCCGGACCTCGCTCAATGAGATCGTTGAGGATGTCGTCGCCCTGAGCAAGCATCTGATCCACAGCGGTGGGGTGACCCTGAACATCGATCTGGAGGTCAACCTTCCCTGGGTGCTGGTCGACGCCAACCAGATGAAACAGGTCCTGTTGAATCTCGTCCATAATGCACTGCAGGCCATGCCGAACGGCGGAGAGATGAAGATTTTGACGGAAACGGTCGCCCGCAACAATCGTGACTGGGTGGTGGTCACGGTTATGGACACCGGCATTGGCATCTCCCCGGCAGATCAGGCGCGCATCTTTGAGCCGTTCTACACAACCAAGGGCAACCGTGGCGGGACCGGCCTGGGCCTCTCTGTTACGTATGGCATTGTCACTGACCACGGGGGGCAGATCGATGTCGAAAGCCAGCCGGGCAAGGGTTCTAAATTCACTGTCTGGTTGCCACTCTAAGGAATTATGGAAACTGTCTCCACTCTCGTTGTCGATGATGAACCGGGGATTGCCGCGCTGTGCAAGCGGGTTCTGAGCCGGGCCGGCTATGACGTAGTTGCGCTGACCGATCCGCGCGCCGCAATCGAACATCTCCAGAACCACCGCGTCGACCTGCTGGTCGTCGATATCCGTATGCCGGAGGTGGACGGCTTCGACGTGATCTCACGCGCCCAGATGGTCCAGCCGGATATTGCCGTACTGGTGATGACGGGGTTCGGCACTGTCGAAACCGCCATCCGTGCCCTGCGCCAGGGCGTGGATGGGCTCCTGCTCAAACCGTTCGAGCGCAGTGAGGAATTGCTGTCCACGGTGCGCCAGGTATTGACCGACAACCAGCGCAAACGTGAGACGGCTCGTATGCAGGCCCTACGGCCGTTGTTCAGCGTCACGGAAACCCTCTTTTCCGAGACCGACCGCGACCGCCTTCTCGACCTGATCCTGTCCGCGATCCGTGACCACCTTCACTGCTCGAATGCCGCCTATTACCAGGTGGAAAATGGACAGGTGACCACCGTTGCCCAGCGCGGCCGGGTCTTCTTGATTGAAGAGGACAACTATGCCTGCCAGCTCGTCAAGCGGGTCGATTCGGATGGGAATCCGATCGTGATCAACGCGACCGGTCCCGGGGAGGCAGAGGCGCAGTCGCTTCTGTCCAAGCTCGGGCTTGGTTCGGCGATCCTGATACCCATTGCCCGCTCGAACCTGCACAGCGTCCTGTTCGCCGCCCGCGATTCCAGCGGCTCCTCTTTTCGCGGCGCCGACCTTGAATTATTCTTCGTTCTCGCCCGACAGGCGGTGGTTGCGATGGAGAATGCCAGCCTGTATGAAGAATTACGGGCGTATGTGAAGCAGATCGAAGAATCTCAACAAGCGCTGCTGCGGGTGGAAAAAATGGCGGCGGCCGGGCGACTGACCGCTTCCATTGCGCATGAGATCAACAACCCGCTCCAGTCGGTACAGAACTGCCTGCACCTGGCCGGGCATGAGAACGTCCCACCTGAGAAGCGCAAGGAATATTTCGAGCTTGCCAAAAAGGAGCTCGAGCGCCTGATGCAGACCAGCCAACGAATGCTCGACTTCTACCGCCCGGGCGCGGCGCGCGTCGAACAGGTGGACCTGCTCGACCTGCTGACCCATGTGATCAGCCTGACCTCCCAGCAGCTGCGATTGAAGAATATTCAGGTCAAGACGGAGCTTCCCGAATCGCTGCCCCCGATCTATGCGGTCAGCAGCCAGATCCAGCAAATCTTTTTCAATCTGATCCTGAACGCACTCGATGCCATGCCAGATGGCGGCGAGGTCGCGATCAGCGCCAGGGCTCTGCCGGGCGGCATTGAGCTGATCTTCGAAGACAAGGGTCCCGGTATCCCGGCAGAGCGTCGTGAGAGCATCTTCGAACCATTCTTTAGTACAAAAGAGGGAGGCACAGGGCTTGGGCTGACAGTGAGTTACAATATTGTCACCGCCCATGGCGGAACGCTCGATCTTATTTCCGGACGCGGGTCCGGTGCCTGTTTTCGTTTATTCCTTCCGATGGGAGATAAGCAATGAAATCGAATATTTTAGTTGTCGATGACGAGCCTGTTGCACGCCAATCCCTGAGCGATATTTTGCGTCTCGAGGGATATACGGTGAATTCTGTCCCGAATGGACAGGCAGCGGTTGAGTATGTCCGTACGCATCCTGTGGAGATCATGGTCGTGGACCTGCGTATGCCTGGCATGGACGGGCTGGAAGTGGTCCAGGTTGTCAACCAGATTTCCCCTGAGACGGAGGTTATTCTGTTGACCGCCTTCGGGACCACTGAATCGGCCATCCAGGCGCTGCGCCTGCGCATCCATGATTACCTGCTCAAGCCGGCCTCACCCGCCCAGGTGATTGCCAGCATCAAGAAGGGCTTATCCCGCCGAGAGTCTCGCTTAAAAATGCGCGGAGGCATCTCCTCCATGGACGTGGACGAAGGTGCCGCCGAGTTTTCGTTGAAGGACGGCACCCATATCGACCTCTCCCGCCGCCAGGTGCGCAAAAAGGATCAGATCATCCATCTCACTCCCGCCGAAGGACGGTTGCTGCGCGTGCTGATCGAAAACCCGGGCCGGGTCTATTCCCACCGCGAGCTGGTCCTGCTGGTCCAGGGCTATGATACCTCCCAGCGCGAGGCGCCAGAGATCCTGCGTCCGCTGGTCAGCCGCCTGCGCCACAAGCTCGAGAGCTTTCCAGCTCTCTCTGAACGCGTCATCAGTGTGCGTGGAACGGGGTATCTGTATGAAGGGGATAAATGATCCCGCATGGCAGACTGTGCCATACGGGTTTTCCTGGTAGAACATAGGGAAGGAACAGACGAGGCTTTCAGTCAAAGCGCTGCAAGAGGCGCTTCCAGCCCTCTTTGATCTGATTCGACCTGAGCCGCCAGGTGCCGACAATTCCAAACGGGATGAACAGGACAAAGGCGACATAGATCGCGCCGTTGATAAAACTGGCGCTCTCGCCTATATAGCGTCGCAGTCCAAAATCGAGCAGGCGATAGACGATCGCGCCCACAAAGGCTCCCTGCAGAGTGCCTACGCCGCCAATCAGGATAATCAGCAGGGCCGAAACAGTGAATCCCAGCCCAGCCACATTGGGGCTGACGATCGGCTGAAAGAGTGTATGTAGAAAGCCGGCCAGGGCAGCCGTGATCGACGACAGCAGCAGGGATGCCAGTTTGAAATGAAAGGTGTTGAACCCCAGCATCAATGCCCGATTCTCGTTTTCACGGATGGCAATACAGACTCGTCCCGTGGGGGAAGTGATGAACCGTTCGTACAGCAGATAGATCAACACCAGGATCGTAAGCGCCGCAAAATAGAAGCGAAGCCGCTCATTGGCAGGGCTGATAAAGGCAGGCACAATCACGCCTTGCAGTCCCACGTCGGCACCCGTATAGGGTCCAAGCTCGCTGGACATGACCACAATATGAAAGACCGATGCGATTCCCAGCGTAACCAGGGCAAAAGTGATGCCTTTCACGCGTGGCAGGACCATGCCGAATAATAAGGCTTGAACGATTGCTGCCAGCATAACAAGTCCGAATGTGGCCGGCAGGGACAGGTTGAAGCTTTTGATGGCTATACCTGTCAGGTAGGCTCCAACGGCGAAGAACATCGAATGACCAAAGGAGAGCAGACCGGTGATGCCAAAGATGAGGTCATAACTCATGGCGAACAAGGTCAGGATGAAGATTTCGATCGCCAGGCCCTGGATAAACTTCGAAGTCCCGGCCTGGTTGTTCCAAACAGACAGTGGCGGCGATCCTTCCAGCGCGCCCACGAAGAACGGAAGAAGGACAAGCAGCAGGAGAATAAGCAGGGGGGCGCGGTATTTGGCCAGGAAGATAGAGAGTTGGGAGGCAGGTTTTGTTACCATGGGTTATTCCTTCCTGCCAAGGAGTCCGTTCGGAAGGATGAGCAGGATGATGACCATCAACAGTACTGTCGAAGCGGGCACAAGCGGCGGCGTTGGCTTGAAGAGAATATCGGTAAAAGGGATGGGAATGCCGATCTGCCCATACTTAATGATGAATTGCTGCAGGAGCCCGACCAGAACTGAGCCCAGAGCTGCGCCGGGATAATTGGTGAGACCCCCAATGGCGAGGGCGATCAGCGCGTTGAGAAACAGGCTCTCACCCATGGCATTCGACAGGCCCATCGATGGCGCGGCAAGTGCCCCGCCGAGGGCAGCCAGTCCGACACCCAGAGCGAAAACCATGGTAAATACGCGTCTTACGTTGATGCCAAGTGCCTCTACCATTTCGCGGTCCTGCACACCGGCACGGATGATCATCCCCAGGCGGGTTCGCTGCAGCAGGATCCAGATCGAGATCAGGACGAGCAGTCCTACCAGGGGGATGAAGATCTCGTTGTAGACTCGCACACGTCCATCGAGGAGCATCACCGTGGAACAGTGATGCTCCCACCAACCGGCTAGGCTTGTTGCCGGGCAGCCTTCTCCCGTACCGTCAAACAAGGCGGGCTTGGGCATGACAAACTCTGGACGTCCCCAAATGGCACGGACCATCTCGATCCCGATGGCGCTCATGCCCAGAGTGAGCATCAACTGGTAGATGGGACGGATATAGAGCGGGCGGATGAGAGTGGCTTCCATCAAGGCGCCAAGGCCCACCCCGCACAATACGGCTACCAGAACGGAGAGCAAAAACAGCCAATTCGAGTTGAGATTGTACAAGGTCGTGGTCAGTACATCGTTGAACAGGAACACAGCCAGGGCAAGTGATAGTAGAGCTACGAAACCAATCCAGGATTGCCATCGAAGGGTTGTCTGCCGCGGGACCGAGCTGCCGAATAAGGAAAGACCAAACGTCCCCGCAAGACTGGCCAGCATGATCCCCATCATCGCAATGGCGGGCGATACCGCGCTAAACGGAGCTGGAGAGACAGGTGCCCGGGTACCCTGACTGGCCATAAAAGCGAATGTGACAGGACTCTGCCCATAGTTTTCAACGTCCCATATGGCTACAGGATAACGCGGCAGTACCCATGCAAAGAGACCGAGCGAGACCAGGATCAGGGCCCAGGGCAGGATCCGCTTGATTGTCGAGGCCGGCTGGATGCGGGTGGAAAGAAGCGGAAATACATCGCGGAGAGCAAAGCCGCTGACTGCCAGGGCAACGGGAGTCAACAGGTCCACAAATGTATCGGGCCGCACATAAACAGTCCAGCCAATGTAGGCTCCGATCATGAAGAGGGTGCCATGGGCAAGATTGAGCACATCGAGCAGACCGAAGATGAGCGAAAATCCCGATGCAACAAGGAATGTGAGGGATCCGACCGAGAGGCCGCGCAAAAGCGTGATCAGGAAATCGCGGTCATTCATTCCCCGGGCGGCAGCCGCGAAGAATATGGCAATTACGGCCAGGGTGATCAGGAGCACAAGGTTTTTACGAAGGAAGTAGTTCATGAAATTATGCGGCTCCCAGATAACGATGGATGGTAGCCTTATCCTCGACCAGCTCTTTCATCAAACCGGAACGAACAGATCGTCCCTCTTCGATGATCACATAATATTCCGCAAGCTGGCTGGCAACTAGAAAGTTTTGCTCCACCAGGATGACCGTCGATTGTTCGGACAGCTGTCGAATCGCGGAGATCATGTGCTCGATAATAACGGGGGCAAGCCCTTCACTGGGCTCGTCGATAAGAAGCAGGCGGTTGTCGGCGACCAGGGCCCGGGCAATGGCAAGCATCTGTTGCTGGCCGCCCGAAAGACTGGCGCCCGAAAGCGTGATGAGGCGTTTTAAGTCTGGAAATAGACCGAAGATGAATTCGCTCTTGAGAGCGTAATCCCCTTTCACACGTTCCGCAATCTTTAGATTCTCCTCTACCGTGAGGTCCCGGAAGATAGCCCTGTGCTCTGGAACAAAGCCAATACCCAGCGATGCAATCTCA
Organism: Anaerolineales bacterium; assembly: GCA_036276515.1. Taxonomy (GTDB): domain Bacteria; phylum Chloroflexota; class Anaerolineae; order Anaerolineales; family Villigracilaceae; genus Defluviilinea. The sequence continues at coordinate 22,489 of DASUOS010000207.1, read as the reverse complement.
AAGGAGCGCATTCCCTGAATCGGGTGTCCATCGTAGAGGACCTGGCCAGCACGCGGCGGAGTGAGACCCAGGATGGTTTTGAGCGTGGTTGTCTTGCCTGCGCCATTTCGTCCAAGCAGGGCTGTGATCGAGCCGCGTGGCACGCGCAGATCCACTCCCTGGAGGATGTGGTATTGGCCTATGAAGGTGTGGATATTGTGGACCTCGAGGAGGAATTCCATGCAGCCTCGTCGTCAAATATTTAATTCGTAGAGTCCGCCCAGATAGGCGGTTTGAACTTCTTTGTTGGATGCAATCTCAGCGGGTGAGCCGACAGCCAATACTTTTCCCAGGTGCATGACCGTGATGGTATTTGAAACGCTCATAACCACATTCATATTATGTTCCACAAGCATAACCGTCTTATTGCCGGCCTTCTGGATTTCCCGGATCAGCGCCAGCAGTTCGGGTACCTGCTCGGCTGCCATGCCGGCGGTTGGTTCATCGAGCAGCAGCACCTCCGGGTCGGGGGCAAGGATCATACCGAGCTCGAGCTTGCGCTGGTCTCCGTGAGGCAACGTGCGGGCGGGAGCCTGGGCGCGGTCTGCGAGCCCCACCTGCTTTATCACATCCCAGGCACGCTCTTCATAGCGACGAAAATCCGAGGCAGGCTGCCAGAACTTGAAGTTGTCGTTTCCCAAGGCCTGGGAGGCAAGACGGATATTTTCAAGGACCGTCAAATTTGGAAAAATATTGGTGATCTGGAACGAGCGCCCGATCCCGAAATGAATCGTACGATGGACCGGCTGGTGCGTAATATCACGGCCTTTGTAGAACACCTGGCCTCGAGTGGGCTCGAGGTTCCCACTGAGAAGGTTGAAGAATGTGGTCTTGCCCGCACCATTGGGGCCGATGATCGCATGCAAGGAGTTTTTGCGTACCTGCATGCTTACATCGTCCACAGCGACCAGAGCGCCGAACTGCTTTGTCAGATTTTTCGTTTCGATAATGATATCGCTATCCATCGCACCTTCCTGCGAGTCCGTCCCTAAGGGCACCAGGACCCTTAGGGACGTATTGTATTACGAATCTATTGTCCGCTCAGGGAGCCATAGGGCAGGTCGCCGCAGCGATCCCGAAGGTTCTCGGGCAGGAGACAGGGCGGTTCGGGGCGGGTTGTGTCCACGTACTCGTAGAAATTGGCGTCGGGGTCGGTTACATTGTCCAGCCTCAGGATGTACATGTCCTGAATAGCCACATGGTCTTCGGGGCGGATCAAGATCGTTCCCTTGGGTCCTTCGAATTCCATGCCTTCCATTGCCGCCATCAGAGCATCACCGTTGAGGTCGCCGTTCGTGGCTTTCACGGCCTCGACGACCATGATCGCGGCATTCATGCCGTCGGCGTCAAACAAGTCAGGCATGACACCGTAGCGCGGTTTTGTATTCTCGACCAGGAAATCGTTCGCTGGATTGTCGGGGGCGCTGTAGTGATATAGAATGCCCGCCGTGCTGCCGACTGCGTTCGCAAAGAACGTGGGCATGAGAACATTGTCGATGAATGTAGCGCCGAGGGCCATGGTATCAGTCACGCCCTGGTCGGCGGCTGCCTGCATCAGGGAGACAAAACCGGATCCGGCCCAGGTCACAATGTAGGCTTCGGCGCCCGAGTTGGCAATCTGTTCCATGTAGGGGGTGAAATCGGTGGTGTCCAGCGGGGCAAAAATATCATCCGCGACAAAGGTCCCGCCTTCGAGTGTGCATGCATCCCGGAAGGCTGCTGCCGAGCCGCGGCCGAACGCGTAATCAGGAGCGATCTGGACAAAGTCCGTGTACTGATCGGTGAGGGCCGAGCATTCATTAATGGCGTCCTGGTAGTTGTTTCGGCTGGTACGGAACGTATACTCGTTGAAGTTGACACCCGTAATGTCATTCGCAGCAGCCGGGGCGACGATCAATGGGATCTGGTTTTCGAGCGCAATACCCTGAAGGGTAGCCGTGGCGCCGGAGGAGACCGTGCCTACCAGGATGTTGACACCCTCGACATCGATCAGTTCCCGAGCGACCGTGGCTGTATTCTCAGGATTGCTTGCATCATCCCGGACGAAGATCTGGAATTCACATTCGTCAAGGGTGAAGGTATTTTCCTGGGTCTGGGCGAAGTCGAATGTTTCACCCGCCGTACCGGGCGCACCCGTGGCATATTCCATTCCGAGCATAAAGGAGCGCAGGATGTGGGCGCCATAGATGGCGAGGGCACCGGACGCATCCGTGATCAAACCGACTTTGACCGGTTCAGCACAGGTCAGGCTGGCGGCAGGCGCCTCGGTGGCTGCTTCCGTCGCTGCTTCCGTTGCTTCTTCCGTGGGAGCCTCTGTGGCTTCTTCCGTGGGTGCCTCGGTGGCCGGGGCTTCTGTGACGGCAGGCGCCTCCGTCGGTGCGGGAGCGCAGGCGGCCAGGATCAAGGCCAGGGTGACCAGCGCAAATGCTAATGTGCGTAAGACTTTCATTTTTTCTCCTCTTTTGAATAGTTTGAGATAGTCAGGATCGGGATCGACAGAGATAACGTTGGGCATCACCTCCTGTTTGTAAATTCAACGACAGCACGTGAAGCGGCTTCGGGTATTTCAATAGGGAAGAAATGACCCGCATCCGGGAAGATCACGATTTCGCTCTTCGCGATCCTGGCTGCGATCAGCGATGCGTTCTCCGCTGGGACAACCTTGTCATGTTCACCAAACAGGATGAGGGTTGGCACGTGAATGCGATGCAATTTATTCTCGAAGGCCTCAGCTTCAGGGAGTAGTCCCATCCCAATGGCAAGCTGCGATTGATAGGCTGCCGGCTCAATTGGATTTGCAATGCGCCACTCCACCCAGCTCTGGATTATTTTCGGATTCTTTTCCGGCCAGCCCGGTGCAGTACTGACGGCAAGTCCGTTCTTAAAACGAGTTAACGGATCGCTGCTCACATCCGTGAGAACTTTCATCGCTTCAGGTGTGACCGGGATGTGGCGCGGCCCGCCAAAATTCGTCGAGCATAGAATGAGCTTCTCCACCCTGTGTGGAAATTCGAGGGCCATCGCCTGGGCGATAAAACCTCCCATGGAATGGCCCATGACGACAGCCCGATCGATCCCGAGTGCTTCCAACAGCCCGGCTGTGTCTGCCGCAAGCATTTGAGCGGTATAGGGACCGGCGGGCTTGTCGCTCTGTCCCACGCCGCGGTTGTCAAATGTGATGACCTGGAAATGCTCTGCCAGCAGAGGAACCATGCGGTGCCACTGCCAGTGCGAATAGCCCAGTCCCGAAATCAGGACGATCGGTTTTCCCTCGCCCTGTATCTCGTGGTAGAGCTCAATACCGTTGGCTTTTATCTTTGGCATGAAACTTCCTCGGTCACTCGCTCATTTCCAAGAACATTTTCCGCAGCTCCGCTTTGATCACCTTTCCATACGGTGAATAGGGCAGGGTGTCCACGAACTCGATCCTCCTGGGAATCTTGTACCTGGCCAGACGTCCCTGGCAAAATTGCAGCAGCTCTTCCGCGCTCGCTGTCTGGTTTGATTTTCTCACCACGATCATCAGGCCTACTTCCCCCCATTTTTCATCCGGCTGGCCAATCAGGGCGGCATCCAGCACGCTGGCATGCTCGCGGAAGATCGCTTCCACTTCTGCTGCGTAAATGTTCTCCCCGCCGCTGATGATCATATCCTTGAAGCGGCCGACAATGTAGAAATAACCCTCTTCGTCGACGCGTGCCATGTCGCCGGTGTGGAACCAGCCATCCCGCAGGGACTCCGCCGTCGCAGTGGGGTTGTTCCAGTACCCGGCGCAGACGTGTGGTCCCTTGATGATCAATTCTCCGGTCTCTCCAACAGGTACATCGCTGCCCTCCGCATCCACGAGCCGCATTGCACTATGAAAGATCGGCTTGCCTACGGATCCCCTCTTTCGAATGGCGTCTTCATCTGTCATCGAAAAACAGTTAACGCCCACTTCGGTGAGGCCATAACCCTGGCGCATCGTCACGCCCTTGGCGTTGCTCCAGGCCTCAATCAAAGAGGGAGGACAAGGAGCGCCACCACTGATAAAAAAGTGAACATGGCTGAAATCGGCCTCAGCAAAGCGGGGGGAGTTCATCCATACCTGAAACAGGGTGGGAACGCCCAGGATCGCAGTGCAGCGTTCGGCCATGATCAGCTGCAGGGAGGCATCGGGATCGAATGAACGAGCCATCACAATCCGGCCGCCTGCATAGAACAGGGGCAGAAGAAAGACGAATAACCCGCCGGAATGGAACATGGGCGTCAGGATAGGAGAGACATCCCGCTCGCTTAAGCCCCAGGAAATCACGGTATTGATCGCATTCCACAGGATCTGCCGGTGGGGAAGAACGGCGCCTTTTGGAAGTCCAGTCGTCCCGGATGTATATAGAATGCAATATCCATCCTCGTCTGACAGCTCCGGACGATCTGGTTCGCCGGCCGAGGCGATTGTCAGCAGATCTTCATATTCTTCCATGCCCGGGAGATTTGCACCTTCGAGTGCAATAACATGCTGGACCTGGACTCGATCCTTCATCTCATTCCAAACGGAAACAAACTCCGGTCCTACGATCAACACCTCAGGCTGGCAGTCGTTGACGATATAGGTCAGTTCCCGGCTGGTCAATCTCCAGTTGAGCGGAGCAAAGATCACGCCGATCTTGCCTAGACCAAAAACCAGATCGATATAGGCGATGCTGTTGTGAGCAAGGATCGATACGCGACTGCCTTTCCGGACACCATACGTTTCACGCAGGAAGTTCGCCGCACGACAGGCGCGCTCATTCAACTGTCCGTACGTGTACCGCGATCCGCTTATCGCGTCGTACAATGCCTCGCGGTCGGAGGTCAGGTGGGCTCGTCGGGTCAACAGGTCGGCAGCATTCATATTTCTCAGGAGTCAGGTGTATTTCAAGTAGCCGGCTCAGGTACCGACCACGATCCCACCATCCACGCGCAGGGTTTCGCCGGTGATGAATGACGCCTCATCGGAAGCCAGGAACAAATAGGCATTGGCGATATCGCGCGGGTCAGCGAGTCGTCCCAGCGGAGTGCGTGATTTCATTCCATCCAGTACCTTTTCAGGCATGGCTGTGATCATTTCCGTGGCGGTGAAGCCAGGAGCCACAGCGTTAACGCGGATCCCGAATTTACCGAGTTCACGCGACCAGACCTTGGTCATTCCGATCACGCCTGATTTTGTTGCCACATAATTCGTCTGCCCAAAGTTGCCATCCAGGCCGACCACCGAGGTGGCGTTCAGGATCACGCCGCCGCCCTGTTTAGCCATCACCGGTGCGACAGCCTGGGAACAGTTGAACACGCCCTTCAAGTTGACCGAGATCACCAGGTCGAAATCGGTTTCTGCCATCTGCCCTACGAGCTGGCCTTCCTTGAACTTGATCAGCTGTCCGTCACGGAGCACACCTGCGTTATTGACGATCACATCGATGCGGCCATATGTAGCAACCACAGCCTCGACCCACTTCTGAACCTCCTGGCGGCTGGCAACATTGACTTTGTAGAATGAAGCCCCATCGCCAAGCAGTTTGACCGTTTCCTCTCCGGCCATTTCGTTCAAGTCGCAGATAATAACCCTTGCGCCCTCTTCGGCAAAACGCAATGCAGTTGCCTTACCGATTCCCGCCCCACCCCCTGTGACGAGCACAACTTTATCCTTCATTCTCATACGGTACATTCCTTTCGATGGGGCGGCATTCACCGCCTCGTTACTGTCTTGTTGGCGAGGTGAGCATTTCATAGCGCCAGCCGATTGGCTGGGTTTCCAAGTCGTTCGCGTGACAATCCATCGAATCAGGGCGATTCGGGCGGCGCCGATTCTTCTCCGTGGATTTCGTAAGACAGGTCAGTGTCGTTCACACGGATCCCGGGCATGTCCAATTCCTTGCTTGCTGACAATAGCACGCTGTGGTTACCGGCCGGTTACACCGTTTGTCAGGCTCTTCGCCTCACACTCGGAACGCCAGATACGTCTTTTTCGCCTGGCCCTCGCCGAATTCGACAAAATCCAGGGTCATCGGCGTTCCGATGCGGATGTCGGACGGTTGGGTGGGATCTACTCCCAGGATGCGTGCGCTGATACGCGGGCCTTCTTCCAGCTCGACGATCCCGGAAACGTACGGATTTTTTCGGTCGAAGCCCTGCTCGATCATGAAGGTCGGTCCGCTGTAGATGACGGTGAACGCAGCAAGCCTGCCCTTTCCCAGAGTCTCTGTCCATTCCAGTGACTCGCTTTGGCAACCCGGGCAGATGGCGCGAGGTGGGACGTACACATCGCCGCAGGTCTTACAACGTGCAGCCATAAGCTTATGATCGGTAATGTACCTGTCAAAAGACGCCGCCGAGAACGGCAGGGGGGTGGTTTCTTCCGCCATGATCAATTTCTCCGCTCGTAGATGTGGACCACACAGGTGGAGCCGGTCGCGCCGACATTATGGGTCAGTGCGAGAGGCACATCCCCTGGCACCTGCCGCTCTCCGGCCTGGCCGCGCATCTGCCTCCAGATTTCGACCGCCTGGGCTACGCCCGAGGCACCGACCGGATGCCCCTTTGCCTTCAGGCCGCCAGATGTGTTCACAGGCTTGGCGCCGTGGCGAGCGGTCATGCCATCCTCCGCAGCCTTGAATCCTTCACCAGGAACAAAGAATCCGAGATCTTCCGTGGCAATGATTTCAGCGATCGTGAAACAGTCATGAACCTCTGCAATACGGATATCGTCGGCGGTCACGCCTGCCATCTCGTATGCTTTTGACGAGGCGATCTTTGCGGCTGGAATCGCGGTCAACTCCGGGCGGTCATGCAGCGCGGAATCGGAAGCCTGCCCCGAACCGATGATATGGATGGGGTGATCGGTGAATTCGTAGGCACGCTCCTCGGCCACGAGCAGAACCGCAGCCGCGCCATCCGTCACCGGGGAGCAATCGAATAAGCGCAGCGGCCAGGCAACCATGGGGTTGCCCGATTCGTCGTGGAGGAAATCCCAGATGGTGCTCCAGCCCGGTGCCGGCTTTCCTTTTTTGATCGCCGCGGCAATACGGCCCTCCATCCACTTCTGGATCGTGACACCGAACTGCGCATTCGGGTTGAGAGCCGCATTGTCATGATTCTTGATCGCGACATTCATCAAATGCTCAGGCCTCATTCCGTAGCGGTGCATGTAGGCGGATGCCATGGCAGCATAAAAGCCGGGGAACGTGAAGCCGGCCGGGATTTCAAAAGGCATGTCTGCTGCTGTGCCCAGGGCTTCAGTAACAGCTGCAGTATTCAGCGCAGTCATCTTTTCCGCCCCGCCAACGAGCACTACATCGTACATCCCAGAGGCGATCGCCATCACACCCTGGCGAATGGCAGCTCCGCCGGAGGCACAGGCATCCTCGACGCGCGTTGCCGGGCGAGGCGTGAGCCCAATGGAATCGGCTAGAAGTGGAGCAATGTGAGCCTGATGCTCGAACTGATCACTGGAGAAATTGCCGATGTAGAGGCTTTCAATCACGGGTGGATCAAGCCCCTTGTCTACCGATTTTTTGAGATCCTTGAATGCTTCCACGAACAAATCGCGGCTGTTCTTCTCGGCAAACGTTCCAAACTTCGACATCCCCGCGCCGACTACAGCAACCCCGCGCGGCAGGGATTTGGATCTAGGCATAATTTTCCTTTTCGAAGTACAGGGGCACAACTCCATGCAGGGGTTGCGCCCCGCTCAATGTATTACAGCACTTTTGTAAACGCCGCCATGAACTCTTCGGGTTTCTCGATGTAGGGAAAGTGTGCTGTATCGGCTATTACCACTTCCTCATACGAGCCGCCATTGGCCTGGTACTTTTCCAGGATATGTCGCACCTGACCGACCATCGGTTGAGGTGGATAGATCTCCTCTCCTGGCCAACCGGGTACATAACCCAGCTTGCCGAGATTGCCAAATTCGAAGAAAGATGCATCCGAAATGATCAAGTCTGAATCACCGCGAATCCACAGGACGGGCGGCTTTGCGGGGGCATCGACAAACTTTTCTACAGTGTCACCCGCATACTTGGGTGAAATGGCATTGATGGGTCCAAATTTTCCGGGGGCGACGTTGGGCCAGTTGGGTGAGGGAACAAAGTCGCCGGGATATTTCTGTTCACCCACTTTTTCAGACAGTAACGAGGATAGCAGTTCTTCTTCTCGCGCAGGACGGAAAGGTGGTTTCCAGTAAAAACTGTTCATCACCACACGCGGGGATGCCTGAGGGTTATCGGTGGAGCGGTCGCCGGCAGCCAGCAGTTTCGGGAAATCGGGATTTACCGTGCCTCCGCCCGAGCCGGCAAAGTCATCGTAACAGGGTGTACCTTCGACATCCTTCGTGCCCCCAAAGCCATACGGCGAGCTGGGATTCACCAACGTAACACTCAGGAATCTGTCGCTCGCGGCGGCCATTAGCGCGAAGGAGACCGCACCGCCGAGAGAGTGGCCGACCAGATGTGCTTTTTCGACCGCAAGAGAGTCCAGCAATGAGATCAAGTCATCCACCCAATCGCTCATTCCCCGAGTCGCATCGATCAGTTTGTCTTCTGTATCGCCATAGCCACGCAGGTCCGGCGCGATCGCACGGAAGGTCGCGGGCAGCTTGAGCATGATCTCCTCCCAGCAGGTGCTGGAGGCGGCATTACCGTGCAGGAACAAGACCGGCGTACCATCCTCGGGCCCGCTAAAGAGCACATGAGTTTTCAGGCGAGGTGTATCGATCATCTCCGATTGAATACCAGGAAGCGTAGGAACAGTAGACATATCAATCTCCTTTGTTTATATGTTGGTCGCGTAGTTCGCGCTTGAGAATTTTCCCCGCCGCCGAAATGGGCAGCGATGGCATCAGGCTCACAGACTTTGGGACTTTATATTTTGCCAGGCGGTCTGTCATAAATTTCAATAAATCATCCTCCGTAACAGTTTGTCCGGGTTTCAACACCACACAGGCCCTGCCTATTTCCCCCCACTTGACATCGGGCAGGCCGATCACAGCGCACATATGGACGGCAGGGTGCTGATACAACACTTTTTCGATCTCGGCAGGATAAACGTTCTCCCCACCGCTAATGAACATATCCTTCTTGCGATCGACAATGTAGAAATAGCCTTCGCCGTCGTAGTAGGCGACATCGCCGGTATGGAAGAAGCCGCGCTCATCGACGGCAGCGGCGGTTGCTTCGGGATTGTTGAAATAGCCCGAGCAGTAGGAGGGCCCCTTGAGCACAAGCTCGCCCGCCTCATCTGGACCGAGGAGGCGGTTCCCGTCATCGACGATCCTCGCCTCTACGTAAAAGTTGGGCCGGCCGATCGACCCAGCCTTGCGTATGGCATCCTCAGGTGCAAGGGCAAAAATGCCGGGCCCGAACTCGGTCATCCCGAACCCCTGCTTGAAGTGGATATTCTTCTCCTGAGTGTATTTCTCCACCAGCGGAACCGGCAACGGCGCGCCGCCCGAGGTACAGAACCGCAGGGACGACAGGTCCGCCGATTCCCAGTTGGGCGCGGTGGTCAGCATTTGATACATCGTAGGCACGGCTGCAAACACCGTAACGTGCTCCCGCTCGAGTAAAGACAGGATCTGCTGTGGTTCGAATTGCCGGATCAATATCGTTGTGCCGCCAAAAATGACCTGCGGCAGGGTGTACACAAAAAGCCCTCCCGTATGGAACATCGGGAAGACATTGAGATACACATCATTATGCGTAATATCATGGATAACGGTATTAAGCGTATTCCAGGCGATCATCCGGTGCGAGACCTGGGCAGCCTTAGGCAAGCCGGTCGTCCCACCGGTGAAGATCAGGGCGGCGATGTCCTCCGCTTCCAAACCTGGACAGGTGGCAGGTTCATCCGAGCCGGATTGCAGGAGTGATTCGAAGTGGAGCGAACCCGGAAGTCCGTCTCCTTCGATGTGCAGGAGCGGTAATTTGTAATGAGTGGTCAGGCTGGCAACATTGTCTTTGAAGTCATCTGAATAGACTAAAAGCTTCGGAGTCGTGTACCGGAAGATCTCTAATAATTCCTGCCAGTGCAGGCGCCAGTTGAGACCCGTATGGATCGCGCCGATCTTCGAGCAGGCGAAAAAATGATCGAGATGTTCATAGCCATCCCTGGCAAGAATGGCAACACGGTCGCCTTTGGCGATACCCTGCGACGTGAGCCAGTTTGCCAGCCGGTTGGCGCGGCGATTGGCATCGCGGAACGTCAGCCGCCACTCGGGCATCTTGCCCGCGTCGATGAAAGCGAGCTTATCGGGGCTGTAGAGTTCGCGCTTTGCGAGATAATCACCAATGTACATAATTACTCACCTCGACCATGGACCTCAGACGATGGTCAACCGTCCATGGTCCATCGTCTATTTTGCCGTCCACTTCCAAACCGAAGCCGCCATGGTGATTCCGCCGCCGCTCGCACAGAACAGGATAACCTCCCCCGGTTTTGGCCCCTTGCCCTGCGCAATGGAATCGTCGAGCGCCATGACCACACACGGCGATCCGGTGTAGCCCCATTTATCCATCACCCAGTGCGTCTTTTCAATAGGCTGTTTGAGCAGGTCCATCATGTATTCGATTGTGCGCAGGTTCAACTGCGTGAAAAAGAAATGGTCCACATTGTCGAATGACAGCCCCGCCTTATCCAGTGCGCCCTGCATCAGCCTGGGCCAGTATTCGGTATTGAATGTCTTTGGGAATTTTTTGACGAATTCCACTTTTGGTGGACCGAACTGCTCCACATTTTCTGGTGTCGAGGGGCGGTATGTTCCTCCTGTATAGATCCCCAGGGCATCGTGGAATGCGCCGACCGCCAGGAGGTTGCTGGCAAGAAAACCCGGCTCTTCCCCAAGTCCCAGAACGACCGCGCCCGCCCCGTCGGCGAACAGGTTGGCCGTCTTCTTATCCTTGAAATCCAGGAAGCGGCTCATACCGTACCCGCCGGCGACCAGGATGTATTTCATCTGCGGCTCGGTCATCAGGTAGCGGGCGCCCTGGTCCAGTGCCGTGACCCAGCCGGCACAGGCCGAGTTCACATCATAACAGCCGGCCTTCGCCGCTCCCAGCTTGGCCTGCACCACCACGGACGTGCCCGGAGACAGGTAATCCGGTGTGTCGGTAGAAACGATGATCAGGTCCAGGTCAGAGGCCGAAATTCCTGCACGCTCGATCGCCTTCCTTGAGGCTTCCACGATAAGATCGGATGTTACCTGGTCAGGCGCCATCCAGCGGCGTTCGCGTATTCCAACGTTGGCAATCAGCCATTCACTCGTAGATTCACCCAGAAGAGCATCCACCTCGGCGTTTGTCACAACTCGTTCGGGGACGTAGCTCCCCGTGCTCAGGATTTGTACGTGCTGGTTCATGTCTCCTTCTTCTCGTCAGTAGGCCGGTTCTGTTGCGGATCATCGATCGGCACAAAGCGCTGCAGGAATTCGACGGCTTCCTGCCACTCGTTGAAGTTCATCTCCTCCGCGGACTGGATATGGCGTATGGCGCCATGATAGGCAGTTGGCACACCGTCAGAGGGGGCCATCTCCTCCACCACAAAACGGATGATGAATGAGTAGATTGTAGGTGCGTTATCCGGCTTCATGTACCCCCAGAATAACAGATGGCAGTCACCAGGCAGTTACAAGGCGCCCGGGAAGGATTCTCCCGGACCTGTGAGCTTCTGGAAGAGGGAATGGGTTTCGGGAGAAGGCGGGACGTCCAGCTCCTGCCGTAGTGTTTGCACACAGCGCCGGTAAACCCGCGCCACCTGACCATGATCGCCGAGGTGCCAGTAGGCGAGCATCAGATGGCGGTAGGCTCGCTCCCAGCACGAATCCCTGGACAAAATTCGCTGGCATAGCTCGATCGCCTCGTTATCCCGGCCCTGGTCCAGGTACAGCGCGGACAGGCGGTCAGCCGTTTCGAGGAACAGGGAAAGCAGATGCTCGCGCTCTTCTGCCACCCAGGCCTCATATATGGCTTCAGGCAGGAAATCCCCCTGGTACATATCCACGGCAATCTGCAGGGCGGCTGCCGAGGAAGGGCTGGACTGCTGTACCCGCCTCGAAAACTCTTCCGCATCCAGCCACAGGTCGGCCTCTGGGCGCAACGTGTAGGTGGCGCCCTCACGCAGAATAAAGGCGGACTCGCTGCCTGGATCGCGCTCAGGCTCGAGCACCTGGTAAAGGGTATTCAGGGCAATCTTGAAATTGCGGTGGGCGGTGGCCCTATCCGCTCCCGGCCAGAGGAATTCACAGATCTGGTCACGATCCAGAGGAGCCCGCCGATGGGTGAGAAAGAGCTGGAACAGCTGCCGCGCCGAATCCCGGCGCCAGCCGTTGGACGGAATCGGCTCGTTGCCTCTCCAGGCTCGGAATCCGCCCAGAGTGTGAACCCGGAGCTGGAAACCCGGATGGAACTGCACGTTCTTCAGTCCACTATCTTCGAGTATACGATTGACATACCCGCTTTCCCATCCGTTGTGGCGTGCGTGCAGGAGCAGTGGAACGAACAGGCGCTGATCGTGGGGCCCCAGCATACTGGTTTGAGTGAGGAAAAAGCCATAACCGTTCTGGAGGCTGACGGCCAGCGCTTCGGGCAGGATCTGCGCGACACGCTCCAGCTTCTTTTGGCGGTGCCAGCCATAGGCCAGCCACAGGCGGGCTGCATTCCGGCCGAAGGGGTCGCTGCATTCCTCGAATCCAAGTGCGGCGCGAGAAAGCCAGGTTTCGGCCGCTTCGTACCGCGATGCCTGCATCAGGCTGGCGCCCATGGTCAGGCGGGTAAGCGATGCGATCCATTCATCCCCGGCCTCCGTGGCAATATCGATGGCCTGCTGGGCATGGGACTGGGCGCGCTGCAGGTCGCCGTGATATCCATAAGCTCTGCACAGTCCCCAGTTGGCTTCCACCGACAATCGCGGCACATCCAGTGCCTGGCTGAGTTCGATGGTCTTTTCGAATGCCGTCAGCGCGGGAGTCAGGTGGTGATTTTCTGCATTGTCCATCAGGTTCAAGGCATGACCCTGACGCATGTGGCCCACGGCGGTGATAAAAGGCGATTTTAACTCGCCGCCCCGCCGGATTCCCTCCGTGGCAGCCTGGTGAGCTTTATCGCTCATGCCCATGATCGAATAGATCAGCGACAGAAGCAGCATCGTCTCGCGGTGGGCACGCGGCGTCTGGACGGGTTCACGATTCTCCGCATCCGCCAGATCCTCGAGCCCTCGCCGCGCTTCTTCCAGGCGGCCCGTTCGCAACAGGACACGGAACCAGAGCTGATCGTTGGAAGGACCCTCCGCCCGCAAATCCTCGGCGCGCCGGCGCAGCCGTTCTGCTTCCTGGACGTGTCCCGAGTTGAGCTTGTTCTCTGCGAGCAGCTCGTACAGGCGCACCTGCGCTTCCCGATCCTCGAAACCATCGCTGAGCCGGATGGCCTCTTCGAGCAGACGCTCCGCCTGGCTGGGATTGACCGTGTCGAGGTAGACGCGCGCCTGGCCGCGCAGTGAACGGGCGATGCCTTCCTGCTGGCCCTGCGCCCGCCAGGTGACTTCCGCCTGCCGGTACCATCCCAGTGCTTCATCGAAGCGGCTGTGCATGCGTGCCAGCTCGCCCAGTGCAAACAGCAGGATAGGATGCTGGTGCAGGCTGGTGGAAGGAAGTGCATCGATGTAGCTCGCAAGGGTGTCCAGCCGCCCCGTGGAGAGGAGGGTCGCCGAATACGTGTCGAGCAGGCTGGCCACCTCGCTCCAGGCCTGTGCCTCTGCAAGATGATAGATGCCAGACTCAGGGTCGCCATGCGCAAGGAAATAACGCGCTGCCACGCGCTGCCATTCGTTACGCTTGTGAGGCAGGGACTGCTGCCGCAAAAAATTGTGGAAGATATGATGGTAGCGCAGCAACCCGGCCGCTGTCTCGACGACGAATAGTTCCTGGCGTCGCAGGTAGGCGAGCATGGACGAGGAATCTCCCGAGGGAAGCCCCTCCGATTCCAGCAGGATATCGCAAACATCCGGATGCAGGTCGCGCAGGATCGCCGTCACCAGCAGGAACTCACGCACGTCGGCCGGTTGGCGCTCGAAAACCTCGTAGGCGAGCATCTGGAACAGTGTTTCCAGTGAGTTTGTCTGCCAGCGCAGTGGAAATTCGAGCGTGAGCGGAGAGTGGGACCGGATGCTTTGCCAGATCAATTGCAGGCCGATGGCCCAGCCCTCGGTGTATTCCAGCAGCGAATCTAACTCTTCACTTGTCAGCTCAAGGTTATAGTGCACCCCGAACAGAGACGAAATTTCAGCCTTGGTAAAGGTGAGTGTGGATTGATCCAGGATCAGGGCCTCGCCCTGTGCCCGCCAGCGGATCAGCGTGGGCAGCGAGATGGCCGGGCGGCCCGAGAGCAGAACGTGGAATGAGGCGGGGGCCAGGCCTATGAGCCGGTCCAGAATGAGCGGGATCTCGCCTGTTTCCGTCAGGAGATGGGCATCGTCCAGCACCAGGACCATCTGCTGGAGGGAGTCATCGGAAAGCGTATTGATGATCTGGTCGATGATCCGCCGCCACGGTAATGGCCCCTGCGCCCCGTCCCATGCTTCGAGATAGGCGATGGGCAGACTCAAGCGTGCTGGCAGGACCTGTTTGAGAGCATGACATAACTGCAGAAGGAAGACCAGCGGATCGTTGTCCTCTTCATTCGCCTGGTACCAGAGAACCCCTGGCAGATCTGCCGCAAACTCGCTAAGGGCTGTGCTCTTTCCATAACCCGCTTCTGCTTGCAGGATCGTCAGGCGGTAGAACAGAGCCTGTTTGAGGACCTGGTTGACGCGTGGACGCGCCAGGGTTCGTGGGCTGCGCGGTGGGGGGGTCAGCTTGGTGCGGAGGACGCGGGAGATATTCATGAGATCGCCCCGAAGTGTATCCGAAAACCATGCAGGATGGCAAATGGATGAGGAATTAAAAATAACTACCGGAACAGCTCCAACGATTCAGCTTTAATGCTTATAAAAATCGGCAGGGAAATCAGGCGGCTGGAGCCAGCTCAACAGTCCGTGCGTGTGGACAGGATTTGTTGCCGGCCTTTCGAACCAGACCAACAGCAGGCTCACCCCCAAGCCTGCGGTCCCGAACCACTGGAGGGGCGTCAGGCTCTCCCCGAGCCATAGATGGCTGAACACGATCGCCACAAGCAGCTCCCCGAGACCGAGCAGCGCGGTCTGCATGCCGCCGATGTGCTTGACCCCCAGGAACAAAAGCAGCCGGGAAAAGAAGGTCACAACGGTCAGCCCAAGCACGGGCAGCCAGGGTGCCGGTCCTGTAGGCCAGCTCCGGTCAAAGAACAGGTAGGATGGGACAACGATAAAACTCATCGCGATCAACGTATAGACGGTTACTGTGGGAGCAGGGACATCGTACAACACGCGCTGGTTGATGGGCAGGTGCAGGGCATACAACGCTGCGGCGAGCAGCATGTAGAACACCCCCCATGGGTCGATGTCTCCAGCCGATGCCTGTGTCAAAAGAAACGCCGAAAAGCAGGCAATAACGATCCTGAATACGGTCAGGCGCGAGGGACTTTGCTTGTCGAGCTGCAGCCAGAACGCCACGAAGAACGGGTAAAGGGCGTATAACATTTGGGCGATGCTGGCGTTCAGCTTGCTCAGGCCCACATAATAAAAGATCGATCCGACCCCATTCACCGCCCCGGCGATCAGGCAGCCAAGCAGCCCCGCCGGGTAGATATAGAGGAACTGGCGCTTAATCAGCATCATGATCAGGAGCAGGAGCAGCGCCGCCATGCCGGTCCGCAGGGCAACAACCGCAAGCGGGGAGAATTTATCCGCTCCCATCGCGGCTTTGCCAAAGACGGGTGCAAGTCCCAGGAAGAAGGCAGAGACGAGCGCGGCATTGATCCCAGTGGTTCGGCCTTTTTGCATCTGGATGTTTACCTGATGACCTCTCAAATCAGTTCGTTGGACCGGTGAGATATCCATGCCTGCTTTTTGACCGGCTTAGAAAGCTCAATACATTCTATCGGATCAGAGAACGGACCTCGCTCAGGAATTCATCGTTCAGGAAATCGCCCTTCATCATCAGCGACTGGATCTGGCCCTGCAGACGGGCTTTTTCATCCACGGTGAGCTCTTTGGCTGTGGCAACAATGACCGGGATATTGGCGGTCTGCGGCTGGCTGCGCAGCTGGTCGAGAGCGGCGAACCCGTCTACTTCGGGCATCATCAGGTCGAGGATGATCAGGTCGGGCTGCTGAAGGTTGGCCATCTCGACCGCCTCCCGTCCGTTGGCGGCTTCGAAGATCTCGAAATCGCCTTGCGACTGAAGGATGCGCCGGATGAGTCGCCGCGCCTCCGGCGTGTCGTCCACCACGAGCACGCGAGGGAAGCGGTTCGGGGTCACGTTGTTGAGAGCCGAGAGCAGTCCCTCCTGGGGGGTAGGCTCCTGCTCAGGCTTGGTCTGCAGGTCCACGTCTCGCGTCCAGTTCTCTCCGAAGAGGAATTGTTCGGCGGGCATTGTGTGCCCTGTGCAGTTGACCACGACCGTATCGGTCGGCTTGATGATCCCGGCCCGCACCAGCTTGAAGAGTCCGGCAAAGGCCACACCGGCAGCCGGTTCGGCGGAGATGCCCTCCATTTTCGCCAGCACATGCATGGCCCGGAAGGCCTCATCGTCGCTGACGCTTTCGAACACACCGTTGGTATCGTTGACCTGCTGCCGCAGCATCACATAGGTGCGGCCTGGATCGCCGGTAGCGAGAGTTTCGATGCGCGTCTTGGGTGAGTGGACCGGTTCGGCTTTTTCAAGACCCATCTTCCAGCTCATGACCATCGGTGCACAACCCTCCGCCTGGATGGGTGCAAGCGCCGGGATGCGGTCAATGATACCGAGTTCCTTCAGTTCTGTAAAACCCTTGTGGACACCAATCGGACCCATCCCGCCGCTCACGGCCTGGATATACCAGTCCGGTGTGCGCCACTTGGGTTGTTCCGGCGTTGAATTTTTCGGCATGCCCATCTGCATGGTCATCTGTTCGGCGATCTCGAAGGCGATGGTCTTCATTGCCTCGACAGCCGTGACGGTACGCGCGCCCATATCCTGATATAAGCCGCGCTGGCGGGCGAATTCTGCCGCCACTTGCTTCGCCTGGTCATAGGAGCCGGTGATCTTGACCACCTGGCTGCCATACAGCGCGATCTCCCGCATCTTGACGCCGGGCACCAGGCTGGTGACGAACGCCCACAATTTGATCCCTGCCCGGGCTGCATAGGCGGAGAGTGCAATAGCCACATTTCCGGTGGAGGCTGCCACCATCTCCGTCACGCCGCCTTCCTTCAATGCAGCAATGGTGACCGCTGCCTGCCGATCCTTGAACGAGGATGTTGGACCCTGCCGTTCATCCTTGATGAACAGGTTAGGTAAACCCAGCATCATCCCCAGGTTTACCGCCTGGATCAGAGGCGTCCCTCCTTCGCCTAGACGCAGTATGGGGTTGGGATTGTGAATGGGCAGCAGCTCGCGGTAGCGCCACAGGTCGAACGGCCTGTCCTTGATCTCCTGAGGAAACGTTCTTGACACCTCAGCCATATCGTACTCGGCGGCACGCCACTGGCTGTTACAGTTCGGACATTGCATGGAACTGGGCATGAACGGCGCGGCATGACCACAGTCCAGGCACCGGATGACAAATGACATGTTGGCTGATTTTCCTTTTACGGTGGTTCTGCGTATTTCTAGGTTGAGATCCGGTTCAATGCTTCTTCGATGCTCGAGACCAGTTCACCATCGGCGAGCGCGCCTTTGGTCAGGAAGCGCTGGCCGTATTCATTTAGTTGCTGCCACTGCTCACTGGTCAACCCTCCGCCGCTCACCACCAGCACCGGGATGCGGCATAAGCGGGGTTCGCTGCGCAATTTTTCGAGCAGGGTAAAGCCGTCCATGTCGGGCATGAACAGGTCGAGCAGGATGGCATCCGGTGCGTGGGTGCTGAGAGCTTCCCAGCCCTTCCGCCCACCCTGGGCCAGGACCGGCCGGTAGCGTCCATTATCGTTGAGGATCTTTTCGATCAGGCGCAGGTCGTTGGGATCATCATCGATGATCAATACATCCAGGATTTTCCCATCCCGGTTGAGGTGGTCGAGGGCATGGACAAGGTCTTCCTCCAGGATGGGCTTGAGCAGATAATCCGCGGCGCCCAGGCTGAAACCTTTCTCTTCCTGCTCGATGATTGAACAAATGACCACTGGCACATCCCGGGTGGCGGCATCCGACTTGAGATCGGAGAGCACCGACCACCCATCCCGGCCGGGCATCATGATGTCGAGCGTCACCGCGAACGGCTTGAGCTCCAGGACACGCTCCTTGGCTTTTGTCGGGTCTGTGAGCGGGACAATGTAATAGCCCTTGGGATTCAGATAACGCTCATAGAGACTGATCACCTGCGGATCGTCATCGATCGCCAGGACGACTTTTTTGTCGGACGGAATTTCCTGCTGAGGCTGGTGGTAGAGCGGAAGCGTGAACCAGAACGTAGAGCCCTTGCCGGTCTCGCTGGTCACGCTGATGCGCCCACCGTGCAATTGAACCAGGTTGGCGCAAATGGACAACCCGAGGCCTGAACCGCCGCTCTTACGCGTGGCAGAACCATCGACCTGTGAGAATGCCTTGAACAATTTTTCCTGGTCTTCCAGCGAGATACCGGGACCGGTGTCGACCACGTTGATCAGGGCTTCCATCCTGCCGGATGGTCCCTTTTGAACCAGGGCCTCGATGGTGATCGAGCCTTCGTCAGTGAACTTGGAAGCGTTGGAGATCAGGTTGAGCAGTATCTGCCGGACGCGCATCGTGTCGCCGCGCACGGCCGGCATATCGGACGGGATGCGCTGGACGAGCTGGATGGTTTTCTCTTTTACAAGGCCCTTGGCGGTCGAGAGAACACTGGTGACCATCTCGGCAAGATGGACTTCTTCGAAGTTGAGCTCCATTTTGCCTGCTTCAATGCGGGCCAGGTCGAGAATATCGTTGATCAGGCCCAGGAGGTGCTGGCCGGAATTATAGATGGCGGTCAGGTCCTGCTGCTGCAGGTCGGTGATGGGACCGTCGATCCCCTTGAGGATGACGCGGGAGAAGCCGATGATCGAGTTCAACGGCGTGCGCAGCTCGTGGCTCATGTTTGCCAGGAACTGGCTCTTGAGCTGGTCCACCTCGCGCAGGTCCTTGATCAATTGCTGCGAAAGCTCATACGACCGGGCGTTGTCGATGGCTACAGCCACCTGATCTGCCAGAGATTGGAGCACCGAGATGTCATCCTCGGTGAAAGCAAACGTGTCCTCGGACTGGATGTCGATCACACCCACGATGCGTGTGCCGATCCTGAGGGGGATGGCAACTTCCGATTTCGTATCGAGCAGCAAAGGGTTGGGAATGTACAGGGGTTCCTGCGTTACATCGTTCAGCAGCAGCGACGCGCCGCTCTCTGACACCTTGCCGATCACAGACGAGGACCCCACGATAACCGAATAGCGCTGGGCCTTCATCTTTTCGCCGGCTTCCCCGGTCGCTTCCTGCAGCCGGGCATTGAAGCCGGTTTCTTCCACGATGTAGATAGCGGAGAAGTAGAAGCCAAACCGCTCGCCGATCAGGTTCACGGTGCGGCTGAAGATCGTATTCAGGTCGAGGGTCGATGTAACGAGTCGGCCGATCTCCGACGACGCGGCCAGGTAATCGCTTCGCCGCTGCAGTGCATCCTCGGCTCGTTTACGCTCGGTAATGTCTCGTGCTACCCAGAACACCTGCTCATCGTTAAGCCTGGATAGGCTGGCGAGGAACCAGTATTCCTGGCCTTCGATGGGAAGCTTGTATTCGATCTGGACCGGTACGTTCGTCTCCAGGGCTGTTTGGATCGCTGCCTGGAACGGTTCATGGGTTTCGCGCGGCAGGATCTCGTCCATGCGCTGGCCGAGCAATTCATCCGGCGGCCGGAAGAGACGCGATGGGTTCGTGGGTGCGATACGGATATAACGCGTGTCCTTGTCCACCACGAACACCACATCCTGCATGGACGAGAACAACGCCCGCAGATCGCCTTCAGATTTGGCGAGTGCCTCGCGTGCCTCGAAATGTTCAATGGCGGAAGCCACCTGAGGTGCAAGAACGGAAAGGATGTCCGTATGCCCCTCGGTGATGCGGGTTGTCGAGCTTCCGTAGGTCTGAACCGCAATGACTCCCGTAACGCCCTGTTTGGATCGGAGAGGGACACCGAGCCAGTCCACGCTACGCGCTCCATCCTTGACCACTTCTCCGGATGCTTCAAGGTCGGCAAAGATCTCGGGCGTCGTGCGCAGGGGCCGGCCCGTGCGGATCACATAGCTTGTCAATCCCCGGCCGAGTCTCCTCGGGGTCCAGTCGTCGTCCAGCTCGTCTACGTGATAGGGAAAAGAGATCAAACCGGACACATTGTCATAAAGAGCGATGTAGAAATTTTGGGCAGGCATTAAAGGCTCTACCGCATCATGCACAGACCTGGCCAGCTCTTCAATTGACGCGGCGGTCAAAGCACTTTCGGAGATATGCGTGATCGCCCTCTGGATCAACTCGTTGGTCTTGCGCTCGGTTACATCCTGAGACAGGCCTGCGATCCGAACCGGGTTTTCCTTTTCATCGCGCTCGAGTCGAAATACACTGTTGACCCACATTACCCTGCCATCGGATGTCTTGTAACGAACTTCGGTTGCCTGGTCGTTCTGCTGCCCGGAAGAGGAAACGGTGTTCAGGAGAGTTTCAGCAACAATTGGCCTGTCCTCGCCCAGGATGAACTTCTCCAGAATCTCCTGGAAGGGGAAAACGTAGCCGCCTTCCTTTTCTGCAGTTGTATTCAACAGGGAGAACCATTCGTCCGTGAGAGCAATGTTCCGGGTGTCAAGCTCGATCTCAAAGTACCCGATGCGGGCAATGTGCAGCGCTTCGGAGAGTTGAAGCTGGCTGTCGCTGACGCTCTTAAATAGGCGGGCATTCTCGATGGCGACAGCCGCCTGCTGGGCCAGGCCCTTCAAAAAGTCCAGCTCTGACTGGGCGAACTCCAGCCCTTCCCCCGTGCGCCAGACGGCCATCAGGCCGGTAATTTTGTCACCCACCAGGACGGGTGCACCCATGAGATGCTCAAAGTTGCGGACTGGGGTTCCGGCAATGGTAATGGCCCCGTCTGTGCTGGATGCATTGTTGACGATCCGTCCTTCGCCTTTTTGGACCATGCTGCCCAAGATGCCTCTCCCGGTCAGGATCGGGTCATTTTTTATCTCCTCGGCATCGATGCCCAGGGCGGCAATGGCGTTCCAGCCATCGCCTGATTCATCGGGAAGATAGACAGCGCAGGTTTCGCCAAGCAGAAGGTCCTTGGCGTACGTGGCGATCCGGCCGAGCACCTGGGTCAAGTCGAGGGTCGCGGAAATCTCCCGTCCCACTTCTGCAAGGGCTTCGGTCTCGCGCGCCCGGCTCTGGGACTCGGCGAACAGGCGGGCATTTTCCACGGCGATGGCCGCCTGGCTGGCGATGGCGGTCAGGATATCCCGATCGTGTTCATCGTAGAGATTTGCCTTTTCCGTGCTTTGGACCGAGATGACCCCCAGTATCCTGTCGCCGATCAGCATCGGCACACCCAGCCAGCAAAGGGAGGGAGTGTCATCCTCATCCAGAGGCACAAACTCGATTCCTAGCGCCTGCATGTGGGCGGGAACATGATCCGGGGCAAAGACCGGCCGCTTGTTGCGGATGATAAAGTCGGTAAATCCCGATCCGGTTACCTTTGTGGCGGGAATGCTGAGCGGCAGACCATTCTCGAACGCGACCGGATAGGATTTTATGGAAGTCTTTTCGTCAAACAGGGCAACAAAAAAGAACCGCGTGCTCATCATGCGCGATGTATATTTGTACACGGTCTCGGCAATGCTGCGGGTGTCGAGTTTTGTTGCCAGCTCCTTCCCCAGCTCATTGAGCACGATCAGCTCCTCGGCGCGCGATTGGGTTTCCTGGAAGAGCTGCGCGTTCTCGAGAGCCAGCGAGAGCTGGTCGGCTACCTGTTTGACCAGCAGTTGTTCGTCCTGGCTCCACTTGCGCTCGACACCTTCATCCATCACCTGCAGTGTGGCCCAGCTGTTCTGTCCGGTCTGGAAGGCCAGCGAAAGCACGGAAGGGTTCTGGGCGGGCAGAGAATTTGCCCGCCGGATCGGCTTCATAGGCTGCGTGGCGGAAGTATCCTCTCCAATGGGCTGTGAAGGGGCTGCAGACGCGGCACGTCTGGCCTCTGCCGAGTTTGGATCAGCCGGGGCCTGCTCAGAGTTGATATCTCTAAATAAATTATTGAGCCGCTTGTCGACTGGCTTCTTCTTTGGCATATTCCATTAACTCCTGGGCAAGCACCCGGTATTGCTGGGAGCCCCGGCTCGATGGTTTGTACTG
>DASUOS010000206.1:0-17124 GCA_036276515.1 Anaerolineales bacterium | reverse complement strand
ACTCCACCATAAGATCCCAATCCGTCATGGTCTTGCTCCTTTCTGGAAGGAACCTTTTCCAGATTTACAATAGCACGCTGCCGGCTGGAATTCAAGTGACTTAAAACATGAAAGCCCCGCTCATGGAACGGGGCCCTGGATTCGGTTTGGTTTTACGGGAGTGACGGAGTATTTTCTGCGAAATATTCGTGATTGTCCGCGTTCTCGATCGCCTTGTTCGGATCGCTGCTAGCCAGGTTCCTGGCGTTGGTCTGGCCATAGACCCAGTCCTCGGTCCCGGCGACCACATCGAAATGGCTCATCTCATGGATCTGCGTCCCGGCCTTGGAATCGGTTCCGGTGGCCGGAGCCTGCCAGAAGACCTTGCACAGGTAGATCTTATATGGATCGTTGGAATATACATAGGCATAGTAGTTCTGCTTGCACTTGCAGTCGAACGTGATGCCGGCGGTATCCATGGCATCTGAAATCCTGGTGAAATTGGTCTTCACCGTGGTATAGCGGCTGGAGAGATAAGCCCCGAACCAGGTGGTATATCGCAGCCCCTGGGTGCCTGCATTCAAATACGCTTCCGAGTTGGCCGCGTATGCGCTGGCATCCGTCCTTGCCTGGAGAAGCAGCGCCTGCTGATCGACCGTACAGGCGTTGAACGCCGTGCCTCCAGGAGTAGGGGTAGGCGGGGGCGTTGGCTTAGCCCTGGGAGCGCGTCCCTCGATGCTGACGCTGATCTTCTCGGATATCAGCACATCCCGGGCCTGGAAGGAATTTCCTTTTTCATCGAACAGGTTATAGGCTGCGACTGCGTAAAAGATTTCGTACACCCCTGACTGGGACAGGTCATAATACTCTCCCAGGCTGACAGTTGCCGAAATGCTTTCCCCGGACCTGAGCGTGATGTAATCCTGGCCTGTTGCGGCCGGACGCTTGTAAAGGGGTCCGGTGTAGGCAACTGCCTGGCCGTCACGCATCACGGCAAAGAGCGATTCTTCCACACCTTCTGCAGGCGTGAACCATTTCAACACGCGCACCGTATGCCTGGTGGGGTTGGAAACGGTCACGGTGACCAGGACATCCTGCGTTGCAGCAAAATCGCCCTGGTTCACACTCAGGCTGACAACGGCGCCATCTTTCGGGGCGGCGCCGGCAACCGAGGTGATCAACAGGGCGGCGAGCAGGGCGAACAAAAGTGCATGGGTACGACGTCTGCTTTTCACGGCATTCTCCTCGTCTGGTAGATTTTGTCCATCGTAGCAAATTGGATAACTAGCGTCAAGTAAGAGTTTGTTACAACTTTTATCTTCCCGGGCCTGGGTTTGGATTAATATCAGATTTGATATGAATCAAACCGGGAACTCCAGATAAAATGGCCCTCACACAACGCAAAGCAATGCACAAACCAGAACAACGGAGCCTTACAAATCCATGAGCACTGATGCCCTCATCGCCAACGATCTCCCCGTTTCTTCCAATGCCGCGCTGGGACGAGCCATCCCGGCCGAAAGGCCGATGGAGTTATGGGCCTTCCTCGAAAACTCAGATTTCGTCCGCAGAAAAGGAAATACCCTGTACCGGCAGGATGAGGTTGAATTGATCCGGCATGATGAATTTTTAGAGGCCGATTATCGGTTACTGGTGGAGGCTGGCTGCGTAGGGGTCCGGGACGCCGCCCGCTGGTACCTCACCCATCCGGCGCCCGGCCTGTACGATTGGACCTGGCTCGACCGGGTGGTGGCTGCAGCAGACAAGCATGGCCTTAAGCTATATCTCGATCTCTGGCATTATGGCTATCCGGATTGGCTGGATATCCTGTCTGTGGATGCTCCTGCGCACTTTGCCGAATTCGCCCGCGAGATCGCACTGCGCTATCCTGCTCTGGAATATTACTGTGTCTGTAACGAACCCAGCCTGCTGGTGGAGATGGGAGGCAGGCAGGGAGAATGGGGACCGTACCTGAGCGAAGAAGACCCGTCTGTTTTTCGCAGGCAGGTCAGCAGGATGATCATCGAAGCCTCCCGGGCGATCCTGGAGATCAAGCCGGCTGCCGTCATGGTCCTGCCCGAACCCTGGCATGCCACCGACAAAAATCCCGAAGATCATCAGGCGGCCGTGATCGATACGGTACTCGGTCTGCGCGACCCTGAGCTGGGCGGCTGTTCGGAGTATGTGACCATTATCGGCCTCAACCACTATCGCGATTCCACCCTGCCGCCCTTTCACCGCCTTCTCCTCCATGCGCAGAAGCGCTGGCCTGCCAAACAGCTGTGGGTGACCGAGACTTCCGGGCCGCCGACGGGCTGGCAGCAGGCCGAGTGGTTCTGGTGGATGCTGGCGGAAACCCGCCTGGCCATCAAGGAAGGCGTCGATATCCCGGTCTTTACCTGGGCGCCGGCCATCTCGATGTTTGACTGGGTCGATGAAACCCTGCAGCTCCCGAATGGGATCTGGATCCTGGATGAAGAAGGCAGGCGCCTGCCAAATGGGAAGATGCTCGAGGCGATCGAGCTTGCCCGCCGGTACAACTATATCCGCTAGAAAAAGAAGAATTTTTGAAAAATCCACGGTCGTTAAAGCGATCGTGGATTTTTCAATTTAGTCTGTTCTATCCCCGGGAGAATCGAGCCGAATCGGTTTCTCGCTCCGGAAGAGTTCCCTCCTCCAGGATCTCGCGCAATACCCCTGCATACTCCTCATTCAGGACCCGCTGCAGGTTGCCCTGTCCATCGGGGTGCAGGTCCCACAGCCCGCTGTTGTGCCAGTGCTCGAGATCGTCCCAGTCGGGCCGGTCGATGATCGGGTAAATGGTGATGCCTTCCATCGGAACGCCGTTCCTCATTGCCTGCAGGACCTCGTCGTAGACCTCCCGGATCCAGCGTCCGCGGCCGGCGCCGAAGTGGCTTGTTTCGCCGATGAACAAGGGACGGCGGTAGCGGTCGTAGAGCTCGGCGAGTAACTCGTGCAGAGGCACCCAGCGCTCATCGCGCGGCGTATCCTCCCAGCGCATCCTATGGTCCGGATATTCCCACTGGTTCGCATGATAGTAATTGGCGCCCATGATATCCAGATAGCGCGGGTGGCCTCCAAGCTGGGGCTCCACATGGCCGGTCATCATGTCCCAGGCTTCGAACTGGCCGGCCCGCTGGGCCGCGGCCTGAGGAGCGAGCTCGGGATGGCCGCGCGGCGGGACCACATGGATCAGCGGCTCGACCTGGACGATACGCGCCTGCCGGTTCACATCCCAGATCGCCTCGATCCCGGCGATCGCCGCTCTGACCAGCTGGCGCTTGACCTCCAGACCTTTTCCTACCCCAAACGGATGGATATAGCCCACGTCCCCTGCCGCCCAGGCGAGAAAGGAGATCTCGTTGATCGGCGTGTAGAACGGCACCCGGTCGGTATGGTCATCGATAAAGCGGGCCAGCGCCGTGCAGTACCGGGCAAATCGGTCGACAAACGTGGGCGACGTGACATCCAGGTCGTCGGGACAGCCATAATGCAGCACGTTCCATATGACTTGCATGCCATGCTGGTTCGCTGCATCGAGCATCGGCAGCAGAGATGAAAAATCATACGCCCCGGACCGTTCGATCTGCGGCCAGATGGTCCCATCCCGGACGGTGCGGATATCGAAACTGCGCAGCAGCTCATAGTCGGCCTGGACCTTGCTGTTATGCTGGGTGATCGTCAGCATATCCAGGCGGGAGCCGGATTTATTGATATGGCAGGCCGACTCGAAGCCGGCCAGGAAGAACGAATCAAAAAGGGGCAAGTTACTCTCCAGTAATCGTGCAGGCAGGGTTCCCTTATCAAATACGGGGAGACGCTGGTTCTGTGATGTATCCATTAAAAAGTAGCATGAAATTCTCATCTTTTGCCATTAAAGCAAAACACCCCCTCCCTGGCATTTTCCTTCACATGTCGGCAAGATCGGAATGATCTTCCCTTGCCAGGGTAGACAGCTTCTCAAGCAGCGGCCTGAGAGATTCGGGGGCGGTGGTATCGCTGGTATGGATGGTGTGGTGCGTGTTCCCGGCCTCCACGGTCACAGTATATTCATATTCATCCGGAATGGCGGGCTCGATCAGGTTTTGTGGTATCTGGAAGAAATTGGTTTCATGGAGCAGTCTTTCCAGCTCCTGGGACTCATCGGCCGGCATCTCGTCCAGATCGATGTCCGACTCGATCTGCCGGCCAATCATGCCTCCGGTCCGTCTGAAGTTTATCCGTGTCATTGTGAATAGCCTCCCTGGACTTCCTGGCTGGCAGCACTCAACAGCGAGAGCTCCTTGACCAGAGGTCGCAGTGAGCTGGGCATGGTCGAATCGTTCGTCCGGACCGTGTGATAGGTGATCCCCGCATCGACGGTGATCGTGTACTGGTACTCATCCGGCTCGAAATTCCGGATCAGGTTTTCAGGCAGGTCAAAGAATTGCGCCTCTTCCACCAAACGGGTGATATTTCGCACTTTGCTGATGGGGAGGTTGTTCAGATTGAGCTCAAATCGCATGCCCCGTCCGATAAAGCCTCCGGAGCGCTTAAAAGTGATCTTAGCCATAATCACCCAAATCCTTTCTAATTCAATTGAATCCATCTAAAAGATTTACAAGGGAGCATTGTTATAAATCTGTATGTGTTTTGTTAAACGAAGGATGCGAAAATTTATTACTTGCATGGAAGAAAAGCTTGTGAGAGAAAGGTTACAATTCAGTAGGGAAAGTTCTACTATTTTCCGGGTTGTGATGATTAAAATTTCTCGTTAGCTTGACAGTTGTACCCTGCGAGACTACAATTTTGATGAAAAATATTATAAAAATCTGTCGAGAGACAGATTGACCAACTAAAGGAGTGGACCATGGCTTTTGAATTACCCAAACTTCCGTATGCAGCCGACGCGCTTGAACCCTATATCGATGCCCAGACGATGACCCTTCATCACGACAAGCATCACCAAACCTACGTCACCAATCTCAATGGGGCGATCGAAAAGCACCCCGAGCTGGCCGACAAATCGCTGGAAGACCTGTTGATGGATCTCAATGCCGTCCCCGAGGACATTCGCATGGTTGTTCGCAACCACGGCGGCGGGACGTGGAATCACTCGATGTTCTGGGAGATCATGGGACCGAACGCGGGAGGCGCTCCCAGCGGGGAGCTTGCCCAGGCCGTTGATTCCGCTTTCGGCTCATTCGATTCCTTCAAGGCCGATTTCGAGAAGGCTGCCAACGGTCGTTTTGGTTCCGGCTGGGCCTGGCTTGTCAAAAAGGGCAGCGGGCTGGCGATCGTCTCCACCGCCAACCAGGACAATCCGCTCTCGGATGGCATGACCCCGATCCTGGGGATCGATGTCTGGGAGCATGCTTACTATCTCAAGTATCAGAATCGCCGTGCCGAGTATGTCACCAACTGGTGGAACGTTGTCAACTGGGATGCCGTGGCTGCGCGGTTCAAGTAGGCTTATTCGCTGCTTGCATCCGCCCGGAAGCACGTTATAATCGAAAAGCAGCATGTAATTTCCTAGAAGGAGACAACAATGACTCACATTATCACCAGTTTGTGTGTGCGTGACCGCGGTTGCATTGACGTTTGCCCGGTGGAATGCATGATCCCGGGACAGCCGATCAACGAGTGGCCCTGGATCTACATCGATCCGGATACCTGCATTGACTGCGGCGCCTGTGTACCGGAGTGCCCGTACGCCGCCATCTTCCCTGAAGATGAAGTTCCTGCGGCATATACGGCCAAGGGTGGGGAATACATCAGCCGCGTCGGTCTGACCGGCCATTTCGAGGGCACCAACCATCACGGCGGTCCCATCGTTCTCGACACTGTCAAGCAGCTCGAAGCCGGCGAGGTGGTGGACCTGACCCCCGATATCCAGCCCAACTACGAGTTCTTCAAGAGCGGCCCGGGATATTCTTCCAAGGATATCGACAACGGAATGTAAGTGGAAGGTGTGCACATAAAAATCCCGCAGTGATGCGGGATTTTGGTTTAAGGATTCATGGCATCGGTCAAAAGCTCCTGGCCGATCCACTGCGCCAGCCGCTCGTTGTCCTCTTCAAGGGCTACCACCACGACCAGGGCTGTGGCCTGCCAGTTGGGCGGCGTTCCGGCCAGGTACCAGGTGACATCGGATTCATCTCCTTCGGCACGCCCGATATGGGACCAGTAGTTCCCGCCCTCGGCGATGTAGGCCGCGGCCGCGGCACTGGCTTCCGCTGGCTGTAGAGCTTCCACAGGCGTTCCCGGGGTGGGCAGGACCACCCAGCCTTCCTGAGGTGTGTTGACAGACAGGGCAATGCGCGGCGCCGGCATGGTCCCCTGGTTGCTCAGGGCCGCCGCGGCCAGTGCTGCCTGCAGAGGCGATACATGGTAGTCAGGGTTTTCCGTGCCCTCTGCGGGAAGCTCTTCACTGGCTTCGATCTGCAGCTGCGGAGAACGGTCCAAGCTAAACGTTTCGTAGACGCGCTGCAGGTCGTTCTCGTCCAACTCGCTGCTGCCAAGCAGGGCCAGGCCGAACGGCTCGAGCATCGAGCCGGCAGGATACACTCCCTGGACGGCCCGGTTGATGAGCGGCTTGGCCGGGTCCCTGTTAAGCTGGGCGCCGATCTCGTTCAGGTGATTCGGGTTGAAGGTGGGCGTCGACGACATGACCAGGATCTCCCCGTTCTGGGCATTCATCAGGATGACCGCACCCGCGTGGCCGAGCATCATCTCGTCGGCGCGGCGCTGCAGGCCCAGATCGAGGCTGAGACGCACATCCAGTCCCGTGGGCGACATGCCATACAGGATGTGGCTCCACCAGATCACACCGGCCGGGTTGCCCCTGACACCGCGCAGGTATTCGTCCATCGCGGCTTCCAGCCCAGACTGCCCATAGATGGGATGGTTGTAGCCTGTCACCGGAGCCAGGGCGGAATATTCGTAGACGCGGGTGAGACTGCCTGCCTGTCCGGTGGTCCGTGTGATGGCCTGGTCATGGCGGTCCAGGAGCATGCCGCGCTGCACGAAACGGTCCTCGATGATGCGCCGGGGGTTGTCGGTGCGGGTCAACAGGTCGGGACCGCGGACCACGGCCCACCAGCCGGTGGCGAGCGCGGCAGCGAACAAGCCCGCGAAGAGAAAGGCTCCCAGTGCCAGATACGGCTGAGGCCGGGGAAGGGGCGCCGGCTCTTCATCCAGGTGGTTGCTGATCAACAGCAAAAAGAGCAGTGCAACAAAGGAGGTCAGGAGCGAGGAGCCGCCGTAGGACAGGAAGGGCAGTGTGACACCGGTGAGTGGCAGCAGGCGCAGGTTTCCCCCCACGATCAGCAGGGTCTGGATCCCCAGATAGGCGGTGATGCCGGCTGCCAGCAGGCGCCTGAAGAGATCGGGGGCCCGCAGGGCGGCCCGCAGGCCGCGGGTAATGAGCAGTCCGAACAGGCTGATCATCCCGATGGTTCCGATCAGGCCGGTCTCTTCGGCCACAGCCGCGTAGATGAAATCGGAGATGGCCACCGGCACCAGGGCCGGGCTGCCCAGGCCGGGACCGCGCCCTTCGATGCCGCCGTTGGCGATCGCCAGCAGGGATTGGATGATCTGGTATGCACCGCCGCTCGGGTCGTCCCACGGGTTTAGCCACGAGTCGATCCGGGCATGGATAATGTCGATGAGGTAATACCCGGCCACCGATACCAGCACCAGGAACAGCAGGCTGAAGACGATCATTCTCCGCCGCCCCGTGGCCAGGTAGAGGATGATGGTATACAGGCCAATAAAAATGGAGGCGGTACCCAGATCGCGCTGGAAGAGCAGCAGCAGGATGGCGATGCCGCTCAACAGCAGGGTCGGATAGATAAGCGACAGCGCCCCCACCTGGATGTGGATCCGTTCGGCGAGGTAGGCGGCCAGGTAGGCGACGAGCAATAACTTGAGCGGCTCCGACGGCTGGAAGTACACGCCGCAGCATCCCAGCCACAGACGGGGACCATAGCCGATCGGGTTGGTGCCCAGGAACAGGGTTACCGTGGTCAGGATCAATCCCCCGGTCAGGAGCACGTATTTGTACTTGCGCAGGAAGAAGAGCGTGCCGGGCAGCTGCAGGCCGAAGATGAACACCAGGGCGCTGATCCCCAGCCAGAGTGCCTGCCGGGCGCCGAACCCGGAATCCAACCGCCAGACGGTAAGCAGCCCCCAGCCGCTGAGCAGAGCGGCCACCGGGAAGAGATACGGGTCGGCATCGGGGAGCCGCTGGACGATGGACTGGTTGACGCGGTAGGCGACTGCGCACCACATCAGCAGAGCCAGCCACTGCGACCAGCGGAAATCCACATCCAGGGTGCGGGCGCGCACAGCGGGTGACAGCGTGATGATCAGCGTTTGCAGGATGAGGAAGCCGGCGGCGAACTTCAGCAGGTTCCCCTGGATGACACGGTTCATTAGAGATACTTGTGGACGAGCAGGTCCAGCTTTTGAAGGGTGGCGGGAGGGATGACGTCCCGGCGGGTGATCAGGGCAGTCGAGAGGGCATGTTTGCACTCGCAGTGCCGCTCGGGCTTCAGGGTCTTCACCAGGCGGCGGACCGCCTCCTGCGCCAGGGCTGTATTTTTATGGAGCGTCTGGATCACCATGTCCACGGTGACAGGTGCTTCGCTCTCGTGCCAGACGTCGTAATCGGTGATATGGGCCATGGTGGCATAACAGATCTCGGCTTCACGGGCCAGGAAGGCTTCCGGCGAGGCGGTCATGCCGATGATCGACATGCCCCAGGCGCGGTAGGTCATCGATTCACCTTTCGTCGAAAAGCGCGGACCTTCGATCGTAATGAATGTCCCGCCGCTGTGAACGGTGCCGCCTGCCTCCCGGACGGCGGTTTCAAGAACAGCAGACGTCTCGGGACAGAACGGGCTGGCAACGCTGATATGCGCCACCAGTCCTTCGCCGAAGAAGGAGCGGGCCCGGCCGTGAGTGTTATCGTAGATCTGGTCCGGAACGACGATATGGCCCGGCGATAAGTCTTCCTTTAACGAGCCGCAGGCGCTAACGCTGACGATGCGCTGCACGCCCAGTGACTTCAGGGCATAGATGTTGGCGCGGTAGGGAACGTCGCTCGGCGTGATGTGATGGCCGAGGCCGTGGCGGGCCAGAAAAGCCACACGCTGCCCCTCGAGGGTGCCGACCACCACCGGCGCGCTGGTCCGCCCAAAGGGTGTGTCGAGGTTATATTCGCGGGTCTCATGCAGTCCGGGCATTGCATACAGCCCCGAGCCGCCAATGATCGCCAGCGTGACTTGTTCGGCCATATCTGACCTCCTGAATTAAACACTCACCTTACCCAGAATATCCCATAAAAGCCCGCGCCCCTGTTTTCGGGAAATCTGAGTTGCGTAAGTGGAGATATGCGTAACATGAGTTAAACAGTGATGGAAGGGGTTACACCCTCATCCACATCGAGGCGGATGCTGAAAATAGTGTTTCCGCACTTGAATTCATCCCCCGAGATGACAACGGCAGGTGTTGTCAGCTTTTGCTGGTTAAGAAGGATCCCGTTCGTGGAGTTGAGATCCTCCAGCCACCACTGGCTATGGTGAAAGGTGACGCGGGCATGGTGGGCCGACATCGCCTCATCCATGACCGAGAGGTCACAGTTCGTGTCGCGTCCAATGACGATCTCGGACTGGTTGAAGTGCCGGGTGCTCTCGCGGCCGGGGTCGATGCGGATATAGAAAGTGATGCCCAGTTTACGCTGGACCGAGAGCCGCGATCCCTGCTGCTGCAGTTCCTGGAGGAGGGTAATGAATGCCCACGCCAGAAATGCATACAGCGCAACCGCCAGGGCAAGCCGCAGTACGAGGACAACGGTAGCGATCATCGATCGAAGGGATCTTCGTTGGGTTTTTTCTTGTCGGGTCTCAGGTCGACTGTGTTCTGGTTGTTCCGGTCGATCACGGCTGTGGGCCGCTCGTTCATGCCCGGTTCGAGGTCGAGGGGGGAGGTGTTGGCAAGGTCGGGGCGGGGAGGCGGTGAGTCCTGACCGAAGATCAATGCCACACCCGCCAGCGAGATGACGTCGCCAGGGTAGAGCACGGTCTGGCTGGTGCGCTGTCCATTGACGTACGTCCCGCCGGTTGAATTCAGGTCGAATAGCACAAAGCGTCCCTTGATGGCACGCAGCTGGGCATGGTTGCGGGAGACGCGCGGGTCGTCGATCACCAGCTGGTTCTCGAGCCGGCGGCCGATGTTGACCACCGCTTCATTCAGCGGGTGGACCTTGACTCCTTCGACGATCAGGAAGGCGTTCTCCGGGATGGCATTCGATTCGTCGGGAGAGGCGCCGCTGGCATTCTGCATCCCCTGGGTTTCGCCCACCGGCTCCAGCTTGTGGGAAGCCACCACCCGGACCTCCTGGGCGGAATACGTGTCGTCGGTGGTGATGGTGATGATCGGCTGGCCCACGAACTTCAGCCCGGCATCCCGGCCCGCCGTGGTGATAATATTCCTGAGCGTATCGAGGGTCTGCTGTTCCTTCCACATCGGGGAGGTCTCGGTCGATACGATCAGGGTATAGACGTTGGGCGCAAGGGGGCTGTCATTCTTCTGCTGGACGATATTTTCCCGGAGGGCTGTTGCCAGATGCTGGATGACGCGGTCCTCCAGCTTCAGTCCCGGTATGATCCCCGCCAGATGGTCCTCGACCAGCTTCTGTAGATTCGCTTCCAGTTGTTCAAGTTTTAACATCATAGAGGTTCTCGAACCGGTGACCCGGTTTGAGTATTATAGAGGCGAGATGTAAAATCTGCAAGATAAGGAATGCTTGCAGTTTCAAAAGGATTCCCCTCCAGGATATTTCTGCTTATTTGAGCCGCTGGTTACAGTTGGGACAGCATTCCTCATCCAGGCTGACGGCAAACCCGCAGCGTGGACAGGCGGTGGGATGGGCATCGCCCATCGGCGCACCGCAGGCCAGGCAGCTGCCTTCGCCAAGCGGATTGGCCGAGCCGCAGTACTCGCAGGCGATGCGCGTCAGGCGCTCGGAGAGCTTTTTGGAAGCGCCCAGGTTGACCACGGCCCGGTCGATCACATTCCAGACCCTGTCGGAAAGCTGGATGTTTTCGATATCCTGGGCCAGGTCGTCGAGCCGGCCGAGCAGGCTGAACGGGTTGCGCAGGGCAGAGAAGGCCGTCTGCCCAAGGCTGGCGGCCACGCCCAGCCAGGCTTGCTGGCCGATCTCCAGCATCACGCCGTCCTCCACGGACTGGATGTTGATGGTCATGGCGGTGTGCCCGCCGGAGCCGGCGCCCATGCGGGTGGCGATCTGAACGGCCATTTTGTCCTTAGTGCCCAGGACCTGGGCGTGCAGGTTGCCGCGGTTGAATTCGGCCATCAGGGCGTGGGCGATATCGTTCGGCTTGATGTTCCCGTAGAAGATTCGTCTGTCCATGTTATCGATTATAATCCTTTACAGGCGACGACGATTCAGTCGTCGCATTCCATATCTTATGAATGTCTACGCAATGAAACGGATTTGGTTTAACATTCTCATGGGGATTGGCATCCTGGCCGTTTTGGGAGTGGCAATATTGTCAGCGCCCGGCCCGGCCGGGGCATACCAGGAGGCTGCCACCCCGGCGGGGGTCATCATCACGGTGACCTACACCGATCCGATCAATGTGCGCAGCGGGCCGAGCACGACCCTGTACCCGATCATCGGACAATTGAACCCCGGAGCGACCGCTCAGGCGCTGGGCGTATCGACGGCCCGGGAATGGGTGCAGATCGCCTTTCCGGGTGGCGTGAACGGGACGGGCTGGGTCTATGCGGCGTACGTGTCCGTCTCGGGCGGCGAGCTGCAGGTGGCGGAATCGCCGCCGACGCCCACGCCGCTGGTCACCAATACGGTCGACCCGACCCTGGCGGCGCAGTTCACCATCCAGCCGACCCTGACGCGCCTGCCGACCTTCACGCCTCCGGCGCCCCTGACGATGCCCCAGTATGAGGATGAAAGCCCTTCCACGACCCGTGTGTTCGGGATCTTCATTGTCACGCTGGGACTTCTCGGCGCGCTGGGGTTGGTTGTTTCCTTCCTGCTGCAAAAATAAATTGAGAGGCTCGATGCGCAAGCTGAAAGTGGCGGCCTGTGTGGCTGTATGTCTCGGGATGCTGATGCTGCTGACCTGGCTCGGCCCGGACGCACCGCGCGTGCTTGCCCAGCAGCCCACGGGCAATGTGCCTACGGTGACGGGCACGCCATCCGGGCCGGTTGTCCGCGTGGATCAAAGTCTGCAAACGATTTTTGTTTACGCTGGCCCGGGCTCGTTCGATTATCCGGCCATCGGGGTGCTGCTCGCCAATGAGACTGCCCCGGCCATCGGACGTGCCCGCGGCCGGGAGGACTGGATCCAGATCTATTATCCGGGGGTGCCCGGCTCGGTGGGCTGGGTCTGGGCCCTGCAGGTCGGTCTGTCACCCGGGGCGCTGCTGCCGCTGGTGGATATCCCGCCGACGCCCACGCCGGTTGCGACTCCGACCCTGCCGGAAGACCTGGTGCAGGCGTTCATCGGCGAACAGACCCCGACCCGCCTGCCCACCTTCACACCCCCGGCGGCCATCGACCTGCCGGAGTTCTCCGATGAGACCGATACCCGGGCAGGCTTCCCGGCGGGCCTGCTGATCATCAGCCTGGCCCTGTTCGGGTTCCTGGGAGCGGTGATCTCGTATTTGAGGGGAAGATAACATTCCTGTCATTGCGAGCGAAGCGAAGCAATCTCATGGCCGCATACAAACTTGAAATAAGGAGATTGCTTCGGGCTAGCGCCCTCGCAATGACAGTATTGAAACAAAATAAAAAAGACCGGTGATCCGGTCTTTTTTATTCACAGATTGAAGACTAGTTCTGGCAGGAGCAGGAGCCGCCGCAGCCACAGCCGCCTTCGCCATGCTCGTGGCCATGCGACTTGGCAGCGGGACTGTCCACCGCAAAGCCGGCGCCGCGGACCGGGTCGTTGACGAAGTCAACGGTCGCACCGCGCAGGTAATCGATGGAGACCTCGTCCACAACGACTTTGACGCCGTTGGATTCGAAGGTGGTATCGACGTCGCGGAAGTTGTTGTCGAGCGCCATGCCGAAGTTCACGCCGCAGCAGCCGCCCCCGGCCACGTAGACACGCAGGGCATAGCCCTCGAGATTGCGCTCGGCCAGGATATTCCTGACCGCATCCGCGGCCGCAGCCGACAGAGTGACTGTGGAAGTATCAATCGTAGTGATTGTTTTGGTATCGAGTTCTTCTAACATATTTTCTCCTTTGGAGATGAAAGTGGATATATCTTATCAAATTCAGGCAGGGCTGTCAACTCAGGTTGTTACCGGGGGTAGGGCTTTCTCAAAGTCCATTTCATGTCATCCTGAAGGAGCGATCCCACGCGACTGAAGGATCTCGTATGGCGTGAAGGAGATCCTTCGCTCAGGATGACATATCCTAAGTAGTTTTGCTACTTTGAGAAATCCCTTTTACCGGGGATAACTACGGTCTGTGTCACGAGTGCAGATCGTTGGAACGGAAGGATTCTGGCAGCTTCTCGAAGCTTCTTAGGAGAAGTCAGAAGAAATCAGAAGCGCCTATAGACATCTTATAGTCATCCTATAGTGATCCCTTCGATTCGTCATGTTTGGATGTATCGATTGGGGGTAACGTGTGTTTGCTTTCCATTCTGTCTCGGTACGTTTTTTATGCCTGTCTGGCTAAAAGCCTAACCTACTTTCACCGAATTTGGAAATGTGCAAACACTGATCTTCATGATACATGCCGGGTGCCAATGGGGCAAGGGTTAAACCCCGTGCAGTTGTATTACAGCTTTGCGAAGGGCAGGGATGTAACTTGTGCTCACACATCCCATTCTTGACACAAGCCTTCTGGGCCTGTAAAATCCGTGTGCTGTGACGGGCGAGAGCCCATACATTTTAATCTCTTAGGAGGAGATCTCCCACATGAACTATATGGAAGGTATTTCCGGATTGGAACAAGCTGCAATCTGGGCTGTATTTGGAGTTGCATGGCTCGGGCTGGCCTACGCAATCTTTCTCAGGACCCAGATCCTGCGGGAAGACAAGGGCACCGAAAAGATGCAGGAGGTCTGGAACGCGATCAAAGATGGAGCGAACGCTTATTTGACAAAGCAGTTACGCTCCATTCTGCCGTTAATAGCCATATTGACGGTGGCCCTGTTCCTGTCGGTATACGTGGTGCCTCCCACACCGGAAGCGATCGAATGGCACTGTACCGCTGTCCAGGGCTTCGCAGGCGAGGCCGAGGTGGAAAGCTGTGTAGCCACCATGACTCCTACAGGTAACGCGGCTGCCTACGGCCAGGTGCAGCTTCTCATCGGAGTTGCGCGTGCGGTTGCCTTCGTGATGGGCGCCGGCTTCTCGCTGGCGGTCGGGCAGATCGGCATGCGCATGGCCGTCGAAGCCAATGTGCGCGTGGCCTCCGCCTCCCGCCGCTCGTTCGGCGAAGCGCTGCGCATCGCCTACCGCGCCGGGACCATCACCGGTATGCTGACCGACGGCCTGGGCCTGCTCGGTGGGACGATCATCTTCATCATCCTGGGGATTGCCGCTCCTGATGCCCTGCTCGGCTTCGGCTTTGGCGGCACGCTGCTGGCGCTGTTCATGCGCGTGGGCGGCGGCATCTTCACCAAGGCAGCCGACGTGGGCGCGGACCTGGTGGGCAAGGTGGAAGCCGGCATCCCGGAAGATGACCCGAGGAACCCGGCCGTTGTGGCCGACCTGGTCGGCGACAACGTCGGCGACTGCGCCGGCATGGCGGCGGATATCTTCGAATCCTATGAAGTGACCATCGTCTCGGGCCTGATCCTGGGCCTGGCGCTCTGGCACATTACCGGCCAGCTCGAGTGGATCATCTTCCCCCTGGTCGTGCGCGGCATCGGTGTGCTCTCCTCGATCATCGGCACATACTTCGTCAAGGCGGGGAAGACCGGTAAGAGTGAGGATGCCATGCGGGCTATCTTCAGCGGCTTCCTGACCTCGGCCGTGATCTCGGCCGCCATGTTCTTCATCGCCGGCTTCTTCTACTTGAACTCAGCCGAAATGAACGATTGGGGCGGCTGGTGGCGCCTGCCCACTGCTGTGGGCGTTGGCGTCCTGCTGGCGATCCTGATCGACCGCCTGACCGAATACTTCACCGGGACGCATGCCGCGCCCGTCAACGACATCAAGCGCTCGGCCGACACGGGGCCTGCGACCCTGATCCTCAACGGCGTCTCGGTCGGCTTTGAATCGTCGGTCTGGTCGGTGCTGGTGATCGCGCTGACGATCGTCGCTTCGATCTTCATCTTCGGCACCATTCCCGGCGTCGACGGTGTGGCCCGGGCCACGTTCATCCTGTACGGCGTGGCGATGACCGGCATCGGCATGTTAACCCTGACCGGCAACAATGTGGCCATGGATTCCTTTGGCCCGATCGCCGACAACGCCAACGGCATCGGCGAAATGTCCTGGTCTGGCAAGACCGACAAGCAGACCCGCGATGCCCAGCAGATCATGGCCGACCTGGACGCCGTCGGCAACACGACCAAGGCCATTACCAAGGGTGTTGCGATCGGCTCGGCGGTCATTGCCGCCGTGGCCCTTTTCGGTTCCTTCCTGGTGGATGTCTCGCGCGCCCAGACGGGCCTGGGCATGCCGGTTGAACAGCAGATCCAGGCGATCGGCATCCGGGTGGACACGCCCCAGGTCTTCGTGGGCATGTTGATCGGCGGCGCACTGCCCTGGCTGTTCTCCTCCTTCGCCATCCAGGCAGTAGCCCGGGCCGCCTCCCTGATCGTCATGGAAGTCCGGCGCCAGTTCAAGCTGGGCGTGCTGGAGGGCAAGGTCAAGCCCGATTATGCCCAGGCTGTCAGCATCTCGACGACCGCGGCTCAGAAGGAGCTGGTCTCCCTGGCGCTGCTGGGCATCGTGACCCCGATCGTGGTCGGCCTGACGCTGCAGGTGGAAGCCCTGGGCGGTTTCCTGGCCGGCATCATCGTTTCGGGCCAGCTCTTGGCCGTGTTCCTCAATAACTCGGGCGGCGCCTGGGATAACGCCAAAAAACTGATCGAAGACGAGCCCCGGAGCATTGAAAATAACACCGGCAAAGGCTCCGAGCGACACAAGGCCGGCGTGGTCGGCGACACGGTCGGCGACCCGTTCAAGGATACGGCCGGCCCCGCGCTCAACCCGATGATCAAGGTGGTCAACCTGGTCTCCGTGATCATTGCGCCGATCGTGGTGCAGTATGCAGGCGCCACCGGGACCACGCTGGTCGTGGTCTGGGCTGTGGCGCTGGCCCTGCTCGGCGTGCTCGCCTGGGCCGTCATGCGCTCCAAGGCGCCGGCGCCCGTAATGACGGCCGCCAAGGCCCCTCCCGCCCTGGCGACGAGCGCACCTGGTCCCGCCGTCCGCAAGAGCGGCGCGGCAAAGGCTAAGAGAAAGTAACGTTCCTGCAGCGAATGTGGGATCTCTCACTACCAGCAGCCTGCCATCGGCAGGCTGCTGTCATTAACGGACTCCTCAGCTCCACGACAGCCGGACTATGCCCGCTGTGTGGAGAACAGCACGAAGGCAGCCCGTAGCTGCTGGCCATCGTCGTGGTGTTCGGCGGCCTGATCGCGGCCTTCAACAACGGCCAGGGGCTACTGTTGCTGCTTCTGGGGAAGTAGGAGCTTATTCTCTGCAGGTACAGATTGCTCCAGGCAAGCCCTGGAGCAATTTATTGAATTTGAGCTCTTCTTTCTGTACGGTTCCTTCACGCAACCTGCACCGATACTGTAACCGTCTTGTGCGGTGAACATTGGTAATCTGAAGCGACCGGGCTTTAAGCCTTACAAGACTTCAGGTTAACAATCCATAACACCTGCTGTGAAATTGCTGCAGTTTGCTATAATCACATCATTCATTACATAAGGAGTAATTCAATGGGTTTCAATTTTGTTATAATTGGTGCAGGAGGATATGTTGTACAGCGTTATTTGCGTACAATCCAGGATACGGGGAATCATTTGGTTGCAGCGGTTGACCCGAAGGATTCGGTTGGGTTGCTGGATCAGTATTCCGCCTGTAATGATGGAAGCCGGCGCAACCCCCGCGCTCGCGAC
>DASUOS010000205.1:0-5869 GCA_036276515.1 Anaerolineales bacterium | reverse complement strand
CGCGGCTCGGCACGCCCGTCTTCGTTCTCATCTGTCAACCGGTACACGTTCCCATCCTGGGAGGTGACGTACATCTGTCCCTGCTCATCGAAGGCAAAGGCGGTTGGGCGCGGCAGGTCGGCAAACCAAATCAGGGAAAAGCCGGGCGGCACCTGCGCCCCATCCAGCTCGACCACGGAAGCCGGGATCGAAGGGATGGACGTTGGGGGCTCCGTCATCGTCGCCGCAGGGAGTGAGGTATCTGTGGGAACAGGCGGGATAATGGTGTTTGTTGCAGTTGGCTGGGCCGGCATACGGGGCGCAGGCTGGCACGCAGTAAGAATAAACAAAGCAGTTAGTAAAAATCTGTTCAAATCAGTTATCTCAATCCTTCGAACAAATCAGATTCTGCATTCCTTCCACCGTTCACCAGGCTGAACGTCCGGTAGAAATGACCTGTGCCAAACATCTCCGCCAGCTGTTCGGCGGACCACTCCGCGATGGGGCCAAACCCGGGCAGCTGCGATTTGTGACAGCGGATCGCCTGGCGTACTCTTTCCATGTAACGAACATTATCGAGCCGTGTTGTGATCTGCCAATCCTGCCAGCCGACGTGACGGCGGGTGACCCCGTCGATGTCCATGCTGATGCCGCCAAATGCCTCGATCGCGGCATCGACCACTCCCTGGGAATCAACCATGTAATACAGCTTCGACACGCGGTGCGGGGACTGTCCATCATCAAAAGCGGCATCGGCTGCGCAGAGGACGGCTCCCTGGGTAAACTGGGACACGGCAATGTGGTCGGGATGTCCATAGGCTCCATCCGGGGCGAACGTTACAACAACCTGCGGCCGGATGCGGCGAATGTGTTTTGTTATTTTTGCGATGATCTCCATCGGCTCAGCCTGATCCACGTCCCCATCGATGTAATCCAGAAATGAAACTTCCTGCAGTCCCAGGTGCTCTGTTGCGCAGCGCAACTCCGCCTCGCGGATCTGGCCGACTCCCTTCAGGCCCGGATTGGGGCCTTCACTGTCGAACCAGCCACGCTCCCCACGCGTCGCACAGACGAGATACGTCTCCACACCTTCCGCGGAATAGCGCGCCAGTGTGGAGCCAAGCCCGAGAGTTTCATCGTCAGGATGAGGGAAGACTGCCAGTAGTTTGAATGTCTCGGTCATATGGCCTCCTTAAGTCCAGGAGCGAGCTCCTGGCAGACGGCAAGCCGCCTGACTCCAAATTTATTCTCGAATACCTTCAAATAAATCCGTTTCCCGTTCCCTGCCGCCGTTGACCAGGCTGAAGGCCCTGTAGAACGTCCCCTGCATGGCCAGAACAGCGATCGCGGCCTCCTCATGCATCTCGGCAAGCAATCCCAGGCTGGGCAGCTGGCTCTGATGGCATTGGATGGCACGCCAGGCGGTGCGGCAGTGCTCTGCCATCTCGATCCGCGTGGTGATCATCCAATCCTTCCATGCCGTTTCGCCGCGCACCTGGTCATCGACGGCAAAAGTCATATCGCCCATGAAGGGAGCGATCAGGCTTACAAAGTTTTCCGAATCGACCATGTAGTAAAGCTTCTGGATACGGTGGGATGGCAGATCTGCCGGATCGGGATATGTGGAGTCGGCTGCACAAACGACGGCGGCGCAGGCGAATTGTCCCACCGCGATGTGGTCGGGGTGGCCGTAATTGCCATCGGGCGGAAACGTGACCACCACCTGCGGCCGGATCCTGCGGATATGGGCGGTGATCTTACCGATCACTTCTTCAGGATCGGCCTGATCCACAGCGCCGTCGAGGTAGTCGAGGAAGCGCAGACCGTGCACGCCCAGTTCACGGACAGCATTTTCCAGCTCTCTGGTCCGGATCTCGCCGAGGGCACCCGGGCCACGATACTGCTCCTCGGGACCGAACCAGCCCCGCTCCCCGCGCGAAGCGCAGACATAATAGGTTTCAACCCCTTCCGCCGCATACTTGGCAAGCGTACCGCCCATCCCCATCGATTCGTCATCCGGATGGGCAAAGATCACGAGTAATCTCCGGGTCATTTAATCATGAGCCTGTCTGGAAACCCGCTGGAGCTCTTTCATGAACTGTTCAGCAATCCCTTCGTGATAGACGATCAACAGATTCTCATCGTTGCGCTCCTCGGCGGCCTGCGAGAAGTTGTAGGAGCCAAGCACCACGATCTTTTCATCGATGATGAACACTTTATGATGCATCTGCCCATCAATGCCATCAATCAGGACCTCTAGCCCTGCCTGGCGGAAAGGATCGAATTCGGTGCCCTGGTTCGAGCGGATCTGTTCATCGTCCATCACACCGCGGATGTCGAGGCCTTCTTCTGCTTTCGCGCGGACAAGATCTCCCAGGTCATTGGATGTGAACGAGAACGCCAGGAAGTAAATGCTTTCCTCGGCGCCGGCCAGCACGGGCACAAGCGATCTGAGCACGCGGTCATCGGGGGAGAAGAACGTGTCCACCTGAGTGCCATCGATGATCAGAGAGGGGTTGGGAGTCTGCGTAACGGCATCCGGGCCGAACATGTCATCCTCGAACATCTCCTCGAATTCCTTGATGTAATTCTCGGCCATCCTGGTGGAGAAGATGCGGAACATGTGATTGTTGTCATCGTAGGCGCCCGAATCGGTATAGTTCATCGAGCCCATCCAGACCTCGGAGCGGTCGATGACGATAAATTTATCGTGCATCAACCCTTCACGGTTATCGCCAAAGATGGGGATGCCTGCCTCCAGCATGCGCTGCGGGTCGGAATTCTCCATGTTCGAGGACTCCATCACCATGCGGACGGTCACCCCGCGCTGGTGGGCACGTATCAGCGCATTGCGGACACTGTTAAGGCTGATGCTGTAGGCCGCTATATCGATACTAAGCCGGGCGCCATCGATGGCCTCCACCAGTGGGCCATCCACCCCGCCCGTCCCCTGAGGTGAAATGGGACTGCTGGGGTTGGTGAAATACAACTCGAACCACGAGCCGCGCACGCCATGCCCGGCCTCGAGCTCGATGGGAGTCAGCCCGCCATCCGATGATGAAGGATCTTCAATGTCGGGCCCGGGCGTGGGAAGCATCGTCCCACAGGCTGAGAGAAAAAAGATGGCGATAAGAAGCAACGCTGGAAACCGAAATCCGAAATTCATGAAGATCCTTTATTTATACAGGGAGGAATTCTGTGAGGGCAACACATGTAATCGCGCTTCAACTGCGCTGCGCGCGGGTAGATTATTTCTTCTCCATCAGTTCCTTGAGGCGCTTCGAGAGCACCTGGATGATGAACAGGCTGACCTCCGGACGCTCCCGGATCAACCCTTCGAACGTTTTCTGGTCGATGCACAGGGCGCGCACGTCACCGGAGGCGATCAGTGTGGCATTGCGCGGCTCACGGTTGATGATGGACAATTCTCCCACATATTCGCCGGACCGGCGCCGGGCCAGCTCTGTTTCCACGCCTTCGTTTTCGATGCATACACGCACTTCGCCCGAAACGATCACGAACATGGCGTCGCCCTCCTCGCCGCGCTGAGCGATCACCTCCCCATCCGGGAAGACCTCCTCCGAGGCAATCGCCGCGACCTGTTTCAGATCGGTGGATGAGAGCGTAGCGAACAACGGCACGCGTTTCAGAAATATGATGCGGTCCATCAGGGACAAGGTGGTGATCGTATCCATTTTTGTCTCTCCAAAATCCAGGGCATAGCGTGCGCATTCCTGGATCCATTCATCC
The DNA here is from genome assembly GCA_036276515.1 of Anaerolineales bacterium. Taxonomy (GTDB): domain Bacteria; phylum Chloroflexota; class Anaerolineae; order Anaerolineales; family Villigracilaceae; genus Defluviilinea. Next base: position 2,140 of record DASUOS010000205.1, on the reverse strand, counting down.
GGGTCGTTAAGCAGGCGATTCCAGTCCACGACCGGTGAAGCGGCGCGATCGTCTTCCCACAACTGCATCAGGGGCCGCAGGATGTCGCGCCATCTGGCGCTGATCGATTCCAAAGCTTCAATGACATTGGCCCGCAGGCCCGCATCCCCCGCCTTCAGGTTCTCGATCGCCGTATTCATGGCCTCCCGGTCCCCCAGCAGGCCGATGGCACGCAGGGCGCGGAGCCCATATTCATTGGTCTTATTTTCCAGCGACTGGGTCAGGAGGGCCATCGCTTCATGGCTGTCTGCAGACCCGACGGCACGTTTCAGGGCATCGTATTCCACGGCACGCGCCACAGACAGGCGGGCAAACTGCAGGACGGGCTCCGCAGAAGGCAGAGGCAGTCGTTGCAGGGCCAGAAGGGCGCCATCTGCTTTTTCTTCCTCCTGCAAGGCTTGAAGGACAGGTTCGAGGGACGGCCTACCGATGGACGCCAGCAGCTCGGCGGCTGCCTCCACGATCATCCGGTCTCGACTTCCCAGGGAATTGATCAGGTAGGGAACAGCTTTCGCACCATCGATCCGCCTCATCGAGGCGAGGATGTTCCTGCGAATGGCAGGAGTGAGAGTGCGGTCCTTCAGCTCGTTGGCAAGGAACTCGAACGCTTCCACATCACCCCAATCTCCAAGCGCGGTAATGGCATGAATACGGGCTTCATACTCGCCAAACACGGCCATATGGCGCAGGAATTTCCTGGCTCGCTCATCGGTCCGATCGTTTTTTAGCAATGCAACGGCCGCGCGGGTGCTTACTTTTGGATCTTCATCCTCGAGCAGCGGCGAGAGGTATTTGGACGTCCCAAGGGGATAGCCGGCCAGCATCGAAATGGCAAAAACCGCCTCGAAACGCACCTCCGGCTCAGGGTCCGAAAGCGACGCGGCAATGTCGAGGAGTGCGGAAGCAGACCCGGATTGAGACAATGCCCGCAGAGAGGCGGCCCGCACGAGTGGATCCGCATCGCTCAATCCATCCACAAGCGCCCGAGCGGATTCAGGGATGGAAAGATTGCCGAGGATCTCGGCGGAAACACGGCGGATGACAGGGTCCGGGTCCCGCAGCCCGTTTAGGGCGGTCTGGACGGCGACGGCATCCTGGTGAAATCCGCCAAAGGGCTGTTCCTCGCTAAAGAAAAGGTGCGGCCGGCCGGCGCGCAGCGCCTCGATCAGCGCACGGTTGTACCCGCCGCGCGCCCGGTAGATCACATACGTACAAGCCGCCGCGGCGAACAAACCAACCAGATAAAGCTGCTGGGGCGAAAGTGACTGTTCCCCCACGATCAGAATTCCGCCTGCCAGGAAGGTGCCCGCCTGTTCCGGCACCCCGCTGATGAAGGCCCGCACCTGGTCACGCCGTTCGGGAGGCACCACGTTGAACATCGCAAACCAGGCCGACTCGCCCACGCCCGAGATCGCCAGTACCTGAAAAAAACGGAAGGCAACAATTATTCCGAAAACAGGGGCGATCATCAGGCTGGCGAAACCAATCAAGTAGACGAAGGGGACCGTAAGAATGCAGGCCATGATGCCAAAACGCGCATACAGCTTGTTCGCCAGCAGCAGTGAGGTCAGGAAGGCAGCGCCGGTGCTGAGCCCGTTGAACAGGCCCAGAAAGGCTGCCAGGGAATTTTCATCCCCAAATTGTTCTGTTGCAGACCTGGAGAAGGGCAGGGCAAGTGAAAAGAACAAGAGCGAGAAGAGAATGGTGGAAATGGCGATCCATTTCATGAGCGGAGAGCTGCGAACATACTGGTAGCCGCGCTGCATTTCCTGGATGAGACGGGTCTGCCTGCGATTGGATCGTTTGCCTTCCGACGAGGAAATGGCCGGTAAACGCACCAGGACCACCCGGCTGAGGACAAAAGCGCCCAGCAGCGTACCTGCCCAGACCAGCAGGAGATTTTCGGTCCCGATCGAACTGACAAGCAGGCCGGTGATAAACCCGCCGATGACATAACCCAGGATGCGGCTGGCATTGAATAATGGGAACAGCCGCTTGGCCTGCCGCGTATCGAATACCACACCTGCCATACCCCAGATCACCAACGATATGAATATATTGATCACTTCCTTGCCAAGCCACAGAGCAGGATACAGCCAGC
>DASUOS010000204.1:0-4204 GCA_036276515.1 Anaerolineales bacterium | reverse complement strand
AAGAGGCGCTCGCCAATGTGGCGCGGCATAGTCATGCCCGGCGGGTGGACCTGGCCTTGGTGTACAATGGCGACTCGGTACAACTTTCCGTATCCGACGATGGGTGCGGATTCGATACAAGTATGAAACATGGAATGGGCTTGCGCTCGATTCGTGAGCGGGTGGGTAGTATCCGCGGGACCGTGCAGATTCAGAGCGCCCCCGGGCATGGTACCCGGCTCCTGGTCCAGGTGCCAACAAAAAACTAGAAGGAGACGGCGGTGGCGAATAATCATACTAACCATAACAATCGTGTCAGCATCCTGATCGTGGATGATCATGAGGTGGTGCGGAATGGCATCCGTTCGTATCTCGAGACGGTGACTCAGTTCCATGTGGTCGGGGAGGCAGCCTCGGGCGAGGAAGCACTCAAGCTGGTCTCCGAGCACATCCCGGATATCGTCCTGCTCGACCTGATCATGCCCGGCATGGACGGTGTCGAGACAACCCGGCGGATCAAGACCATCAGCCCGCGCACGCAGGTGGTCGTGTTGACCTCCTACCATGAGGATGTCCATATCTTCCCGGCGTTGAAAGCCGGCGCGATTTCATACATCCTGAAGGATATGAAAATGGAGAAACTGGTGGAGGTGCTGCATCGCGCCGCGCAAAAGGAAGTCACGCTTCACCCGCTGGTCGCGGCGCGCGTCCTGCAAAACATCCGCAGCGACAACAGCGACGAACAGCCGCTCTTCACCGAGCTGACCGAGCGCGAGCTCGACGTGCTGCGCCTGATCGCCAACGGCATGACCAACAGCCAGATCGCCGAAAAGCTGGTCATCAGCGAATATACGGTCAAGGGTCACGTCAGCAACATCCTGAGCAAGCTGCACCTGGCAGACCGCACCCAGGTGGCCGTCTATGCCTGGCAGAAGGGGCTGGTCAATCGGGAGCAGATGGGCAGGAAGTAAACCGTCCCCTATAAAGTGAGCTGGAGAACCCGCAGGCAGTATTGTATTCCCTGCGGGTTCCTTTTTTGTGTAGAATACACTATCATGGCACCCACTCAGGCTCTTCGACGCATTGTCTATCAAACGGAGAAGCTTGCCCAGCGGCTGCGCTTCTCTTCCCCGTCTGCCGGTCTCCCTGCCCTGCTGGGTATTTCCTTCCCCAAAAGCGGAACCCATCTCCTCGACCAGATTTTGCTCGGCTTTGCGAAAGTTGCTCCGTTTTCGACGCGCCTGCATTCCTTCTATGCCGAGTATGGAGGGGAAAGCGGGCGCAAGCGTTCCCCCGAGCAGGCTCTGGCCTGGCTCGATTCACTGGGTCCCGGCGACATTGCCTCAGCCCACCTGTTCGCCCGGCCGGAGGCGGTGGAGCGGGTCTGTTCTTCGAAGTTCGTCCCCTATTTCATTTTTCGTGACCCGCGGGATGTGGTCGTCTCGCACGTCTTCTATGTGACCGAGATGGAAGCGCGGCATGTCCATCACGACTTCTACGCATCCCTGCCGGACTTCGACTCGCGCCTGACCGTCAGCATTCTCGGCCGTCCCGATGGCAGCGTGGAATTCCCCGATATTGCGGCACGCTTCGCCCCCTACCTGGGATGGCTCGATCGTTCCGAGGTGCTGTCCCTCCATTTCGAGCAGTTGATCCTTGACCGTCCCGTGGCGCTGGCCCGCATCCTGGACCACCTGCTCGCCCGCCTTCCGCTTACGGCCCCTCGGCCACAGATCCTGGAGTCCCTGGAAGCATCGATCAATCCGAAGCGCTCCCCCACCTTCCGCTCGGGGAAGACCGGTGAGTGGACAAAGCACTTCACCCCGGAGCACAAGCGGTTATTTAAGGAAGTGGCAGGCAACCTGCTGGTGAAACTGGGCTTTGAAAAGGATGAAAACTGGTAAAAATCGGCCTTCTGGGCCAAAAGTAACCGTATCATCCACCTGCCTCAATACGTGTTTATTTATATACCCGATTGGCTTATCTTATGAACTGCTCCATTGTCATCCGTGCCTATAATGAGGAAAAGCACATTGGGCGCCTGCTGGAGGGTATCCGCCACCAGACGTTCCGGAATGTGGAGATCATCCTTGTCGATTCGGGCTCGACCGACTCCACGGTGGAGATCGCTGAGTCGTATGGGGCCCATATCGTCCGCATAGCGCCGGGGGAGTTTACGTTCGGGAGGTCACTTAATTACGGGATACGCGAGGCGAATTCCGAATACATTGTGATCGCCAGCGCCCACGTCTACCCGGTCTACCCGGATTGGCTGGCATCGCTCCTGCATCCAATATTGGATGAAGAGACAGCCTTATCCTATGGAAAACAGCGGGCACCCCAGTCAGGACACTATTCAGAAAAACAGATCTTCTTTCAGTGGTATCCGGAAACCGGTAATCTGCGGCAGGCGACCCCGTTCTGCAACAATGCCAACGCCGCCATCCGCAGAAGCCTGTGGGAGAAGAACCCCTACGACGAATCACTGACCGGGCTGGAGGATCTGGCCTGGGCCCGCTGGGCCATGGAGGAACAGGGCTATTCCATCGCTTATATCCCGGAAGCCGAGGTCATCCACTTCCACGAGGAGACGCCGCGCGGCGTGTTCAACCGTTATCGCCGTGAAGCCATGGCGTATAAGAAGATCTATCCCGAATCGCATTTCAGTATTTATGATTTCCTGCGCCTGACCACAGCCAATATTTCGAGCGATGTGTACTACGCCGCCCATGAGGGTGTCCTGTGGAAGAACCTTGCATCGATCCTCTGGTTCCGGCTGATGCAGTTCCACGGCACCCGCCTGGGACACCGCGAGACCAGCCTCATTACACCCCAGCTCAGGGAAACGTTTTATTATGCACGGGCCCGAAAACCCGGCGAGCGGAAGGAAAGGGAAGTGGAGCCCATCCGCTATCAAAAATAAGGAGCATGGATGGAACAGGTCTGGCAGTTTGCCGGTTCATCGAAAGAGGGTGAACCCTTCGAGATCCGGGGCGTACATGTCTGGGAGCAGGCCTGGCAGGTCTCGCCAGGACAGGAAGCGCACGTTCACGATCCGGTCTATGGGCAGGGCTTTGTGTTCCGGGTGTACACCATACAGGACGGGGAAGAGAAGGTGGAGTTCGCAGCCGGCGAATTTTCGAACGGCATCTGGGGATTTTTCACTCGGGAATAAGCCCTGCCTGGAAATCCACATCCATCGAACATAGAGTGACCTCCTGCCCTGGTGCGGGAGGTCTATTTTTGTCTCACTTGTTAGACATTTCAGGAACAATGCGGGCATTTTGAGCGTCATAGGGGATGGTTTTACAAGAATATGGAGAAGTTGATGAACACCAAACGCTTAAATAAATATCTGGTCCCAATCCTGGTGTTGGCGACCGTTCTCGCCTGTAGTCCGTTTGCCGCTGCGACGCCACAGCCGGCTGCGACTCTGAATGCCCTGTACACCTCCGCCGCGCAGACGCTCGAGGCCATGTCGACGCAGGGCGCTGTTTCCACGGTGACGGCGCCCGTTTTTGCCTCGCCGACCCTTTCGATTCCCACGGGTACCTCGCTGGTACTCCCTACGTACACGACCGTACCGCCTTTCCAGCCGGGACAACCGGGCGGGCAGCCTGTCACCCGCTGTGATGCGGCAGCCTTTGTCAGTGACGTCACCTACACCGATGGATCCACGGTGGCACCCGGAAGCACCTTCACCAAGATCTGGCGTATTCGCAATACCGGCACCTGCACCTGGAATTCAGCCTATTCCCTGGTATTCACAGGCGGTGATCGATTTGATGCGCCAAGCGCCGTCGGCTTTCCGAGCAGTATTGCTCCCGGCCAGACCGTTGATCTGGCTGTCAACCTGATCGCGCCAAACCGGGGCGGAAATTATGTCGGTTATTGGAAGCTGCGCAATTCCTCCGGATCCCTGTTTGGAGTCGGTAACGGGGACGCAAGTGTCTACGTTGACGTACGTGTCGCTGGCTACACTGTCGCTGCCTATGATTTCCTGACCAGCTACTGTGAAGCGAATTGGAGCAACGATGACCGCGATCTGGCCTGCCCTGGCTCGGAAGGCGACGACCGTGGTTTTGTTGTCGTGCGCACATCACCAAAAATGGAAGATGGCAGATCCATCGGCAACGGCCTGCTTACCTACCCCGAACGGGGCGGGGACGGGATCATCACCGGCAAATATCCTAATTTCCGGGTTGAGGGCGGCGACCGCTTCCAG
>DASUOS010000203.1:0-3944 GCA_036276515.1 Anaerolineales bacterium | reverse complement strand
TCATCCTTACGGCTACCCCCGCTGCCCTCGCAGCTCTTGCAGACCAGGGCTACGACGCCGAGTTTGGCGCCCGCCCGCTGCGCCGTGTGATCCAGCAGAGAGTGGAGGATCCGCTCTCAGACCGGGTTCTGGGCGGCGAATTCCCGAACGGAGATACTGTGCTGGTGAACCTGAACGCCGAAGGGGAGATTGTCCTCGAACGAGAGGCGGATGACGAAAAGCAGGAAGAACCCGCTGCTCCGGCAGTGTAAATAACGAATGAAAAGTCCCGCAGCTAACCTGCGGGACTTTCCTATTAACAACCAGGAAGATAGGCAACGTTCCATGTTCCGGGTTTGGATATTACCTCTTGAATTCAGATAAATTCTCTCTATAATGATTTAACTGGTTTATGCATAAGAATTATAATCCGCAGGGAGAAAGGTTGCAGAGGAATGATTGCCACAAGTTTTGAAATTACGGCGAAAAGACGTGCCGCGCCATTCGCACTTGCCAATGTAAAGGATTTTGACCTGCGCGAGAGCGGACACATGAGCGCCGAAGATATTCTCTCAAACGTGCACATTACCTTATACGCTCTTGACTTTGAAAGCGGTCGCGCGGTGTTTGTAGAAACAGCGCCCGAGACAGACCTTTCACAAGCGCCCTTTTACTATCAGGCACAATATGAGAACGCGCTGTGTGTCATAACACTGTCTTTTGAAGAGACGATCCGGCTGGCGCAGTCCCTAACCGTGGACGACAGCAAGTTGATCGTCATCCACTCTATGGGACGGTGCGGGTCCACGCTCGCCAGCAAGATTTTGGCGCAGATACCGGGCGTGAATAATATATCAGAACCCGACGCGCTCACACAACTGGTGGCTGCACGTTCTATGCAGCCGGATAAGCAGCTTGAGCTTAAGATGTTGCTGGAGGCATCCATCCGTTTGCTCTGTAAAACACCCGTGCAGACGGCCTGGGTCATTAAAGGACGCAGCTGGGTTATCCATTTGGCTGACTGGTTGCACGAGTTCTACCCGCGGACGAAGAATCTATATTTATATCGAGATGCGGACGCATGGATCAAGTCCAATGTGAGTGCTTTTGTGGATGAAACGAGATTATCAGCAGAGCAATTACTCCAATACGAAGACGAAGTACGCGGCTGGATGCAATTCTTGGTACGGTCTATTGCCAGGTACGATCCAAACCAGCATCTCTCCTCAACCGGTCTCTTGTCCCTGGGATGGCTGGACAATATGGAACGTTACATGGAATTACACCAGGCTGGGATCGCGATGCTGGCGATTCCTTACTCAAGCTGGAAACGGGATGCGCCTCGAACGGCGATATCCATGCTGGATTATTGTGGCTGCCGCCCAGACGATCTGACAGCTATCGAGGAAACACTTGCAAAAGACTCTCAAGCAGGCTCGGCAGCGTCACAAGACAACGTAAAGCAAAAGAAAATAGGAGTTGAACTGTTTGATCCGGCAGAACTTGAGCGCCATCTGCACGCTCATGCCTACATCCGGACTGCAGACTTTGAAGTAGCAAACACTTTGAAGTTATGACAGGCCTAAAGCTGTAATACTTTGTTAATAATATTTGATGATCACGTGTTGTCATATCATGTGAGACAGTTTAGAGAAGTAAAGAAGGAGTATTCATATGAGCACCAATCTTCAGATCGCAACACTGGCAGGGGGATGCTTCTGGTGTTTGGAAGCCGTTTATGACGAGATCAAAGGTGTCGACTCCGTGGAGTCCGGTTATGCCGGAGGCCACGTGGACAACCCCACGTACCGGGAAGTCTGCTATGGCACAACGGGACATGCCGAGGTGGTGCAGGTCCATTTCGACCCAGCCATCGTCTCTTACCATGACCTGCTGAATGTATTCTTCGCCATCCACGATCCCACCACGCTGAACCGCCAGGGCGGGGATGTCGGCACGCAGTACCGCTCCGCCATCTTTTACCACGACGATGAGCAGAAGAGGATCGCAGAGGAAGTGGTCAAAGAGCTCACCGACCAGAAGCTTTTCGACCGTCCCATCGTCACAGAAATCACCCGGCTCGACAAGTTCTACGTGGCTGAGGACTACCACCAGGAGTATTTCGCCAGTAATCCGTACCAGCCCTATTGCCAGGCAGTGGTTGCGCCCAAGGTATCCAAGTTCCGTAAGCACTTCCTGGAGCTGCTGAAGAAACAGCCGGTGTAAGTAGTAGAGACCCTAAAGGTTTTGTCAGCTCCGTTTCAAGGCGGGCATTTCTCGCAAAAACCTTTAGGGTCTTTTAGTTTAAAAATCACATGGTGATTTTTGAATTCCTGACAAGACTGTATCTTGAAATCCGACTGAAGCACTTCTTAATTTGTTGACCCTCGCCGTGACTTCATCGGGCATCAACATCGTCCCCACCTCATGAAACACCCAGTCGACATCTTCCTGATATTCACGAACTCCGTTCTCCTGGACTAAGCCACCCTCGATAAACCATAAATTGAAATTGATTGACATGGGGGACTCCGGGTAGTATTTTCCGCCGTGCTGCGCGAGTAATTCTCCATCCATGAAGTAGCGGACGTTCCCGCCTATCACCTGCGTGACCAGGATATGCCAGCCGGCGAGACTGCCCTGACTGGACCTACTGGTGTTATCTGCATTCCAGGGTTCGATCTGTACCGTTTCCCAGGTTGTAACATAGAAGGTCGCGCCTCCGTTGCCCCAGCCGCCGTTTGGTAGATATTCATAGTCCATTTCGCTGTACTCGGGGTCGAGAGGCTGAAGATAAGGCGTGATAGTGTAGAACGTTTGGACCACCTGATCGCCATCTGCGCCGGAGACAGGCGCATCACTGAAGCGCACGCGAGCAGCATACGTTCCTTCGAGGTACTTGCGCTGGTGACAGACCTGGGTCTGGAATGTATTCTCACCCGTGCCATCTGTGGAGGAAATCATTCGCAGCAGACGGTTGTCCGCCTGGTCGGGATAATCGACAAACAAAACGTTCTCCGGGCGAAAGGTCGCCCCGGACACGCCGGGCCAGCCGGAGCCGCTGCGGATGACCCAGCCGTTGGCTGTCATTTCGTTGTGATTCGAATACGAAAAGTCATCGAAGAGGATTTGCGATCCCTCTGTGCCTGAAGGAATTGTAGCTCCGACAAGCGGTGCTGTTGCAGAGGGGGAACAGCCTACTAGAATCAAGGTCACCAGAATAGACAGCAAGATCCGTTCCATCTTTACCGGTCGATGGTCTGCCTGAATAAGTCAATAGTGAGGTCCACGCCATCTTTTGTAACCGTATGGCCGACACCGGGCATAACCAGGTAGTGCACGTTGAACCTGTAGTTTTGCAGGCCCTGGACAAATAGTTGGCTGGTCTCGACTGCCGATGCATTATCGCGGTCACCGATCACAACGAGCATGGGAATAATTTCCGGAAAGGCGTTCGGGTTGATGTAAAGTCCCGATGAGAGGATCGAAAGTCCACTCACGTATTGTGGATAGTGATACGTGAATCCCTGGATAAAATAGGCTCCTGCAGAGAATCCACTGAAAAACATCCTTTGCCGGATACGATAGTCTTTTTTCACTTCTCCAACCGCAGCCCAGACTGTGTTTTCTCCAACGTCCTGGTAAAAGCCATCTGGGGATCCCGGTATGCTGGGACACAAAAGAATAAATCCCTCACGATCTGCATATGCCTGCCATAATTGCCAGCAGTGTAAACCATTGCCACCTGCCCCATGAATGCCCACAAATAACGGCCACTCTCGGTCAGCAGAATAATTCTCCGGTACATATAGATAATACTCCACCGGCTGGCCGTGCTTATATTGTTCAGGGTCGTTGGGCCTACTCTGCCGCACTGCCGCCCAGGCAAATATGGCGGCGACGGCTAGCAGTCCAATCAGCCCCCATGTGAGCCATTGGGAGGAACGGACGGGCTTCCTGATGAC
>DASUOS010000202.1:0-4675 GCA_036276515.1 Anaerolineales bacterium | reverse complement strand
GGATCATGGTTGTTCCGAAAGCCGTTGCCAGAACAACCGCTCCTAACAGCCAGAAATCAAAGTATCGCCATGATATATCTTTGAGCATACAGGGGCTTACTTGCTTTTTCTCGACCGCCGGCGGGCTGCACTCTTGATGGGTATATCCGCAACCAGGCGCTGGGAACGCCCGTCGTGCTCCACGCCGATCTGCATTGCATCCGGATCGATGTCCACATGCCGTGAGATCGTGGCGATCAGGTCATCTTTCAGGGAATCCAGCTCGGCCGGGGTCAGGTCGGTGCGGTCATGGATGAGGACGAACTGCAGGCGCTCCTTGGCGCTGTTGGCGCTGTTTTTTCTTCCAAACAGACGGTCAAAGAAACTCATGTCACTTCCTCCCCGCCAGCCGCTGGATACGGTCCCAAATGCTGTTTTGATGATCGAGAGAAAGGAACGGGACGGTCTCTCCTCGTAGCCGCCGGCCGATATTTCGAAATGCCTGTCCGGCCCGGCTCTTGGGATCGTAGGCTACGGGCGCGCCGCGATTAGAACCGATGATGACATTCTCATCCTCGGGCACAATGCCGATCAGCTCGATGGCGAGCAGGTCGAGCACATCCTCCGGGGAGAGCATGTCGCCGTTTTTGACCATGGCCGGGTTCAACCGGTTGATGATCAGGGCGGCAGGTCCCTTTTCCTCGGCTTCGAGGATGCCGATGACGCGGTCCGCATCGCGCACGGCTGAGACCTCGGGGTTGGTGATCACCACGACACGGTCCGCGGCGGCGATGGCATTTCGAAAACCGCGCTCGATCCCGGCCGGCGAGTCGATCAGGACAAAGTCAAAATCCGGGCGCAGGTCTTTGATCAGGCGGTTCATATCGCTGGGGGATACTGCATTTTTGTCGCGGGTCTGCGCCGCGGGAATAAGGTACAGCTCAGGAAGCTTCTTATCGCGGATCATTGCCTGCTTCAAGCGGCAGCGGCCTTCGATCACATCGACAATGTCGTATACGATCCGGTTTTCGAGCCCAAGAATCACATCGAGGTTGCGGAGACCAATGTCGCCGTCAATACAAACTACCTTCGAGCCCTCTAAAGCGAGGGCGACGGCCAGGTTTGCGACTGCGGTTGTCTTGCCCACACCGCCTTTTCCGGATGTGATGGTGATTACTTTTGCAGGCATAACGTTTTCCTATGATAAGTGCTGCCTATGAGTCTTGCAGAACACACCTGGCATGTTATCCAGGAGACCAGAATTCTGCCTGGAGTTTTCCATCTTCATTGATCCGAGCTCTTTCAGGCCTCGGGAGGTCACGCGGTTTCAAGGAACCGGCCACCTCATCGGCGATCCGCAGCTGTGTGGGAGAAAGATCCAAAGCACAGATCATCGCTGCTCGATTGCCCTTCGATCCGGCGTGGACCATCCCACGCAGCCGCCCCCAGACCATGACATTTCCCTGGGCGACGATCTCGGCGCCCGGGTTGACATCACCCAGCACCACCACATGCCCAGCAAATTCGATCCGCGTTCCCGAGCGGAGCGTTCGACTGAGAAATAATGCCGTCTCCTCGCCCAGGTCCTCCACCGAAAACTTGCGTGACTCTTCCGGCCTGGGCTTCGAGATACGGGTTGCCAGGCCGAGAAGCTGCGCGGTTTTCTCGGTTGTGGGCGATTCGCTGATCACTGCCCATAGCGCGATCCCGCGCTCCGAAAGCTGGTCGCGCAGCTCTACAAGCTCATTTACTTTCAATACCTGGGTTGCCACATCCAGGGCCAGGCGTGCGCCTTGAAAAAAGGAGGGCTGGGAATCCACCTGGGCGATCAGGGCTGCGCGCTGCTCTTCCCAGGGTGCGTCGTCCAGGGAGACGAGCAAGCCGTCACGCAGGCCTTTGATCTGGATAAGTGAGTTCGTCCCATTCATTGGAATACCACGGATAAACCCTTTGAGCCTTTTTGATCGCTTGTCTTAATCAGGTACACAACCTGTCCACCAGCGCATGGACGGTCAGATTATAGCATGAAGGGTATCACCCTTTATCGGATGCCAGACGAGGCAAGATCGATGGACTTGATCTCAAAATAAGCCTGAATGACGCGGGCCACGATCGGCGCAGCCACCGTACCGCCCTCACCACCGTTGTAGGCAAAGGCGATGACGATGATCTCAGGATCTTCGTAGGGAGCGTACGCCATCGTCCAGGCATGGGTAGGCCATGAGCCGAAATTGCAGCGCTGTGCCTGGCTGGCAACATCGTCACAATATTCGGCGGTGCCTGTCTTGCCTGCTATTGCGATCGGAATGGGATAAAAATTGGTAAAGATATTGTGCAGTGTGCCGGTTTCGTCGGTCACAGCCAGGCGCGTTCCGGTACGGACCGCTTCCACCGTAGACGGCTTGACCACCTTAAACTGGCCTGTCCGGTCGCAATACCCGATCTCGCAGTTGAATATCTCAATGCGTGGATCCTGGGTGATATCCCACTTCAGGGTGGGGGTAAAAGGTGAGATCTGGTAACTCCCCGGGGGAGGTTCCGGGCTGGTGCGGCGCGGGTCGGAAATATCGACCCACACGCGGTCGATTTCCCCGCGCGATGATGTGGTTTCCCGCACTTCATATATCCTAAAATCGGATGGATCGAACCACATTTCGAGGACGTGCCCTTCGCTATCCTGCACCTCACGCACAATGAGAGGCTGCATGAGCTTGCCATAATTGGCGATCGTTGCTCCAGACATCAGGATCTGCAGCGGTGTCGCCGTTACCAATCCCTGGCCCACACTGGCAATGTAGGTGTCGCCCGTAGACCAGTTCTCAGCCTGGTTGATCCGCTTCCACTGCGGGTCGGGGATCAGCCCATTCTCTTCACCGGGCAGTGCTATACCAGACCGTTCGCCGTAGCCCAGGGCGCGGGCATATTCCTTGAGCCGGAAGATGCCCAGCCCTTCCTCGATTTCATTTCCGAAACCACCGCCCAGCTTGTAAAAACAGACATTACTCGAATACGCAATACAGTGGTGGAAATCCAGCTGTCCGAAACCTGCCTCATTGATCACTCCATTGCGCTCGTAGATCCAGTCAACAAAGTCGCGTGAGTTTTGCGGGCCGCATGGATCGGTTGGACGGAAGCGCTCACAAAGGACCAGCTTGCCGGGTGTATCAATGATCGTATCCAGAGCGACCACCTCTTCGTTCAACGCTCCGGTCGCCGTGGCCAGTTTGAACACGGAACCGGGCGGGAACTCCGCCGAAACAGCATTGTTGACCAGGGGTCGGCGCGGGTCCTGGATGATCTGTTCGTAGTAATACCCCGGGATGAATCGCGCCATACGGTTGTTCTCGAATGTGGGGTACGAGACCATGGCCATGATCTCACCTGTCTTCGGGTTCATCGCGATGACAATGCCGCTCGAAATACGGGTGGTGCTGAAGAATGTATTCCAGTAGTTGATCTCATCCACGAGCGCAGCTTCGGCGGCTTTTTGCAGGCGCGTATCGAGCGTCAGGACAACGTTATTGCCCGGAACGGAGGGGTCCGGCGCTTCCAGGTTGCGCAGCTCCTGACCGGCCACATCGACCTGGACCACGCGCGTCCCATTCTCGCCGAGCAGGATCTCATCGAGGGACGTTTCCACGCCAGCGTACCCGATCTTGTCACGGTTGGGGACGAAACCGCGGGCTTCGAAGGAGTCCTCGAGCGCAGCCGGGATCGGTCCCAGAAAGCCGATCACGGCTGCGGTCAAAGAGCCGGTAGGATATTCACGGATCGGTTCGATCTCCACCGAGACTCCCGGCCAGTCCACCGATTTTTCACCGATCACGCGCGCCAGCTCTTCGCTGACATTGCACGAGATCCGTACGGGAGTATACGGCGCGAGCGACTCTCCCAGTGCCACCATGTCCGCGATGCTGGGGCCTGGCACACAGGGCGAGAAAAGCTTGGCATTTTCGAGTGTTTCATCCGTGACCGGGCCGCCAGCCGGCACGCCCGTTAGAACGGCAATCTCGCGGTAAATGCGCTGGATATCGGCATCGTCATCCGGCAAGCCTGCCGGGGTGATAACGACATTATAGGAAGCCACATTACGCGCCAGGATATAGCCATTCCGGTCATAGATAATTCCGCGGGCGGCAGGCTCACTGATCTCATTTGTGTAATTGTCGACCGCCTGGTCGATCCACGTCTGGGTCCCGAGGACCTGCAAGGACACCAGGCGCCATATGATCAAACCGACTACACCGACGATTAGCGCGTAAACGACTAAAACCCTCCATAGGGGGACATTCAAATTATTCGCAGTTTGCGAACTCATTCAACCTCCGGAACAGGATATACCCAGCGGGACAGGTCGCGCATAATGGCGTACACAGGAATGGCAAGCAGCAGATTCAATAGAACACCAGGCAGGACCACCAGGCCAAGCACATCCTCGAGCGGCATGATCACGCCGCCCACACGAAGAACCACATACGATAAGATGTTCAAGAGTATCGTGCCAAAAAAGGTCACGCTGAACATCGCCAATAAGGGAGCCTGCCAGACCCGTTTCTGAAGCATCTCGGCAAGCCCGACAACGATCACATAACTCAAAACCGGGACAAACCAGGGGATCGCCGAAACAAACCCGACCATCAGGCCAAGCGCGACTGCCCAATGCCAGGACGATTCCACTTCTTCCTGCAGTGCCCAG
>DASUOS010000201.1:0-33471 GCA_036276515.1 Anaerolineales bacterium | reverse complement strand
GGATCAGGCGCCTATCCACGTCCGGCAGATCTTCTGGCTGAAAAAGAACGCTGCTGCCCGAGGCTATGAACAGCAGGGCAACAGCTGGATCCGAAAATAAAGAAACTGCGAAGGCTTGAAGATGCCTTCGCAGTTTTATTCCTAATAATTCTTCTTCTCTTCCGGCTCCTTTTCTTTGACGCCAAACAGCTCGAACAGCTTATCCAGGATGTCCGGCGCGGCACGCATATTGTTGGTGTTGACCGGGTCCGAGAATCCGTAGGTCGTATAACTGCCGTACCCGAACCACAGGTATTTCTTTTGGGCTTTTTTCATTTCCTCGGGATTATCGTCATTTGGAGACATCTTCACCTCCGGGTTCATTGTACGGCGCAGGGTGGCAAATTACAAATTACATACGTCCATAAAAGTCCATGATCTGTGCGGCAAAGTCGATCAGGCTCCTGCGCAGGGCCTCAGGCTCGAGCACCTCCACCGCGCGGCCAAGGCCCAACAGCCGGGTGCGGGCGGCGACAAAGGATTCGAACGGCAGGTCAAGCCTCACCCAGCCATCCTCGTCGGGGACAGGCGATTTATAAAGCTCGGACCTCGCCCGTTCCCCTACATACTCCCCGAGCAGGGGCAGCGCTTCAGGGGCAACCCGGATACGCGCACAGAACGGAGGCCGGGTCTCGTACTCCTGGCACCATTTTTCCCAGAACGCCTCAAGCTGGAACCCGGGCGGGCGCGTGAACCCCTCGGGCAGGATCTCCGCCCTGGCAATCTGGGAGACTTGCCGGACATGCGTACCGCCACTGCGGCCGTACACCAGGTACCAGATGTTCGCCTTGGCAACCAGCCCGTACGGCTCGGCCTCCTGCTCGAGCTCTGTGTTGAAAAACTCCCAGCGGACCTGCAGGCGCAGCCGCCGGTCTTCGAACAATGCCTGTTGAAGGGGTTGCAGACACGGAACTTCCTGTTCAGACTGGAACCACCAGGAGGAATCGAGCAGGATGCGCTGGCGGGTGCGTTCTTCATCTGCACGGCGGGCGTCGGGAAGGGATGCAGACAGCTTGAGCAGGGCGCCCTTGAACGTCTCGCCCATGCCCAGCTGGGCCAGCGGTGCCGGGAGACTCATGGTAAACAGGGCGCGTGTCTCATCAGGTGTAAGTCCTGTCAGTGTGGTGCGGTATTCTTCGACCAGCCGCACGCCGCCTCCGGGTCCGCGTGAGGCGTAGACCGGGACGCCCGAAGTGGAAAGGGCCGTGATATCCCGATAGATGGTCCGCTCAGACACCTCTAGCTCATCTGCAAGCTCCCGGGCCGACATCTGCCCGCGGGTCTGGAGTAACATCAAAAGGGAGAGCAATCGATCTGCGCGCATGAATCTATTGTAGTCGAAATTCCTGACAGGAGATGTCAGGTACTGGGTGTTACCATACGACAGTCTTCGAAGACAACACATCCCCGCCGTCTTCGGCGGGGGATCAAAATAAAAACGGAGTGGAAACATGAGTGACATGAGTGTTCGGATCGTCAACCTGCCCCCCATGCGGGTGGCGTGTGTCAATGGCTTTGGGGAGGGACCGGAGGGGATCGCGTTCGATAAGATGAAAGCCTGGGCGCAGGCACACAACCTGCTGGAGGAACCGCATCGTCTGTTCGGGTACAACAACCCGGATCCATCTCCCGGCTCTCCGAACTACGGCTATGACGTCTGGCTGACCGTGGATGAGTCGCTGCAGGCGGATGGCGAGGCCCGCATCATCGACTTCCCTGGCGGGCTGTATGCGGTGACCCGTACGGAGGTAAAGAACCCGGGCGATGACATCCCTGGCGCGTGGCAGAAGCTGGTCAAGTGGATGGAGTCCAGCAGGTATCGCCATGGGCGGCACCAGTGGCTGGAGGAGCACATCGGTCCGCTCGCCGAAATGGGCGGCAACCAGCCCTTTACGCTCGACCTGCACCTGCCGATCAACGAATAAAAAAAGTGACAGTCACCTGGCAGGTGACTGTCACTTTTCTACGGCTCGTTCACCAGACTTTCCGCCAGTGCGATCAAAGCAGCCTGGTCCAGATAGGCAATGGTCTCCACACCGCCGAACCTGGCCATCTCGAACCAGATGCCATCCTCGATCCAGCGCAGGCGCAGGATGGGAGCATCGGGATTCCATTTGGCTGTAGTCTCACCTGCATACACCACGTAGGAGCCCTGCACGATCTCTGCACTCAGCTCACCGACCTTGACGGCGGTAATGAACTCGGCTGGAGCCTGGTCCCATTCCGATTCCATGAAACCCTTGACGGACTCATTGATGATCAGCGCTCCACCGCCGCCCTTGGCATTGTATTCAATGGTCAGCCCACCCTCCTGAGCCCTGGCACCGGTGAAGTCAAACCCCTGCGGCACGGTGGGTAATTCCTTGGCATCGAACCCGGCCAGGGACTCGGCCTCCTCTATGCTCACAAGCGGAGCTGGCGGCATGGCGGTCGGAGCGGAGGGGTCCGGCGTGCCAGGCACCTGGCCGGGAGGCAGCGGGCGCTCGTAACTGTCGGCACGCCTGAAAAATTGTAAAACTTCCTGAGCCAGGGCGCGTCCCTGCGAGGTGGTGGAGGCAACTGCCAGTAAGGCGCCAGCGGCGAGGGCCGCCAGTGCGAGGCGCGATATGCGCCGTGAACGTATCCGATTCATTTTTTCTCCTTGTTGGTTTGTTCCCGCAAGGAGGCGTTCCTTCAGGCCGGGCAGGAGATCGATCTGCGAAGATGGAAGTTCATGTTCCACCGCGTCCTGCAAAATGGAGTTAAGCTGCTTCTTTTCCATGGTTGGTCCTAGCTGCCATCTTCGAACTGCGAGGCACGCATCCGGCTGCGCAGGCGTTTGCGTGCCTCCCGCAGCCACCATTTGATGGTACTCAGCGGCCGGTCCATCCGGACCGACATGTCCGCTTCGCTCATATCGAGGAAATAGCGCATGACGATTACAGCACGTTGTTCCGGTAGGAGCGTTTGCATTGCATCCAGGATGACCGTGCGTAACTCCGCCTGCTCGATCTGTTGTTCCGGCGGCAGCGACGGATCCTGGAGCCAGGCAGCGGTCTGGGTCACGCGCTCGTCCAGCTGCTCGTCAAGGGACACGGTCCGCTTTTGTTTTTTGGCGAGCTTGACCGCGTCGTTGACCACGATCCTGTAGAACCACGGCCCGTATGGGCGCTCCTCATCGAACTGGTGGATGTGTTCCGCTGCCTTGAGGAAAGCATTCTGGGCAATATCCTCCGCCAGTACCCGGTCACGGACGATCAGGTAGGCGGCCTGTACAGCCTGCACCTGGTAGCGATGTACCAGTATCTCCAGGGCCTTGAAATCAGCCTGCTTCAAACGGGAAATGGCAATCCGATCATCCATGCATGGATCTTTCATGAGAATTCTCTATCTATATTATCCTCCATGGACGAAAAAGATAGTACTTAAAAAAAGTCACCCCGGCCGTGCAGCCGGGGTGAACACTATTGAATATACAGTTTTATTCTTCGACGACCGCTGCTTCCACCGACTGGATGGGCGGCAGGAAGTCGGCCATAAGCTCCCATGTGTCGCCGGAGTTGCGGCTATAAAAAAGCTGTCCGGTGCTGGTGCCGACGTAGATACCGGCATCTTTGAAGCTGTCGGTGGCCATGGCTTCGCGCAGCACGACCAGGTGCGCCTTGTCGGGCAGGCCCTTCGTCAGCCGATCCCACGATTCGCCGGCATCCCGGCTGCGCCAGACCGAGAACTTCCCATCCACGCTCATGCGGTATTCGTCGCTCTCCTCAAGCGCCACGTAGACCGTCTTCGGGTCCGTAGGATGGACCGCGATCGGAAAACCAAACCGGGCGGGCAGGCGCCCTTCGCCGATATCGATCCAATCCTCGCCGAAATTATCACTGCGATATACACCGCAGTGATTCTGCTGGTAGAGCAAATTCGGGGCGGAAGGATGCATCGCCATCTTGTGCACGCACTGCCCGAACTCCGGGAACTTGTTGGGCATGAAGTCGGCGCGTACGTTTTTGTTATACGGGGCCCAGGTCTGGCCGCCGTCGTCGGTACGGTAACAGCCCGCGGCCGAGACCGCAATATACATCCGGTTGAGATCGGCAGGGTCGAGCAAAATGGTATGCAGGGTCAGGCCGCCGGCGCCGGGGTTCCACTCGCCGCGCTGGGGATGGTCGTACAGGCTTTCGTTCAGGGTCCAGGTCTCGCCGCGATCACGCGAGACGAACAGGCTGGCGGGCTGGGCGCCGGCATACAGAACGCCGGGCTCGCTCTCACGTCCCGGCTTGATATTCCAGACCTTGATCATCTTCTCGGGGATTTCCTTCACACTTTCGCCGCCTTCCGAGCGGAACGCTTCTTCCACCGTGCTGGCCGGGCGCCCGGACTTCGAGGAGCGCGTCAGGAGAGGCACCTGCTTCGCCTGGGTCCACGTTTTCCCAAAGTCATCCGAATAGTGAGTGGTGGGGCCGTAGACAAAATGACTGGTGGCGGCGTGCAGGCGCTGGTCGCGCGGATCCATTTGAATGTGCATAACGTTCCAGCTTTTGAAATGAATGTCACTGACCTGCCACTGCTCTCTTTTGGCGTCGCTGTCAAAGATAAAGCCGCCCTTTTGCGTTCCTACGAAGACCATTACCTTTTTGCCCATAACACTCTCCTCTCGTTGGAAACAGAAAAAATGTTCTAAATATTCTACCATAAACACTCCGAATTTTTTGAAAACACATCATGACAAAACAAAAGACGGATGGTCCTGGGACACATCCGCCTTAAAGGGTGGGCTTCCCC
The DNA here is from genome assembly GCA_036276515.1 of Anaerolineales bacterium. Classification (GTDB taxonomy): domain Bacteria; phylum Chloroflexota; class Anaerolineae; order Anaerolineales; family Villigracilaceae; genus Defluviilinea. The sequence continues at coordinate 28,671 of DASUOS010000201.1, read as the reverse complement.
CACTTATTCCAGGGCCCACACCCAGGAATTTTCGAAGTCACAGGTGCCTTCACCGGAGTCCTGTGCGCCGTGGAAGGCGAAGGCGCCGTCCATGCGCTGCTTGCTGTTGTCATAATAGCGGCCCTGGCGGACGCGGTTGATAAACAACATGAACTGCTCATCCTGTGCCACCAGCACGACCTGGTTCGTCGCCCCGTTCCCCTGGTTCATGGAATTGGAGTACTGGGTCTTGGTCGGCGAATTCCTGAACTGTCCAAACTCGAACACTTCGATCGCCCAGGCGGGCAGGCCGGAGAGGCGCAGATAGGAAAATTTATACTGCTTCCCCTTTTCTATATCGTCTTCCGAGCGGAAGATCACTCCGCAAATAATGATACCGGAGGCCTCCCAGGTCACATCCGATTTCAGGATGAAATTCTTTTCGACCAGGTCCTGATCGACCTCCACGTAGTCCCAGCTTGGTCCCTTCAGGCTGACCCTGAGCGGTTTGCCCTGTTTCCAGGCCAGGTGACCATCCTCATAGGGGATCTCAGTGTCGCCAAGCAGGTCATCCAGCTCCTTCCTGATGGAATCAGAGACCTGAGCTAACTCAGCCACGGCTGTGGCTGTTTTATCCCGGGTGGCTGTCGGGACCCGTGTAGGCGTCTCGGTGGGCAGCGGTGTAGATGTCGGTAAAGGGGTAGCCGTTGGCGCAGGTGTGGCAGTTGTAGCCGGAGCGGGTAAAACAACACAGGCCTGCAGCCCGATCGACAGCAAAAGAGACAGGGACAGGAAACGTTTCAAAGTATTTTCCTCCTTGGAAAGATGACACCCGCTCATCTCCTGATGAACGGGTTGGGTACGATGTATCGTCATCTTAATGTTTTCCCCCCGGGCGGTAATGAACAAATGTCACTGGTTTTCAGTCAAAAAATCGCCTTTCAATAGCTGCATAAACTGCTGGTCGAAATAGTGAACTCCCACTTTGAAATAGTTCGGCTGGACCCCAAACGCCCGGAATCCGATCCTTTCATAAAGCCGGATCGCGGCCCGGTTGTGGGCCACCACGCTCAACTGGACCTGCTCGACACCTTCCAGCGTGAATACCTGGTCCAGCAATCCGCGCAGCAGGCCCTCCCCGACGCGCTGCCCGCGGTGGGAAGCGTCCACATACATCTGCACCACTTCCCCGCGGTGACGCGCTCTCTGCCTCTCCTGGCGCGCAAAACCGACAATGCCAATAAGCTGTCCCTCGTCGAATGCACCGAACATGACGTGATCCGGGTCATCCTGCTTGATCCACGATTCGAATTTCAATTGGGGAGTACTCGATTCCTCTTCATACGTCGAGCCAAAGTGGTCCGGTTCCGTCTTCAGGCATTGCAATCGGATGGCGCGATACAAGGCCGATTCATCGGGGTGCAGTTTGCGAATGGTAATGGCCATGTGAAGATTGTATTCTACCCAGAATCCCCCGTATATTCGCTACCCTTTGGCGGAGACTGTAACAATTTCAAGCACTTGGCCAAGTGAAATCAGGATCTCCCCCGCGAAGTTTTTACCAAACAACCTCTACCGTACCGGATCCACTAATTGATTCATCAACCGTAATGAGTGTTGCCTGATATTCAAGCGCTGTGGCAACAATCATACGGTCGTGCATTTCAGGGAATACAACGAGTTGGTGTAGTTGGGGATTTCACATGCTAGACATGGGCGTTTCTTGACGAAGAATCCTGATAAGTGAGAGTATGAACGACCGTTGTCTCCCAATTGCTGGTTTTAAGAACGTTATGCCATCACTAATCCCCCGAATATCACGGCGAGAAGCCTTGACTTCGAGTACACTCTACGATGTACACTTGAGACCATGGAACTCCCAAAAGATAAACTCACCATCCAGGAAGCAGCCGAAGCGACCGGGTTGAGCGCCCACACCCTGCGCTACTACGAGCGGATCGGGCTCATCCATTCCATCGACCGTGAGGAGAACACGCGCCGCCGGTATACGGTGGAAGATATCGGCTGGATCGATTTCCTCTGCAAGCTGCGCGCCACGGGCATGTCCATCCGCGATATGCAAAGGTACGCCGAGCTCCAGCGGCGCGGCGACGAGACCCTGCCCCAACGCCTGGAAATGCTCAAGGCACTGCGGGACCAGGTGGAGCAGCACATCGACGAGCTTCATGAACATCTAAAGCTGGTGCAGTACAAGATCGAAATCTACGGACAGGTTGTTGCAGAAAATGAACTCGAGAAATCCTAAAGGAGATAGATATGACAACGACAACCAATACAATGCGCAGGACACTCGGGCGCTCCGGCCTGCAGGTCAGCGCGCTGGGGCTGGGGTGCTGGGCGATCGGGGGCCCCTGGTTCTGGCTGGACGGGCAGGGCGGCTGGGGCGATATCGACGACAACGAGTCGGTCCGCGCCATCCACCGCGCTCTCGACCTGGGTGTCAACTTCTTCGACACCGCTGCCAACTACGGGACGGGTCACAGCGAGCGGATCCTGGCGCGCGCCCTCGAAGGCAAACGCAACCAGGCTGTGATCGCCACGAAATTCGGCTTTCACGTCAATGAAGTGGCAAAACGGGTTACCTTCCGTGAGGACGATCATCTCAAGTATGTCCGCGAGGAATGTGAAGCCAGCCTGCGCCGCCTGAACACGGACGTGATCGACCTGTATCAATTGCACGTCTGGAATTACGAGCTCCAAAAAGTGCCCGCCATGGTGGACCTGCTCGAGTCGCTCGTGCAGGATGGGAAGATCCGCTATTACGGCTGGAGCACGGACTCGGTCGAAGGCGCCCGCCTGTTTGCGGAAGGCAAGCACTGCGTGGCCATCCAGCATGACCTGAACGTGGTGCTCGATGCACCCGAGATGATCGCGCTGTGTGAGGAGCTGAACCTGGCCGGCGTCAACCGCAGTCCGCTGGCGCGCGGGGCGCTGAGCGGGAAATATGCGAAGGACGCATTATTTCCGCAAAACGATGTCCGCAACGATGAGTGGTCGCGCGATCATTTCTTTGCTCCCACGCTCGACCAATTGGAAACCATTCGCGACATTTTGACCAGCAATGGACGCACGCTCGTCCAGGGCGCGTTAGCCTGGATCTGGGCGCGCAGTGAAAAGACTGTCCCCATCCCCGGCTTCAAGACTGTCGCCCAGGTGGAGGAAAATGCCAGGGCTATGGAGTTCGGTCCCCTGACGCCGGAGCAGATAAAAGAGATCGATACGTTGTTGGGAAGATGATAACCATAAGCCTTGCGAAGGCTTGTCCTGAGGGTGGAGCCCGAGGGATCTCTTCGCAAGGGTCAATTTTGGAGAACACCGATGAAACTTCGTCCGTTTGGCAATACCGGCATGCACGTCTCCGAGGTGGGGCTTGGCGCCTGGCAATTGGCCAACCCTGATTGGGGGATCGATGATAAGAGAGAAGCGCTGGAGATCGTGCACAAGTCGCTCGAGGCAGGCTGCAATTTCTTCGACACCGCCCCCGGCTACGGCGGCGGCCGAAGTGAGGAACTGCTTGGCGAAGGGCTCAAATCCGTACGCAGGGATGTCATTATTTGCACCAAGTTCAGCCACTATGGAGAAGATGGCACGCGTGACTTCGAGGCGAAGCACGTCCGCCCGGTGCTGGAGGGCAGCTTTCAAAGACTGCAGACCGATTACGTGGATATTCTTCTTTTGCACAACCCGCCGCGCGAGCTGATGGATGGAAATGTCTCTGCAGATTTATTTGGGGAGCTGGAAAAACTCAAAACGGAGGGCAAGATCCGTGAATGTGGCGTCTCGCTGGACTGGCGCGTCGAGCTGGAGACCGTGCTCGATACGACAAACAGCAAAGCCGCCGAAGTCTTCTTCAACGCCCTGTACCAGGAAGTGCTGCCCGCCTTCCCGAAGGCCCAGGCGCAGGGCATGGGGCTGATCGTCAAGGTGCCGCTGGATTCCGGCTGGCTTTCGGGGCGCTACCGCGGTGACCACAAGTTCGACGACATCCGCAGCCGCTGGTCGCCCGACGTTCTGGCCCGGCGTAGCGACCTGGTCGAAAAGTTCGCCGCGCTCGTGCCCGAAGGAGCGTCGTTAGCCCACGCCGCACTGCAGTTCGTCCTGGCCCAGCCTGAGGTGTCGACGGTCATTCCCGGCGCCAAGACCGTCGAACAGGCGCTGGATAACTTCGCCGCGGCAGACAAACAATTGAGCCCGGAAACCATCCAGACGATGCGCGATCTATGGACTCAGGAAATTGAAGTAGACCCATTGCCCTGGTAAAGACAAAAGACCGCCGCTTCTCAGCGGCGGTTTGCTTTTAACTCAAAACCCTTTGTGCTGAAAAAGCTATTCCTTCAACAGGAAATCCCCATCGTTCAATAACCCATCAAGAATCGCTTCCATAGCTTTTGAATTTTCAGGCAGGAGCTCATCCAGATTAAACGACTTGAGCCGGGCCTGCGTTGTGCGGACAGATGGCTCCAGGAAATCGCCGAATGGCAGTGACGTCCTGAACAGTTGATAATACAAAAACCGGCGGGCATTGCGCTGGAACTCTGCCGGGACTTCGATTTTTTCTGCTTCCAGAAACTCTTCGATCTTCCTTCTTACACCTTCAACCGTCTGCGGGAAGAACACCGTGGGATACTGTGTGAAGCGCGCTTTTCCCGCGCACAGTACGGCTGCGCCCATCAGGGATGCTTCCAGCCCGATGGTCGAGTTGTAGATCATGATGAATTTTGATCTCTGGATCAGCTCGTAGGAGCTCAACGTTTCACGCGGGCTGACAAAGACCACGTTTGGCTCCCGGTCTACGCCGCGGCTCTCGACCCAGCCTGCTACCGTCTCGCGGCTGGCTTTTCTCAGGCGCAATTCATCAGGGTGGGCCCGAATCACGAATAGCGTATCGCGATGTTCGCGGATCACATCCAGAGCCAGGTCGAGCCAATCGAACATGTCTTCGAAGACCGTGTTGGCATGCGGCTGGCTGGTATCGAAGATGACGTTTGTAAAAATGGGGACGATCTGCTTGAAGCCTGCTGCTTTCTGCAGGAACGACTCGTCCAATCCCTTCATGTCGGACCAGAACTGGATGCCTGCCATCGTAAAGTCACCCTGAAATCGTCTGGCGAGATAGGCATCGAGTTTTGCATTCTGCTCTTCGTCCAGTTCGAACTCGTCCGGGATGTGGATCGGGTAGGCAGTCGCTTCGCCGTCGGTGAAGTAAGCGGAAGCGGGCTGCAGTCCCACTTCATGGGTGATGACCCGCAGTCCGCGCTTCTGGGCGACGTAGCGCGCCGTTGCTTCGGGGTAGAACTGCCCGTTGAAGACCACCACCGCCCGCGGCTGGACCTGGTCGAGAAAATCTGAAAATTTCTGTGCCACATTCCAGGCCGACAGGATGTACTCACGCAAAAGATAGCGTGTCGGTTCATCGTTGTTCAGGTGGTGGATGCGCAGGATCCAGCGCAAACCAGGGAGGCAGAGAGAACCGAGAGGGACACCCTGCCACTCAAAGTTCATCAGCTCCTGTAGGGAGAGATTATTAGTCGCCGCTTCAAGCTGTCCATCCCGGTCGAACGTAAACCACTGCACACCGGAACGTTGAACGTTTGAACGTTCCAACGTTGGAACGTCCGTATACAGCGTCTTCGATTGGTAAATACATGACCTGCACGGCGGCGGCTGGCGAACGTTATCACGGTTTGTCCCCAGCACACAATGGCTCATCCCCGAGTGACAGGCAAAATAGGCAACCGGGATGCCACTACACCGCAGGGCCCAGGAGGCGAGCAGGTGAAAACCGCTGTTCCAGGAGAGGTCGTCGATTCCTGTGGAGGCTTTGAAGAAGACAACTGGCGCGCCCTGCGGTGGAGGCTCCTGACGGGCCACCTCCCGGGCGACGGATGCGATCTTTCGATTGTTGAGACGGCGGACCAGCCCGCGTTTGAGGCGCTGGGTGAAGAATTCGTTGATTCGATTCATAGACGGTTGATTTTCACTTTGTATTCCGCTATTATACGGTAACAAGCCATGAACCGCATCGACCGCCTGTTTGCCATCCTGTTGACACTGCAGCGCAAGCGCCGCGTCCGAGCCCAGGACCTTTCGGAGCAGTTCGAGATCAGCAAGCGGACCATCTACCGGGATCTATCGGCGCTGAACCAGATGGGCATCCCGCTGGCCGCGCTGCCCGGCGAGGGGTTCGAGCTGGTGGAAGGCTATTACATCCCGCCGCTGATGTTCACGGAGAACGAGGCCGTTGCCCTGATCCTCGGGTCGCGCCTCCTTACCCAGCAGGCAGCCGGCTCGCTGGCCCGGGGCGCAGACCAGGCACTGGCCAAGATCACGGTCGCGCTGCCGGACTCTGTCCGGGCCCGGGCCGAGGCGCTGACGGATGTCATCGGGTTCATCACACCCGCCCAGAAGTTCGACCTCGACGATCCCCAGCTGCTGACCCTGCAGAAAGCCATCCAGGAAAAGCGGGTCATCCATATCCGCTATCTGCCTTATCAAAAGGAGCAGGTCACCGAGCGGAATGTGGAGCCGCACCAGTTGTTCTACTCAGATGGCGTCTGGTACCTGGAGGGCTACTGCAGGCTGCGGAAGGACATCCGCGCCTTCCGGCTCTCGCGGCTGGAAGGGCTGGTCCTCAAGAATGAGTTTTTCTCGAAGCGGCGGGCAGGCAGACCGGCGCAGGAAAAGACAGTCGAAGTCAGGATCCGTTTCAGACCGGACTCCGTCCGCTGGGTGCGTGAGCGGCAGCATTATGGATTTCAGAGCGAGGAGTCTTCCAGGCAGGAGGGTGTAACCATGACCTACCGCGTCCACAATACCTCCGAGCTCACGCCCTGGATCCTGAGCTGGGGTGCGGCGGCGGAGGTCCTGTCACCGGGGGATCTCCGCAAAAGCCTGCGCGAAACCGCCCAGAACCTGGCAGACTTGTTGACATAGGGCTGTCACACCGTTGCTGTAGAATGCGGGGAAACCAAAGGAAAGGATGTCACAATGAACAGCACGAAAAACCAGATTATCGAATTCGCGCCCTTCAAGCTCGCCGAGGGCGTGGACGAACCGACGTTTATCGCCGCGTCGGACGATTTGCAGGAGAACTTCCTCAGCCAGCAGGAGGGATTCCTGCGCCGCGACCTGGTCCGCAATGGCGACGGCACCTGGGCGGACATCGCCTACTGGGAAAGCCGCGAAAGCGTGGAACAGGCCATGCAGAAGGCACTTGACGACCCGGCCGCACTGCGCTATTTCCAGCTGATGGCCAATAACGGCCAAGGCGAAGACGGCGGACAGCTCATGCTGATGAGCATTGCCAAATCGTATTCATAAGGTCATCGCAAAGGAGGTATTCAAGCTGAAGTACGTCCTGCAGGCTGACACATCAAACAGTGTCAGCCTGCTTTCCCGCCGGCCGGCAGGGTATCGATGATGCGCGGGTTGAGGGTGCGCTCGAGGGCCGAGCCCAGCATGGCAAACGCCAGACCGGTCAGGAGCAGGAGGAAGATCGGCTCGAGCACCCAGAACGGGGAGCCATAGAGTGCGCCTTCGGCCAGACCCTCATAGATGATCCTGCCCCAGGAGGGATGGTATGAGCGAATGTTGAAGAATCCCAGCGTGGCCTCCAGGAAAATGAATGTGGGAATCTGCATGACCAGGTGCGGGATGAGCACCGGCAGGATGCGCGGCACCAGGTAGCGAGTGATGATGCGGAAGTCGCTGGCGCCATAGGCGCGCGCCATCTCGATGTAGGGCGCCTCCTTTGCCTGCAACAAGGCGGAACGGAATGTCTTGATCGGGGCTCCCATTGCGTTGAGAACAACCACGATCGCCAGGATGACCCAGATGTTCACAAAGAACAAAGCATAGATCAGCACGGCGATCGCCAGCCCCGGCAGCACCATGTTGACCTCGGTCAGCCGCTGGACGAAGCCGTCTACCCAGCCGCCGAACCAGACTCCGATGGCAGGCAGCAGCATGGCCACCAGTGTGGTTAAAAGAGTGCCCATAAAACCGATCAGCAGGGCGAAAGGCATACCCCAGAACAACGGCACAGTCAGGTCCCGCCGCCAGTAATCGGTTCCGGCTATTCCATAGACCTGTCCCAGCATGACGAGATGCGGCTGGACATCTCCTCCCTCCTCGAAGAGCAAGCCTGTTACTTTGAATCGATATGTTCCACGAAGCGGCACATCATTGGGAGAGTTTGGATCTGCAAATAAAAGTTTATAGGGCGGTGTGGGATATGGGCCGTCCGTCGCGAACCAGTTCCTCCAGCCGGGGTTTTCGGCCAGCAGCCGCTGGGTGGGTATTCCCTCTTTCAGATCGTAGCTCCCATCTCCGGCAACGGCTCTCGGTTTTAGATCGATGGTCCTCCCGTCGGGGGTGGTCCACTCAAAGGAGACAAAAGGAAATTTCTCTGTATAGGCAGTGTCGACATATACAAAGACATCGCTGGGAGCCTCTCTGTAGGAATAATCGAACTGGAACGTGATCGTTTTTTCCACCCAGCCGTTTTCCAGGTGGCGGGTGGAGATACTTGTCTCTTCACTATTTTCATCGAGACTGAGCGTGGAGAGGCGCGGCGGAAAGCTAAAGAGATTGGTCCAGACGGGCGCGGCGGTCCGGGGGGTAAAGTTGCGGCCGCTCAACCAGTCCTGTTCGAAATCAACGCCGATCTGCTCGTACGGCAGGAACAGGATCGCGTACAGGGAGCCTGCCAGCAGAAAGGTGATCACCGCCAGTCCAAAGATGGCAGACGGATACCGGAGCAGCTGATGAGCAAACAATCGGGTCTGCTCACGCATCTCGTGCAGCCACTCTTTTAAGTTCTGGGGAAAGCGGTGGATAAGGGAAACCCGCTTTTTCGGGCGGGGCAAAACCGGCTGGGCGCGAGCCAGGATCCTATCCCCCCTCCAGGCCCGGAATCGTTTTACAGGTTCCCATTTGGGTTTAATCCGCGCACTCATCTGGGCCAGATTGCTTTTCGGAACAAGATGGATGCGCGGATCCATGATCACATAGGCTATATCGAGCAGGAACACTAGAATCCCAAGCAGGTAGGAGAAGGTAACCACGATCTGGACGACAACCATCAGGTCGCCATAGGAGACACTTTCATTCCAGTAGTTGGGCAGGGTTTCAATATACAGCATGCCGAGTCCCGGCCAATGGAAGATCTTTTCCAGCACGACCGTGAGCTGCCAGAAACTGATCAAACTGGTCGCAAAACTGGTGACGATATAGGGAAGGGCCGGCCGGAGGATGTACTGTTTTTCAAGCAGGCGCGGCTCCAGGCCTTTTGCGCGGGCCAGGTCTACATAATCCTCCTCGGAGTAAATGACAAGGAAGGTCCGCCAGGTGTAGACCAGCTGGAAAAGCAGGCTCAGCACCAGCGCGGAGACCGGCAGGATCATATGCTTGACCAGAGCGAGGAGATACGGGATCGGCTCGGTAGGCCGAAAGGGTCCGAACATACCCGAGACCGGCAGCCAGCGCAGTTGCACGGCGAAGATCGTAACCAATAGCATGGCGAAGACCCAACTCGGCACGGAGGAGATGGGCGAGAGCAGCGACATGACCCGGTCCACCCAGCCTCCGTAATGGCGGGCCAGGTACAGGGAGATGGGCATACCGATCAGGAATACCAGCAGATAGGCCGTCCCCACCAGCAGCAGTGTGTTGGGCAGGAATTGAAGAACAATGTTGGAAGCCAGCTCCTCGCGCAATCCCCCGGCATTCTCGTAAGGGAGGAGGGCCGAATTCAATTCGCCCCAGTCGAATGAGAGCGCCTTGACTGCCCACAGCAGGTAGCGCTGGGATTTTGGGAGATCCAACCCCGCATCCTCACGCAGGCTTGCGACCAGATCATCGACTGCCTCCTGGTCGGGGGTTCCATAGGCATCCATGGGGATGAGCCCTTGATTGATGCTCTCCTCCACCGCTGCCTGGATCTCCCATTCCAGCCGGGTCTGAAACGGCGACTGGGCTGGCGAGCCATCCATGCCTTTCGGGGAGTTCACGATCAGGATGGTCAGGAAGACCCCGATGAAGATCGTGACCAGGATGCTGAGGGCTTTCCCACCCAGATAGCGGAGCGCGCTGAAGAAGTTCCGCATCCGTGTCGGCGTGGAAATGGCAGGTCTGACGGCGGGTACGCTTTGTGCTCCTGTGTCTTGAAGGGTCGCCATCTGAAAAGTATACGATTCCCGCCCGGCGAAGAGACCCGTCTCAGGTATGGAAATGACAGTTCTTAATTATGGGTTTTGTAAGCTCGATTCCCGCCTCTACCAGTCGTTATTCTTCTCGTACCCGAGCCGGATCAGCAGGTCATCCGCTACATCCTTGAATAAGGTTTTATGGTTCTCTGTAAAATGCTCACGCCAGCCGCCTGTCTTCCCCGAGCGGAAGGTATGGCTCTTACGCGGCTGGATCGCCTCCACCAGGATAGAGAGCGCTTTTTCACGCGGCGCCGGGATCCTGTAGCCGGTCCGTTCCACTTCGTCGAGCATGGCCGCCAAGGTATCTTGGCGGTTGTCGATCAAATCCTCGAAGCGCAAGCACATGATGTGCTTCTGTTCCAGCCACTGAAAAACGCCTTCGTATCTCTGTTTCACGCTGACCATGCGCAGCCCATCCCGGTCGATGCCGGTAATGGCCGCCTTGAGACGTTCGCCAAAATCGGGCAGGGACTGGTAATACTCGTGCATGCCATGCTCTTCATGCATATCCGTGGCAAAGAAAACCTGGGAGACGAGCATGTCGCGCGGGTCACGATAGATGAAATAATTGACACGCTCCGGCCTGCACAAAAACGAAACATTCTCCGGCGTCGCCTCTACATATCCCCAGCCAATCACTCCGCGCGGCACAGCCTTCAAATCCGCCAGCACATCCTCCACGGTCCGCCGTCCACCGTCCTTCTCGATCGTGCGCACCGGATCCGCGTCCACATACCGATACGGCATGATCTGGGTAAAGCCGTTGAGGATCTGCAGCAGCAGGTGCGATCCGCTCTTGGGCTTGGAATTGCCAAAGATGGACGGCGTCTCGTCGAAGGACAGCCGCTTCCAACGCGCCATCGCCTGCAGGCTTTTTCCTGCGGGGCGGACGGCACGGCGAAGCTGTTTGATCGGATTCATAAGGTACTACACAGACTCTAGATTCGCAATTTCGCTGCGCCTGCGCTCTCTGTCGTTCATTAATTCTCGCCAGTGACGCGCCTCAGTCTCTTCATCGAATTCTGCTCGCTGGGATAGACCTTCTTGACACCATCGCCCAGCGACGCTTCTGTCACGCGTATGTATTTCACCAGGCGTTCGAAGCCGCCGGGTTCCACCGAGGCCGCCTGGTCCGAGCCCCACATGGCGCGGTCCAGGGTCAGGTGGCGTTCCACCATGCAGGCCCCGAATGCCACAGCAACCGCCGAAGGGATGAGTCCAACTTCGTGGCCCGAATAGCCAATGGGGATGTTGGGAAATTCATTGCGGAGCGTTTCCACCATCTTCAGGTTCAGCTCCTCCGGCTCGCAGGGATAGGTGCTGGTGCAGTGCAGCAGGACAAGATCTTTCTCTCCCGAAACGTCCACGCCTTTTCGGATCTGCTCCATTGTGGACATGCCCGAGGACAGGATCAACGGCCTGCCGGTTGCCCGCGCCCTCCGGATCAATTTTGAATCGGTAAGTGAGGCAGATGGTATTTTGTAGGCCGGCGTATCGAACTTTTCCATGAAATCCACCGAAGGCTCATCCCAGACCGAGACCATCCAGGCGATGCCCTTTTCGCGGCAGTAGCGGTCGATCTCGCAGTACTGGTCCTCGTTGAATTCCACCTTATAGCGATAGTCCAGATAGCTGATGTAGCCCCAGGGTGTCTCACGCATCTGGTTCTGCTGTTCCAGCGGCGTAGCCACCTCGGGTGTACGCTTCTGGAATTTGACTGCATCCGCCCGGGCATGGACCGCGGCGTCGATCATCTGTTTCGCAATGTCCAGGTCCCCGTTGTGGTTGATGCCGATCTCGGCGATCACATAGGCAGGATGGCCGTCGCCCACCCAATGGTTCCCAATTTTTACTTCACGAGTCATTGTTGTTCTCCTTGTAAAACCCTAACGGTCTTAAAGACCGTTAGGGTTTGTTTTAGTCAATATCAAATCGCAGACTTCCCGCAGCGCGCCGTGGCCGCCCGGCTTGCTGAGGATATAATCGGCGGCGCGGATCACATCCGGGAATGCATCGGCGACGGCGACCGACCAGCCCGCCACTTCGAAGCACGGCAGGTCGTTGATGTCGTTGCCGATGAAGATGACATTCTCCGCCAGGATGTTCTTCTGCTGCAGGACTTCGCGCATCACGCGGCCCTTGTCGTGCAGGGCAATGCCGTGGATCGCCTCCACGCCCATCTTGCGGGCACGCGCTTCCACAACCCGGTTCGGCTCGGAGGACAGGATCATCACGTCGATGCCGATGGCACGCAGCTCCTTCACCCGGACGCTGTCACTCCGGTAGGCGGCGACCATTTCGGTCCCGTCCTGGTCCACCCAGACACGGTTGTCGGTGATCACCCCGTCGAAGTCGCAGATGACCAGCTCGATCTTCTCAGGCATGGAACGTTTGCGGCTGAAAGCCGGGCCTGGCGAGACGATTTCCAGCCCGCTGCTAACCAGTGCTTCATATTTCGCCCAGTCGGACAGGTTATCGATGTCTACGGTGTAGCGCGGATCGATGACCAGCGGATAGATCACATCGCCTGTAAGTGATTGCTTATTCCTGATTGTCGAGACGCGAATGACGTCGATGTGTCCGGTCTGCCAGTAAACCGGCGGCAGGATCTGGCGCGGCGCATTGTACGGCTCGGCGATTCCTGCCACGCTCAGCAGAGGTTTCATGGGTTGGTCTTCGTCGTCAAAGCGCCACATCTTGAACGGGTTCTGCCCGGCTGGGACCACCCCGCGCACGCAGTCTGCATCCGCATGTTCGATAAGGATCCGGATGGCACCATCCAGCATTCCTCTTGGACGGATCGGGGAAGTAGGCCTCAGCTGCACCATCATCTCGGGTCGATAGCCTTCGTTCTCCTCCAGCCACTGGAGCGTGTGCTCGAAGACCGGCAGGTCGGTGGTTTTGTCCTGGGCCAGCTCTTCGGGACGGAGGAAGGGTGTTTCTGCACCGTACTGCCGCGCCACCGAAGCGATCTCTTCATCATCCGTGGACACGATCAGGCGAGTCACCAGCTCCGACTGCCTGGCCGCGGCAATACTCCAGGCAATGAGCGGGTACCCCGCAAAACTGCGAATATTCTTACGCGGGATTCCCTTCGAGCCGCCGCGGGCAGGGATGAGGGCGAGGATTTCAGTCATAGTTGGCTTAGACACGGAGACATGTACACACGTAAACACGTAAACATATTTGATTGTCTACGTGTCTCCCGGTTTACTTGTTTACCAGCTCGTCCACCCCCCATCGACGACGACATTATTTCCGGTCATATACGAAGACGCATCCGAAGCCAGGAACAGCAGCGCGCCGTTCATCTCATCCTTGCGGGCCATGCGGCCGAGGATGGTTTTGGCGGAATAGTTTTTGACAAAATAGTCTTCATGGTTGTTGAACACGCCGCCCGGGGTCAGGGCATTGACTCGGATCTCCGTCTGGGCGTAATAAGCCGCAAGATATTTAGTGAAGCCCATGACCCCTGCCTTGGTCACGGTATAGTAAACCGGCTTGTAGGCGACGCGCTGTCCGTCTTTTACATAAATGCGCTGGTCGGGGCCGTTCAGCCCGTAGGTGGAGCAGATGTTGATGATGCTGCCCTTTTTGCCCTGGGCGATCATCGGCTTGACGCAGGCCTGGGTCATCAGGAACATCCCGGTCAGGTTGACGTTGAGGGCCGAGTTCCACAGGTCGAGCGGATAATCCTCGAACGCGCCGGGAGTGATGCCCTTGCTCATCGCCTCCGGATCGAACTTCGGGTCGAGCGCTGCGCTGTTGACGAGGATATCCAGCCGCCCGAACGCAGACAGGGTCTTTTCCACGAGGGCGTTGACCGAGTCCGGCCGGGTGATATCGGTCGGGACAGCCAGGGCTTTGGCTCCGTCCTTCGTGAGGGATTCAGCCACGGCCTGCGAAGCCGAAGCGTTGAGGTCCACCACGACCACCGCCGCGCCGGCCTCCGCCAGCGTCCGGCAAAACTCCGTGCCGAGCAGCCCAACCCCGCCTGTGATGACGGCTACGCGGCCTGTCAGATCGAATTTTTCCTGGATTTTCATCATGTGCCTTTATGGATGTGCAGTATAGATCTCATCGCCCGCCGATTTGTGGGCCAGGTATAAGCCTTCGCCGAACAGGGCTGCCTCTTCAGTATTGACTTCGCCGCCCTTGAAGATCACCAGCACGGCCCGGCCATCGAGGATCTCCTGTCGCATGATCGCCAGGTTCTCTTCGAAGCCCTGGCGCGCCAGCGTGGTGGCCGAGTCATACCGATCTGGCAGGACATAATTTCCGCGCCCGGTATACAGATAGACCGCAGCAGGCTCATCCGTGTAGATGTGGATATCCTCGGGCAGCTCCCGCAAGTAGGCCATCGCCTTTGAATCGTACCACTGGAAAGAGGCATACCCCATGCCGCCCCTCGACCAGAAATTGATCGTGTTGGCCTGCCGGTAGGTGGAAAATGCAAGGAAGACAAACGTCAGGAGGACGACCAGGGGGCGATTCTTATTCCGCAGCCAGACCCCGAAATAAACCAGCAGGATCAACAGGCAGACAAACATCGGAGCCAGAATACGCAGCCGGAACTTCGTGGCCGCATCGAACATCAGCATGGAAGAAATGGTGGAGGCGAAGTAGGCAAAGAAAAACAGGGCGACGGTGAAGGAGATGACCTCCCGAACCAGCATCCCGTTTTTTCCTTGTGGAGCTGCCTGGCCGGCGGAGGGGGCAGGGGGGAGAGGATTCGTTACATACTGCCATGCTTTGACGGCCAGCCAGACCAGCACCGCGCCCAGGATGAGGATGACCGCAGCTTCAATGACGAACGGCTGCTTGAAGATCTCTCTGCGCCAGGCTTCCACCGGGATCAGCGCTTCGGAAACGGTGCGCAGTCCAATGCGAATATTTTCATCTGTAATGGGATGCCAGGCAAATGTACGGTTCGTTGCATTCTCGGCCGTCAGCCTGTTGCGAGCGGCCCAGCCCAGGATCCACGGCAGAGTGCCTGCAATGAACAGGACACTGGTCACGAGTTTTTTCTTCCAGCCCTTATGCAAAATAAGTAATGCAACAACAAAAGTGGCAACCAGGGCGAGGCCGGAATAGCGTGTGAGATACGCCATTCCCACAAGGGTCGCGCAGGCGCCCAGCCACCAGTGCTGACCGCGCTCGAAATAGAGATCGAACATCCAGATGGAAAGCAGTGAGAGAAAGATGAACAGAGGCTCGCTCATCGCCATCGTATGGACCTGGAGCTGGTCGGCGCTCAGGATGAACAATCCCGCCAGCACCAGTCCGGCCGTGAGCGAAGGCGTCATTCGCCAGGCAAGGATGCCCAGCAGCGCGGCGTTCATCCCGAACAGCAGAGCATTGACCCAGCGCGCCGCGTTCAGCGGATCGATTCCTAAAAACCCAAAGAAGGCAAGAACCGAGGAAAAGGCAGGGGGAAAATGGGTAACCGGCTGGTTGGACGCCAGCCAGGCTTCCCGGTAGCCATTGCCCACCACCATGCTGCGCGCCCCTGCAATATAGGCAATCGAATCATCTGACAGGCCGGCGCCTTCTGGGGTCGCCATCAGCACCAGCAGAACGCCGGTCGCCGCGATCAGCAGGAGGGCAATGAAAACAGCCAGGCGGGAAGTAACACGAATGTTCATAAAAAAGGAACGCAGTACGCATCCTTGGATACGTACTGCGTGTGCGTTGCGGGCTAGTTTGTCTGCAGGAACCCCTGGTTTTCGAGAAACTTGATAATGATGTGGGCGTTCTCTTCAGGGGTGGCGCCATAACCCTTGAGCGTGATCTCGGGATTGATCGGCGGCTCGTAGGGATCATCCACACCGGTAAAGCCCATTGGCTTGCCTTCCACCATCGCCTGGCGAGCCTTGGCATACAATCCCTTTACGTCGCGTTCTTCACAAACCTCTACGGGAGTATCCATAAAGATCTCGATGAAGTTCTCGCCTACCATCTTGCGCGCCTCGGCCCGTGTGGCGCGGTAGGGGCTGATCGCAGCGCAGATGACCGCCCCACTGGCATGAACGATCTCGCCTGCCACAAATCCGATGCGCAGGATGTTGGTGTCACGGTCTTCCTTGCTGAATCCCAGGCCCTTCGAGAGGTGCGTGCGAACCACGTCGCCGTCGAGGATGGCGATCTCACGGCCGCGCTCGAGCAGCAGGGAGGTCAGCACCTGGGTAGTGGCGCTCTTGCCTGAGCCGCTCAGTCCGGTGAACCAGATGCAAAAGCCCTGCTTGTGGCGCGCCGGGTACATCTCGCGCAGGATCTCAGCCGTCTCCGGGCGTGTGAACCATTCGGGGAGCAGCCTGCCCTTGGCAAGATAGTCATCGCGGACCTGCGTGCCTGAAATATTGAGCGTGCGGGCGCCCTTTGGCACATCCTTCTCCTCGACATAACGGTCCTCGTCCGGCAGGTAGACAAGCATCTCGAACGGGACCATCTTGACGCCCAGTTCCACTTCGTACTTGGTCATCAGCTCCTGCGCGTCATACGGGCCGTAGAATGGCTTGCCTGTGGAATCGTTGCCAGGGCCGGCGTGATCACGCCCGACGACAAAGTGGTTGGCGCCGTGGTTGCGGCGGATAATCGCATGCAGGAGCGCTTCCTTGGGTCCGGCCATGCGCATCGCAAGCGGTAGGAGGCTGAGCATGGTGGTTTTCTTGTCATAGTGGTTGTCCACCAGCGCTTTGTAGGTGCGGACGCGGGTGTAGTGGTCCACATCACCGGGCTTCGTCATACCGACGGTGGGATGAACCAGCAGAGAGCCCTTGACCTTTTCGGCCGCGCGCTTCGTCAGTTCCTCATGAATACGATGTAAGGGATTGCGGGTCTGGAAGGCGACGACGTTATCGTTGCCCATATCTTCAAGGCAGGCGCGTACCTGAGCAGGGGTGTGGCGAAGATTGACGAAGTCATAATACTTGGGAAGATTGATCACCTTCAGCGGGCCTGCGATGCAGACCTTATTCCAGCGTTCCATTTCTGAAACCATGGGATGTCTGGAATCGGTGGAACCATAGGCCAGGGCAGCTTCGGTCTCTGCATCCCAATGATAGACCTCATCAAGGGTCATGATGGCAATCACATCGTTGTTGGCATTGCGCAGGACGACATCGTCGCCGACGGTCGGCAGTTCCTTCGGATCGGCGGTCAGGGTGATGGGCAGCGGCCAGAGCGTTCCGTCTGCCAGGCGCATCTCACGCAGGACGCGCTCGTAATCTGCTTTGCCCATGAAGGTGCTCAGCGGTGAAAACCCGCCTGTGGCAAGCAGTTCCAGGTCACAAAGATTGCGCATCGTGATCTTGATAGACGACAGCTTCGAAGTACGAGCCAGCAGCTCTTCGCGCTCTTCTCCATCCACGACAAGATTGACCAGTTTTCCCCCGTACGGGGTGATAAGTTTTGCTTTCGACATGATTTCTCCGTGATTTACGACCCCGGATGCTTCCAAGGCCTGATTTTTTCAGACAAGGCGCAATTATATCCTAAAATTCAGTGAATGAATTTTGAATTTATAATACCCTGTCTGTATTATGGATTAACTGGCTGCAGATCATTGCGTAAAAATAAGCGAAAAAACTCCACCGATAAAATAAGTGTGTAGCGTTCCTGGATGTATTCTTCTAGCGCCGGGATCTGGAACCGGGCAATGAGCACCTGCTCGGGCTGGTATTCCCGCATCGCAGCCAGGATATCCTCCTCAGTCAGACTACCCGTGGATAGCCGCTTCTGGGAAAAAGTTGCCAGGTCCGGAGGCACAGGCCGTCCGACTCGGAAGGCGTACATCGGCATATCGGTCATGATCCAGTTCGTTTGCTCGATGTAGTTGTCCATAGTGCGGAGCACTTTTAGTTTCCCTGATGTAGCCCGCAGGGTGAAGTCGGTCAAACGAGGGCTGTTCATCAGCTCCCGGTCGAGGACCGGCGCATACTGGACTGCGGTCCAACCGAAGCCGATTACGGCTGCCACTGCGAGCAGGGATTCAAGGCGGAGAAAGTCGCCTTCTCCTCTCGCGCCCAGGAGCGTCAGAATCCCCTCCCCCACGGCACCCGCAGCCAGGATCGCAGCAGGGATCGTAATCAATAACTGGTGGTGATAAAAAACCGGTGAATAAATTGTGAACAGCAGATAAGCCAGTCCCGCCCAGGCCAGTGGATACAACGCCAGCCAGTTCCTACGGTAGAGGGCCAGGATCACGCCAAGCATGCTCAAAACCAGCAGCGGAACTGCCTCCCGGAGGTGAGCATTCATCCCAAACCCCTGAGTCTGGAAATATTCCTGGGAAGGCGCGTTGAGGTGCGGAAGAAGAATCGAGGGTAAATTACCCGGTCCAACCAGGAGCAGGCCGAGCACCAGACCCAGTGCGGCGAAGGAAAGGCTCCAGATCGCTGCCGGTCGTAGCGTCGTCCATGAGAATTTCTCCTCTCGTGCCTCCGTATACGCCGCGAACGTGATACCGGCTAGAAGAATGGGGGCCAGAAAGCCGGTAAACAGCTTGACCAGCACCGACAGGGCCAGCGTGCACCCGGAGAGAACCAGCCAGATTTCCCTCCTGCTCAGGTGCCAGAAGACTGCGAACAACACCGAAACAAGAGCCAGCGCGATCGAAGGCACCCCGATCATCACCGCCACACTCAGGTCCAGGTAGCGCGGGACCATGATCGCAAGCGGTAAAAAGGCCATCGCTGACCCTTTTCCCCAGGTGAGCTGTAAAAACTGAGCCCCTGCCCAGACCAGCAGCGTCGAGAACAGCAGGACCAGTATCCGTGCCGCGTTGACATTGAATCCCACCAGGCGGAAAACAAGCGCCAATATCTGGTTGAACAAGGGCGGCTGGTCACTGGATGTTTCGCTGTAGAGCGGGTGACCCATTTCCACCAGCATGGACCGCATCAGGTTCAGGCCTTCGTCGGTGTCGAATTGCAGTTTTTCGCGAAAAGGGTAATAGGAAAAGGTAAACGCCAGGAAGATCAGGGCGATCAATACGGGCAAAAGGATTTCCGCCAGGGTTTGCCGGGGAGCGGCTGTCGATCGGGTCTTCATAGGGGAGGCTCGAATGCCGGGTAAAGCCAATTCATTATAACCCAGCGAATCCGCATGCCTTTTAACAGTGACAGGCAGGAAATGCCCATATACTGTCTCATGTTACAATTTCCCGGCGGAGAACACGGATGAAGCAAACGATCCAGAAATTGTTCCACAATGAGACGTTCGTTGCCACTCTGTTGATTCTCCTGACAACGTTAATTACCTACGGGTTCAGCATCCCCCGCCTCGGCTACTATCACGACGACTGGTATCTTTTGTGGTCCGGCCAGGCGCGGGGCCCGGAAAGCATCATTCCTTTATTTTCGACGGATCGGCCTTTCATGGGGGTTGTTTATTCTTTTCTGTACCGGCTGCTGGGCAATACGATCGTCAACTGGCATCTCTATGCACTGCTCTGGCGCTTCATCGGCGGGATGGCGTTTTACTGGATCGTGCGCCTGGTCTGGCCGGAGCAGAAAACCATGGCGACCCTTCTGACCGTGCTGTTCCTGGTCTACCCGGGCTTTCTCTCCATCCCCAATGCCAACACCAAACAGAACCATCTTTATGGCTTTGGCACTGCACTGCTCTCGATCGCCGCCATGCTGCAGGCTGTCAGAGAGAACCGTCTGGGATGGAAGGCCTTGTACAGCCTTGTATCCATTTTGCTGACCGCCAATTATCTGTTCATTTACGAGTATATGATCGGTTTCGAGGGGACGCGCATTCTGCTGCTGGGGTACGTCTTGTTCCAGAATGGAATCCGAAAATGGAGCACCCTTCTGACGGAAGTACTCAAGCGGGTCTGGCCGCACCTCCTGGTGACGGCCGGGTTCCTGTACTGGCGTATTTTCATCTTCGAGAGCACACGCAACGCGACCGATGCATCTCAGCTCGCGGCCGATTATCTCGGCAACTTTCGCGCCATGACCATCCGCCTGGTGATGGAAACGATCAAGGATTTTCTGGACACTACGATCTTTGCCTGGTTCGCCATGCCGTACCAGCTGATCGCCTCTGCACCGTATTCGAACCTGGCAGTTTCCATTCTGATCGCCGGGATTGTGGCCGGGCTGGCATGGCTGTACCTGTCCTTTTCCAAAAACAGGCAGACCATGGAGGAAAATACAGAATCTGCAAGGCTGCGCGGTTTTTTGTGGATCGGGCCTTTAATGATTATCTTCGCGGTGACCCCGGTCATCTTTTCCGGCAGGCATGTCGAGCTGTATGATGCCTACAAGAGTTATGGGCTGCACCCCATTCCAGGGGTTGTGCTGTTCGTAGGAGGGATCCTGCTTATGATCCAGCCGGGCTTCCGCAGGCTGGCCCTGGTTGCCCTGATCGGCATCTCGGTGACGGCCCAGATCCTGAATGCCGATACCTGGGCGCGTTACTGGGAATTCCAGCGCCAGATGTGGTGGCAGATGACCTGGCGCGCGCCCGACATCCAGGATGACACACTGGTGATGACCTACAGCGCCGAAGAATTCAACCCTGAACAGGATTACGAAATATGGGGACCGCTGAACCTGATCTACAATCCTGAGCCGGCCAAAACCCCTGCCATCCAGGCCGAAGTCCTCAATTCCGATACGGCTTACGATATTCTGAAAAAGGAAGTGCGCAACAACCGGGTACGTGACATCCGCCTGCACCGCGATTTCAATAACCTGCTGCTGCTCAGCATGTCACCCATGTCCTCGTGCCTGCATGTGATCGATGGAACGCTCCCCGTCTATTCGGAAACCGAAACATTGATACTACGCCAGATCGGTGAATACTCCCGCGTAAACCGCATCCTTCCGACAGGTCATTCTCCCATCCCGCCTGCTTCCATCTTTGGCGCAGAGCCTGAGCGCGGCTGGTGCTACATGTACCAGAGAGCCTCCCTCGCCCGTCAGACCGGTGACTGGGAGGAGATCGCCAGGCTTTATGATGAGTCCGTGGAGCAGGGGCTTGAGACAGATGACAAGGCCGAGATCATCCCCTTCTTCGAGGCGCTGGTCAACGTAGGCCGGATCGAGGACGCCCGCGCATTATATAACGAACAAATCAAGGGCAATGTAAAAATGCGTGTGCCGCTATGTATGTTCCTGGAAGAGGATCCAGACTACCCACCGGAATTTGGATACGATTACCAGAGGATCAACGAGCTTCTGTGCGAGTCATGATGGAGGCAGTCAAGACAGCTTAACAACACAGCCAGTCTCCTGGGACTCATAAGCCGCCAGGGCGAGGCGCAGGGCCATCACTCCGTCCTCAAGCGTGCAGACCGGCTGCGACTCCCCGCGCACAACATCCAGAAAATGGCGCGTCTGCGCGACGAAGAGCTGGTTCCGCTCAAAGCTGTCGGGGGGAGCGAATGTTTCCACAACGGGAGCCGGCGGCTGGTCTGAGTAGGAGCCGAAGGGGGCAGGCATCTGGTACAGGTGAAGCGCCCCATCCGCGTTGTCCCAGCGTAACGTCCCATTCGTGCCGGCGATCTCCAGGCGATGGACAGGCGGCCGCTGGAAATAATTAACGTGCACCCCTCCGGTTGCTCCATTCGCAAACTTCAACCCAATTTCAGCCACATCTTCCACATCCACATCGAGCGGGGAAATATGTCCATTGAACGACCATAACGATTCGACGTCCCCCATCAGGTAACGCAAATAATCGAGCGGGTGCGTGAGCGTAACGATCGCGCCGCCCCCAAGATCGGCCCGCGCCGCGTAGCTCTGGCGGTAGTCTTCCCAGGGATGCCACTGCGGCAGGTATTCGCCCCAGTGCGCATGGACCGTCAATACCCTGCCGAGCGCGTTCGACTGGATCAGCTCGCGCGCCTTGTTGAGGGTAGGATGATAACGGAACTGGAACCCAACCAAAATCCTGCTCCCGCTTTTTTGCGCGGCCTCTTCCAGCACATCAAGGCGGTCCAGCGAATGCGAGACCGGCTTCTCGAGCAGGATGTGGCAGCCCGCTTGCGCGGCAGCGATCGCCACATCCAGATGCAGGGATGTCGGATTGGCCACGACCACGGCATCCGGGTTATGTTTTGTAAGTGCATCCTGAAGATCCGTCTCGACAGGATACCCTGCGAGTTCGTCATCGGGCAGCGTCGCTTTACGCGAGCGCAGCAAAATAAGATCCTTCTCGCCCAGGGCGATCAAATTGCGGAAGTGTCTTCGTCCAATGGAACCGAGACCGGCAATCAGTATTTTCATCGGCGGCTGTGAGTAGAACAGTATTGGACTGTGATTTGCCGATGGAGCGTATTATCCATCTGCCACCAGAACCAGATGCTTCTTACCATTGATCCCCATCCTCATACCTCCACCGAACCAGCATATCTCCTGCAATCTCCTTGAACAGAGATTTATCGCCGGCGATGAAAAGTCGCTGCCAGTTTCCGGCCTGTCCCTTGGGCAGGAAGGAGGCAATCCCTTCGTTGCGCTTCGCCTGCCATTCCTCGTCGGGGTTGGATGACATCTCCTGCAAAATCGCCTGCTCCAGGGCTGGATCCACGCTTACTCCCAAAAAGTTCCAGAGCTTTTGCATTTCATCAAAGGGATGCGCCAGCAGGTCTTCGTAGCGCATTCCGAAATAGTTTTCACCATACAATCGGCGTGCTTCTTCTTCCGTCTCCTTTAAATTCTTTACCCAGCCCCGGGCCACGCGGCGGATGAAGGTCTCAGTGAACAGGGAACGCGTTCCATTCGTAAACGGAGTTTGGTCCGTACGCAGATCTTCGATGATCCGCTTATCCTCCGCGCTCAGGAACTTTGACTCTTCCACGAAGTTGCGAAAGCGCTCTGAGACCAGGACATCGCGTCCATCGCGGACGATGTAAACGAGCTTCGCATCGGGATAGACGGCGTACGCGTCGCGCACGGCCTGGCCGTGGATCGTGGACGAGGGGCTTTTATCCCCGACGATACGTTTCCCTTCGCGAACCGCATCGCGCTCCATGATAAAGTCAGCCGCGGCACGCAGGACGAGCGGCGAGAGGTCACGTCCCTGATTCCAGCGGTTGGACCGGCGGGTCAGCCACTCCTCCGCTTCGGGGGTGTTAACCAGAGACTTGAGCAGCGGCGGACGCGTGAAGAAATGCGCCTGGTAATTGCAGTGTACGTCTGGGTGCAGGCGAACGAGCCGCATCAGGAGCGTGGTCCCCGAACGAGCATGGCCGAAGATAAAGTATTTCTGGCGCGGGAAGAATTGTTTGATCTCCGCCACATCCTCATCTGTGAGGGCAGGAATGGAGTTGCGTTTTTTTCGTCTGGTTTCGCCCTTGAGCAGGATACGGGCAGCGGACTTAAGGCGGGAAAGCATCGTGTCTGGTCTCCGGTTATCGTTTCCAGTTTAACATGACCAGTCCCGCCAGACAAACCAGGATTCCCAGGATATTGATCAGCGAGATCTTCTCCTTGAAAAGGAAGATCGCTGCCGGGACCAGGATCAGCGATGCCACGACATTGACCAGCACCGCGGCGATCCCCAGGTTCCAGCCCGAGCGGTAGGTCAGCAGGAACCCGAATTCGATACCGACGATGGCGATCGCCAGCCCAATGCTGGCCCAGTTGAGCTGTTTAAGCTCAGCTGTAATCCCTTTCGCGGCAGGGAAGAAAAAGAAGCCCAGCAGGGTCACGACAAAGGCAACTGCGTAGGTCACCAGAAGAGACACGGTGAAATTCACATTCGAAGGTGTGCTCTTGGCGACGAAATGATAGAGTGCGCTGGAAGCAATAGCGAGGGAGATGGAAAAGTAGAAGAGGAACATATTTTTCTGCTTGCTCATACAAGGTTCTCACACAGCAAATGTCAGCTTTTATGTAGAACTTTCAAAATAAATTCTGCTGTCCGCCTGCCGGAGGCTCCGTCCGTGTAGGTAATCTCGTCTTCGATGAATTTCCGGCGTTCCGCGGCATCAAGGGAGGCGTTTTGCAGGTAGAGATTGATCACATCACAGAGCTCTCTTTCGTTACTTGCAACTCGTCCTGCTTTGGCGTCACGGAATCGTTTGTGGGTCGGCCAGTTCCCTATCTTTTTCAGCGACAGAGAAAACTTCTTCGGCTTGTTCCACCCACCCGGGACGTCGATCACCGCGGCGACGATCGGTGTGTCGTGGACGGCGGTCTCGACCACCATCGTGGAATAGACGGTTACCAGCACATCCGAATGCGCCATCATGGACGATTTTTCATCCATGTCCTCACCGCCGTAATAGCCAAGCGAGCCGCCCAGGGCAACGGGCTTGACGACATGCACGTTCGGGTATTTTTTCTCCAACGCAAAGATCTGTTCGCGCTCCTCGGCAAAGATCTTCGGCTTATCCTGAAAATGGCTCGGATGCAGGCGGACCAGTAATTGCGAAGGCTCGGCCAGTGCGTTCGAAGAGACCAGCCTCGCCAGCGCTTCCACGTTGGGATAATTCGGAGCAAAATGGACGAACGAGCAGGCATACGAGATCAGCTTACGGTCCGGGTCCAGGTTATGCAGTTTGAAATAGTCATCCTTTGGTATTTGCCACTGTTTTCGGAAATACCCATCATAAGAGGGGATGCCGCCGATGTGCACGCGCCCCGGGTCCCAATCCGAGCCATATACCAGCTCATCCTTCTGGAGCTGTGACCAGCAGGTGGCGTAGTCCATCGGTGCGCCGCGGATGGCGTAGCTCGACGGGTTATCCCAGCCTACGATGGCGGCCATGCTCGGCACTCGGTGCAGGGCGGCTTCCCGCAGCAGGTAGCGGTCCAGCCGCCAGCCGGCCGTCGAAGCGATGACCAGGTCGGGCTGGTGCGCGGCGAACAGATCGGCGTACAGGCCGGGGCGAGGGAGGAAGCGGCTTTGATATCTCACAAGGTAGTCTCGAGCAAAGGAAAACGTTCGTAAAAGAAGAACAGCCAGGGCAGCGGGGAACCAGACTCCCAGGCGAAACTTCCACGAATTCTCCACCCACACTTCCCAGATGTGGCTGTCCATCGCTTCGGTGTTGATACGCCACGAGCCGCCGACACGCCGCAGATAGGCGAGCAGCCACTGCAGGCGCGGGCTCACTTTGCTGGCATAGGTGTTGGCTTCCTTGAGACGGAGACCTTCAAAAGTCAGACCTGGCCGGGTGAAACGCTGGGCGATACGATCCCTGGTTTCGTCATCGGTCAGAACAACGACCTGCACACCTGCCTCCAGCAGCGTTGGGACAACGTCGCTTTGCAGGAAGTAGATGATCGCCATGCCGTGGTCGGCAGAGATGAATACTTTTTTAGACATAAGATCGTTTGAACCGCGAAGGTGCGAAGAGCACAAAGACCCTTTTCCTTTACATGTTAGGCACGCATTGAGTTATGAATAATACCAGCTGAAAATTCTGTTATAGAGCGCCAGCAGCATTCTCTTGACCGGCCCAACTTCAAGCACACGCCGCTTCCAGCCTGTCCTCTTTTTCCTTTTTACGTTTCCACGTTCCTTCAATTCCCCTCGCAAATATCCCAACGTATTCGAGAGGTTCATTGCCAGCGGGTCGGAGACCATCAGCCGCAGCAGGCCGGCATCGTTCATGCGCTTGTCCAGCTGGCGAACCTGGCCCATGGGTTTGTCCATGTCGAACGGCAGGAAC
Source organism: Anaerolineales bacterium (assembly GCA_036276515.1). Classification (GTDB taxonomy): domain Bacteria; phylum Chloroflexota; class Anaerolineae; order Anaerolineales; family Villigracilaceae; genus Defluviilinea. The sequence continues at coordinate 2,829 of DASUOS010000201.1, read as the reverse complement.
TTCTGGAGCGTAGACTTGTAAGCCGTGAACTGCCAGTGTGAGGCCCCGGCCATGGCCGTCACGCCTTTATAGACTATTCTCCAATCTCTAGTCTCTGCGTACACTTTTCTATTCTCTTCCTCCGTTTGACCCAGGGAGAGATTGAACTCCAGGAACGTTTCCCAGGGGATGAACTGTCCTTCTTCCAGGGCTGCATGTTCGCGCGCCCATTGGAGAGTGGATTCAATGAACTCCGGCGGCGTGCGGAAGGGACGGGCCGTCACCATGCCGACATTGGGGAAGGTTTCCAGAATTTCCACGGAACGCGATAACCATTTTGGAGAAAACAGGACATCGCTGTCGGTGTAGGAAACGATCTCACCGGGTGCGCCGGTAAGCATGACATTCCAGGCTCCTCCCTTGCCTACGTTCTTTTCGGAAAGGATTAAGTACTGGATCCGCCCCTCTTCCTTTTCCTTTACCAGGAAGTCACGCACCTCCGGGCAGGAGCCGTTGTCGAAGACCATCAGGTCAAAAGGCAAGCCTGCATCCCTGCGCATCGACTCGAGTGAGACTTTCAGCACGTCGAGAGTTTCGGCGTAAAACCCGCTCAGAAAGGGGATGTAATTCAACAGCGCGACTGTGATCCGCTCGGGGCGGACCACATCTTTGACGAACTTGGCGGGGTTTTGGCCTTTACGCATGAGGTATCAGGTTCCAGGTTCCATGTATCAGGTTCAGTTCACAGGTTAAGAATTGAGAGGCGTTCAGCCTTTGAAAAGTTTGGTGAATCTTTTTTTCCACCGCCGCGGGCGGGCGATGTTCTCAATCATCCTTTCCGGCAGGAAGAAGAGGACCGAGCGCAGAAAGAGCTCCAGCTTGCGAGCAAACCGGGCCGACGTCATCTTCGGGCGGACAAGTGTACCACCGGGGTACAGTTGGTGCGTTGCATCCAGTATCGTGTAGCGGATGTTGGCCTGTCCGCCTGCCAGTCGAATGTTCTCGTTGGTGTCGGGATGCTCATAGTGCGGCTTTCCACCGGGCAGATGGCTGTAGTCATGGTTCTGGTGCACGATCATAACCGACGGTGTACAGTCGATCACAGGCCAGCCCTCCCGGCGGGCCTTGTAGATCATCCAGTTGTCCCAGCCGGCGCGGCCGATGGTGAAATCCGGGATGCGGGTGTAGCAGGATCGCGGGAAGAGGAAGAAGTCGCTCCCTGCGGGACGGTGGAGGGAGCCACGACTCTGGACAATGGACCATAGACGGTTATCCCAGCCTTCGGTGAAGTCGATGGGAGTGGTAATGTCCAGGTCCCAGCGCTGACTTAATAACACAAATTTGTCACGCTGCAAGCGTGACCTACGGGCAGCCTCTACAAAATCGGGCATGAGGATCATGTCTGCATTGATGATGCAGAGCAAATCACTTTCACTGTTCTCGCGCGCCAGCCGAAACATGGATGAGATTAGCGGAGTTCCACTTGTATTGCGTTCCACGTGGGAGAGATGCTTTACCCGAAATTGCTGTGCCGCCTCAGCCAGACCAGTCTCTTCTCCAAGCAGAATGACATCCACGTCCGGGAGCAAAGTCCATGACTGGATCGCGTTACGCTGAATAGTCGCAATATGCGGATCGCTGAAAGGCTTTGGGGCGGAAAACAAAGTGATCAGGGGCATGAGTAGTCAGTAGTCAGTTGTCTGTTGTCAGTAATCAGTTGTTTGTGGCGCGTTCATCGAGGTCTTTGAGCGTTTTGTGCTGCACACCGGCATTGATTTTCATCAAATCGGGCTCATTGTGAACGAGATCCAGAACTTCTTTCCAGGAAAAATCGTCACGGCTATCGAAGCGGCTGTAGACCTGGCGGATGAATTCCAGGTCCTGAGGCGTATCCACCGTCCAGCGGTACTCGCCGAAATCCGTGGTGTGATTCAATAGCGCGATACGAAACCCGCGCGGCGAAACACCCGCTGAGAGTTGACGACTGAGCGCTGAAAGCTCAACTCCCTCGTAAAAATAGGGCATGGCATGCTCGCGGTGCTGGGGTTCCTTCGCTTCCTTCCAGGCTTTCTCCAGCACCTGGAACGTACAGGCTTCCACATCCATGCCAATGGGGTACGTGCGGTGCCAGGGAGGCGGGAGGCGGTTGCAGGCAAAGTCATACTCACCATCGAGCAGGGTACGGGTCACATCATCGATCAATTCCGGATCGATGACCGGACAATCGGCGGTGACGCGGACAACGACATCTGCACTCGTCTGTTTCGCCGCCTGGTAATACCGGTCCAGCACATCGTAGAGACTGCCGCGAGTGAACGTAATCCCGCTGAAGTCACAGTATTCAGCCACGGGATCGTCGGAGGGGTCTGTCGTTGTGGCAAAGATCGTTTCGGTCACAGTCACAGCCCGAGAGGTGCGGATAAAGACGCGCTGCAGCATGGGCTGCCCAGCGATATCGGCCAGGATCTTCCCGGGTAAACGCGAGGACGACATGCGTCCCTGAATAATAGCAACAACTTTTGGTTTCATAAATCCACGCGTAGGGTCGGACGGCTGTCCACCCGGATGGACAACTGTCCATCCCTACATGGTTTCAGCCTCCGATGGGATGGGCATGGCCGTTACAAATCCCTTTGCTCTGAATTTCTCGATATAGTCACGCACAGTCCAATAATCCAGGCCGGCCTGCTCGGCGATGTCGAAGACGGTGTGCTGGCCTTCGAAGCGCATCATGATCTTTTCGATGGCCCGGTTGAGGGACCAGTTCTCCCGCCAGTCCACCCAAAGGCCGTGGCCGCTAAGGAATACCGGACCGCGAAACTTACGTTTCGGTATGTAATTGCTGGCATA
>DASUOS010000200.1:0-3429 GCA_036276515.1 Anaerolineales bacterium | reverse complement strand
CAGAGCGTATGGACACCCGTTCAAGATCCATCCCCGGTTCGAACTCCAATTGAGGCCAGAGCGAGTTGATCGAACCTCCCGGCAGATGGCATTCACGGATGGCAAATACGCTGGGATGACCCGCGGTCATATAACCCAAATTGCCTTCTTCTGTGAGATGGAACTGGACATGATTGCGATAGTTCCACGAGCTTGGGCTGGGAACCGTATCACGGACCGGGGGATTTTCGATCCGGCCGATGCGCGTCAACTGGTCTCGCAGGATATCGGCCTTTGCTTTTAGCTGTTCTTCATACTGCAAATTCTGATAATGACATCCCCCGCACAAACCAAAATGGATGCAGCGCGGCGTGATCCGCTGCGGCGAAGCCTCCAGCACATCCACCAATTCCCCGCGTGCAAAGCCGCGTTTCTCCTGTTTTAAGCGGACTCGGACGCGCTCACCTGGCAGCCCAAAAGGAACAAAAATTGCCCGGCCGTCTTCAAGACGGCCCAAAGCGTCTCCACCGTAGGTCAGTTTTTCCAAGAAAACGATGGATGCACCGGTCTCATCATCGCTGGAGGACATTGAAAACAGCCTTCACAATTTGTTCGATCTGGATATTGCTTACGTTTCCCAGTCTTTTTACCAGGCGCTGCTCAGATACGGAGCGAATCTGCAAACCATCCGCTGCGGAGGTTTTCCTTAATCCATTTTGCTCATCACAATCGACACGGACCATCCAGGGCGCCGTGGCAAATCGATCCTTCCATTCCGTCAATGGCACAATAACTCTCACAGGCAGGATGCCGATGAGGTCGCTGCTCACAATGACTGCCGGGCGGGTTTTGCGAATTTCTGAGCCAATCGTTGGGTCCAGGTTTACCAGCCAGATTTCACCCCTGTGCATTGTCATCCTCAAACAGGAAATCTTCCGAATCCAGTGCCGAAAATTCACTGAATGCCGGATCTGTATTGTAATCCTCCCGCAGCTCACGAGCGGCCAGTACCATCTGGCGCCGCTGGCGGTACAGCAGTTCACGATCGATCATTTCACGCACAATTTCCGACAGGCTTCGATTTTCTTCTTCAGCGATCCGGGAAAGGGTTTCATGTTGTTTCTTGGCTAGAAGGATTTGGGTTCTATATAATTCCATACAGCCTCCGAGTGTGTACATATTATACACACTCAATATACATCCGAAGCAGGCCTCTGTCAATATAGGGGTGTAAGTTTGTACAGTACTCTTGGAATTTCTTTGGTTGAGCACGAAGACAACGGGTGGGAGAACACAGTTTTCCCCGGCATGTAACACCAGGTTTCCTCACTTCGAACACTTCCTCCCCTTGTAGATGTTTTTTTAGCGGTATAGTTCCCACAGCTGGCCTAACACAGATTCCAGGCGGTCTGCCAGTTGGTCTGGTTTGCCGGTGGTGACATCGTCTTCATTGGGGAATACTGCATAGGGAACTTTATGACCGCGAAGGCTCAGATAGCCGTTCTCTTCCGGTGCAACGGTCTCCCAGTCATCGTCCCGGTACAGGCGCTCCATCTTTTCATCGGTCAGGCCATGTTCGAGGATGCTATCCGGTTTATCCGGGTTGAACCGCCGCCGGTTCTTGCGCAGCGATTCTTCGAACGGCACGCGCACATACAGGATCACCGCCCGCTTCAGGATCTCATCGGAAAGGTGCTGGAAAGCCTCCGCATAGCCTCCATGCTCACTGCCGCGCGAAAACTCGATCAGGGCAGTGGCATGGTCATGATAGGAGGCATCGTCACGGATCTTTTTGGAGTAGTCCAGGCTTAACCGCTCGATGAGCACGTGCCAGAATTCCCTGAACTTAAAGTAGCCCTGCTCATCGCTGTGCAGACGCGGGAGGCCGAGTTTGCTCAGGATGTCATCCTCTTCGAACCATGCCCACAGGACCGGAAAATCGTCGAGGACTTCCAAGGAAGCGATGTGAAACTGTTCACGCCGGACCTCAGCGGGCAGGCGGGTGAGAAAATCGATGATCTCACTCTTGCCCGAGGCCGGACGCCCGGTCAGGATCAATATATCGAAGGTACCTTCAGTCATGGGTGAATCATTATCCTGAGAGCTTCCCCTTTACAAGTCCTTCAGGTTATTTCCCAGTCCTTTATCGAAGGAAGAAGGAGAGGACGATCAACACGGCGATGAAGAAGCCTGCCAGCATACCGATGCGGGCCAGGTCCTTCTTGACGGCGCTGTAATCCGGGTTGAACTCTGTGCGGGAGGTTGTGGAGGGAGTTACACTTACGATCGTTGTTCGTCTGGTTTTCTTAGCCATAGGTTTACCTTTCCTTTATTCATTGCTTCCCGCAGGAGACAAGCCTCTCATCAAGGAGGAGACTGCTTCACTTCGTTCGCAATGGCATGATTAATTCTGTAACCGTCCAAACACCACAATGCGCTGGTCGTTTACAAGATAGGGATAACACGAAATCAATGTCACCGTTGGGCTGCCCGTGGAGGCCATCACTTCCACGGCGGTCGGCTCCACAAGGGCCGTACGGTCGACCACATACGTATATTGTCGCTGCTGCGTGTATATGACCACCTGGTCGCCGGGCTGCAGCTTATCCAGGTAGCGGAACAGCTCCCCGTACACGTCGTTGTGCGCCGAGAGGACCACGTTCCCATTCTGCCCGGGGTTGGCGGAACCGATATTCTGTCCCACGCCTTTTTTGAGCTGCTCCCAGCCGTCGCCCTGCACGACCGGCGCGTCGATCTCGATCGCCGGGATCTGGATGCGGATCGCCTGGTCCGGCGCAGCGGTGGGGACGGGCAGGTTCGCCAACGACTGCACCATGGGCTGCAGGTGCTCGGGGATCTCCTCCAGGTTCGGCCGCGTATTTCCCTGGGCGTCCGGAGGGGTGTGACCCGAAGGAAGTACAACGGCCATGACCAGCGGAGTGGGCGTCAGGGTCTCCTGGACCAGGGCCGCGGCCACCTCTTCATTGAGATCCTGCAGGATACCGAGCCCGCTGATCAGGATCCCGACCAGTCCTGCCACCGCCAGCACTTCCACAGCCAAAAGCAGTCGGTCCATGACCCGCCGGCGCTTCGAGACCGGGACCTCGGCCGCGTCGCCGTCCCCTTCGGGCGTATCCACCACCGGGACCGACTCGGCCAGCGCATCCGGAGCCACGTCCACCACACGGCCTGTCCTTTTAAAGTGCTCGAGCCTCTCGCGCCGCGCCCCACGCCGTTTTTCGATCAGCAAACGGCGCAATTCCTCAACTGACATGTCTTCAGGAGCTTTACGTCTGGGCATGGCGAAGCGATTATACCGCATGGGCCTTGGAACATTCCGGGGCGAATTGCATCACGGAAAATGTTACTTTGAGAAGTATCGTTGCATCAGGAAAAATGTTACTTTCCGATAGGCGGAAACGCCAGTCGGAGGAGCGACATGATGAGCCT
>DASUOS010000199.1:0-11546 GCA_036276515.1 Anaerolineales bacterium | reverse complement strand
GATCATATTTTGCCTTACCCATGTCTCTTTCTCCTTTTTCGTGGACATAGACTTGTTCAGCAACTGAGCCCACAACGGGATTCGGACCCGTGACCTCACCCTTACCAAGGGTGTGCTCTACCGACTGAGCTATGTGGGCACTCTACGTGCTGCCGAGATTCTCTCGGTGGTGCCGTCTGCTCCGGCACGAGTGGGCGGTGAAGGATTCGAACCTCCGAAGTCTTCTGACAACTGATTTACAGTCAGTCCCCGTTGGCCACTTGGGTAACCGCCCGGGATTAAGTTGTTTAGAATTGACAACAGTGGACTGTGGTCAATTATCCTGCACTTGCAAAGCCGACGACGAGAATCGAACTCGTAACCGCCCGCTTACAAGGCGGGTGCTCTGCCGATTGAGCTACGTCGGCACGTGGGAAACCACAAGGGTACGACGAGAACACCCACACCTGCGACACCCAATTAAGCAGGCCGATTATACCAAAGCCGTACCTAAAGTGGAAGTAAGACACAGGCAATTAAATTGCTCCCCGCGCAGAGCCCTTGGATAAGCATCAAGGACTATAGGGAGCACGGGCGCTAGTGTAGCAGGATTCGTTACCAGAGTCAAGAATAAATGAAGCGGTTCACAATCATTGGAGTCCGACTACTTGACAAGGTTCCTGGAACGTTGTATTATGTGGGTGATATAGAACATGTGTTCTATACTTTATACAGGTGACCCATGACAGAAATCAATCGCTACTCACTCATGCTGGAAGCAATGGCGGAGTTAAGACCCGAGATCGAAGCGGCGCGGCACTCAGAACCGCAAGCCGTACCCGTACCCGATCAATCTTCGTTGAGCGAAGTGCTCGGTGAATTCGGTCCGATGCCGGCAGAAGCCCTCTTCCTTGGCGTTGCTTCCGACGGGCTGCCTGTACTCCTGAATCTGCATGATCCCGTCCCCGGCCCTATTCTGATCAGCGGAGATGCCGGGACCGGCAAGACTTCCTTTTTACAGACAGTGGCTACGGCTGCAGGTCGGATGCATCAGGCGGAGGAGCTGCAGTTTGGCGTGCTGACCAGCCATCCCGATGAATGGAGCGCTCTGGAGCACATCCCGAATAACGTGGGTGTCTTTCCCTTATATCACCGGTCGGCTGAGGACTTTATCCTCTCCCTCGCATCCTGGGCACATGGAAACAAATCGAGCCGGCAATCGGTGCTGCTCTTCCTCGACGATCTCGAGGCGGCCACCAATCTCGATTTCGATGCCAAGCAGAACCTGCGCTGGCTGTTGCTGCGAGGCCCGGCCCGCCGCGTCTGGCCGGTGATCACTTTAAATCCGAACCGGATGGAAAACATCATGCCCTGGCTGGATGCCTTCCATACACGGATCTATGGACCTATTCAAAATTCCGGGCATTTGCGCATGCTTGGCGCCGAATCGGCGAACCTATCTTCTCTGAATAACGGGACCCAGTTCTCTTTACAAGAAGGTGATCAATGGCTGCGTTTCTGGATCCCAGGTGTAGACTAAAAGGAGTACAAAATGCATACCGGTATGTTATGGTTCGATAACTCTCAATCGTCGTTGAATGTAAAAATTCAAAAAGCAGTGGATTATTATCACAAGAAATATGGGCGCACGCCGGACCTGTGTCTGGTGCATCCAAGCATGCTGGAGAAGGAACAGGCAAAGCTGGAGCTCAACAAGCTGACCGTCCGCCCGTACCGCCCCGTTCTGCCGGGTCATATTTGGGTAGGTGTGGAGGATAAAAACTAGCGGGCGAATTTCCTCCCTCATACTATAGAAGCGCTAGCAGCCTGACATCTTACAAGAAAGAGATCCCAAGGGACGTCAATGAACCTTCGGCATAACGGACAAGAGTCGAGTCCTGTCCTTTGCATAACCTCCCGTGGAACTGGCCCACGGGAGGTCTTTTTTAACCGATGGCCACGACAAAAGCAACGCAGTGACTCTGGCTGTGGCTGATGCTGACTGACCAGTTGCTCAGTCCTTTTTCCTTTGCTTTCTGTTCTGCCACTCCATATAGCTTGAGGACCGGCGCATTCTGCTCATCGCCCAGGATCTCGATATCCTTCCAGGCGACCTCGCCGATCCCCGAGCCAAGGGCCTTGACCGCCGCCTCCTTGGCGGCAAAGCGCCCGGCCAGCGATTCGACGCGCTTACCGCACTGTTCCAGCTCAGCCGGGGTGTAGATGCGCTCGAGATAATGTTTGCCGTGCCGCGCGATCACTTCCTCGATGCGGGCGATTTCGACCAGGTCCACGCCGGTTGCGAGTTTCATCTAGGGTCCAGCGACGGAAATTGCCAGTTTATTGACATCGATAAATTTTCTCGCCGTATTCAACACCTCTTCACGCGTCACGGCTTTGACCAGATCAGGATAGCGGCGGTAATAGTCCAATCCCAGTTTGTGGCGCTCGATGTTCAATAGTGCACTTGCAACCCCCCCATTCGACTCCAGCGAGAGCGGCAGGCGGCCAACGAAGTTCGCCTGGCTGTCTGCAAGTTCATCATCTGTGACCCCTTCCTGGACAAAACGATCCAATTCCGCACAGATCAGATCGCGCGCTTTATTGACATTTTGCGGATTGACGCCGGCACTCACTTCCCATGAACCCGGTCCGGTTCCCGCGCTCAGGCTGGAGTAGGCATAGTAGGCCAGGCCCGATTTCTCACGCACCACATCGCCGATGCGTCCCATCATGCCGAACTGCCCGAGAATGTTATTTCCCAGCGAAGCAGACATGTACTCCGGGTCCCGGCGGCGCGGACCGTTTGTTCCGATCACAAGGTCAGACTGGGATTTGCCAGGGATGCGGTGGTGCCTGCTGACCGTCTTCTTCAAAAACTTGGGATCCGGCAGGACAGGTACTTCCTCCTGACCGTTGGCCTGCCAGCTTCCCAACGCACGTTTTACCTGTCTGACGGCTTCCTCCGGCTTGACCGCCCCGACGACTGCCATCACCATTCCACGCGGGCCGTAGTGCTCCTTATGAAAGCGGACCAGGTCACTGCGCGTGATTTTCTGGATCGTTTCCGGGTAGCCATCCTCCGGACGGCTGTAGGGATGATCCTTGAACAGGATGCCATCGAATACCATCGAAGCCATGTCCGACGTGTCCTGGGCGCGGATGGCCAGGCCGGTGAGAAGCTGGGCGCGCAGCTTCTCCAGTTCCACTTTAGGGAATACCGGTGAGATGAGCGATTCCGATAATAGACTCAAAAGAAGCGGAAGATCTTCGGCAAGTGAGCGTCCGTTGAACCCGGATGTGTGCACTCCGGCGCTGAATCCCAGGCCGGCGCCGATCGATTCGAGCTCGTTGTAAATCCTGTCGAAGGTGCGTTTCTTTGTGCCGCGCATTAAGGAATAAGTAGTATATTCCGCCAACCCCAGTTTGTCATCCGGGTCGAATAGAGCTCCTGCGCCGAAGTAGCCGCTGACAACAACCGATGGGCTATTGAAATTCGAGCGGGTCAGGACGGTGATCCCATTTGGGAGAACCTCCCGATAGATATCGTCGGGGCCGGGCAGGGAGGGAAGAGTAGGCTTTGTCATTGTTTTCTTTCAATCGAGAGGGATATAGGTGCCCACTACGCGGCTCTGCGGCTTGAAATATTCGTTTGCCACGCGCTGCACATCCCGGACGGTCACGGCTGCAAGCTTTTCGAGATAGGTTTCGAACCATTCATAGCTGGCAAACATCTCGGCGTAGCCCATCCAGAATCCCTGGTTGGTGATGTTCTCGCTGCCGTAGGCAAACAGGGCCCGCGCCTGCTTGATGGCACGCTTGATCTCCTCCCTGGATACTTTCTCTTCCCGAACCCGCTGGAGCTCCATGTCCAGCGCGATCAGCGCCTGCTCAGGCTTGCGCCGGGGATGGACTGTCATGGTGATCGTATACAGGAAGGGGTCGATCGTGGCCTGCGCGCCTCCATGTACGCCGACCACAACTTCGGTGTCGACCAGGGCACGGTAGAGTCGCGAGGTTTTGTTCGAGATCCCGCCGCTGAACATGTTCAGGTTGCTGGGTCCGGCGAGCAGGCTGTCGAGCACGCTTAATGCGAAAAAATCGGGATGGGAGGCGGATGGGAAACGGTAGCTGGCCTGGACGTAGCAGGTTTCGCCCGGTCCCTCTACGGAGAGGCGCACCTCTCCATTCTGAACAGGTTCCGGCCTTGAAAGACGTGCCGGTTCCGAGCCCGCTGAGATCGGCTCGAACAAGTCCCGGATGCGGCGCAGCATGGCATCCGCATCAAAATCCCCCGACACTGCCATAACCGCGTTGTTCGGGACATAGAAGGCACGGTAATGATTGTAAAGATCTTCGCGGGTCATCGTAAGCAGGTCTGCCATATCGCCGATCACTTCATGATGATAGGGATGGACTCGAAAGGCGGCCTGCTGGACAGCCTCCCCCAGCAGAAAGAGCGGCTCGTTCTCATTTCCCTCGCGCTCGGAGGTGATCACCGTGCGCTCAGAGGCAACTTCACTTTCCTCGAACCGGCTGTTGACCATACGGTCTGCTTCGAGGCGGAGTGCCAGGTCTATTTTATCGGCGGGCATGCTTTCGTAATAAGCCGTCCAATCCAGATGGGTGAACGCGTTCCACGAGCCCCCTTCGCGCGAGATGGATTTATCCAGGATGTTGGCGGGAAACTGCGGGGTTCCCTTGAACTGCATGTGCTCCACCCAATGCGAGATCCCGGTCCGACCCTGTACTTCGTCGCGCGAACCGACCCGATACCACAGCCAGGAAGAGATGATCGGTGCTGTGTGAATTTCCTTGAGGAAGACCTTGAGGCCGTTGGAGAGGGTGGTCTGTGTGTGGCCGTTCTTCATGGAGTATCGACCCCTGTTCCTTCCGGGTTCACGAAAGGAGAGCAAATCTGTTCACCCATCACCAGGGCGTCGGGCTCGACCAGGCAGTACCAGGGCTCGATCACCTTCTGAAGACCCACGAACGGCTCATTCAGCTGGGTCTCGCGCAGCGGAATATTGACCGGAACATCCAAGTGGACCGGGATGGTATTTTGAACCGGAAGCTCAAGATCAAAATTAACATTGAGAGGTGTACCGGTGGGAAGTATGACTCTCGCGTTGCGGGCATGCAGAGTGAATCCAGGCGTAACAATATCGATTTGGACACCTTGAATGTCAGCAGGCTGGGACAGCGTAATCGTTTCGTTCCTTGCCTGGACAGGAACCATGATATTGAGCGGGATATTGGCATCCACGGGAATGTTACTGGTAATAGTAGCCTGCTCCATTTTCACAAAATTCTGGTACAAGCCGCCCACCAGGCCAGAGATCTGGTCATTGGCCGTCCTTTGGAGCACGCCGACCATATCAAATAGGATCAGGATCAGAGCGATCAGGATCAGGTTCACAATCATCGAGAGCACGCTGGCAATCGTCCAAAAGGCCGGCAGGAACCCGGAATGCGGTCTGCGTGCGGGAGGCTCCTGGTAGGGCTGTTCATAAATCACAGGGGGCTGAGGAGGCTGGCCGTTACCACTGCCGCGCGGCAGCCTGGCCCTGATGGATTCATCCACCCCGGCATTCATAATTCTCTTCATACGGCTGGTTTCGTTTGGATCGGGAGCAGGTGTGGACATACGAACCTCCAGTATAGATGATTAATCTTAGCATAGTTCATCCATTTCGAGCGGAAAAAGACTTGCCGGGGCGAAATCAGATGAATTGTAACCTTAACAAAAGCAGCCTATCTTGTCCATGATTTTCTTTTTGACTATAATCAGCCCGCCATTGTAAATTTGGAGCACCACTCAGGAGGTTTTGTGACAAATCAATTCCTTGTCGCCGTCGTCGGCGCGGGCCCCGCGGGGCTGTTCGGGGCTCGTGAGCTTGCCAATCTGGGAGCACGCGTAGTTCTTTTTAACCGAGATATCAAACCGGGCGGGTTAGCAGAATACGGAATTTATCCCAATAAACATACAATGAAGACCGGTCTGCGAAAGCAGTTCCGGCAGATCATGGATCTACCCAATCTCGATTATTACGGCAATGTGATCATTGGCGCGCAGGGCGACCTGACTCTCGACGATCTGCGGGCTATGGGCTTTCAAGCGATCCTGGTCACGGCCGGGGCGCAGGGGACGAAGTGGCTGGGCCTGCCTGGCGAAAATCTCGAGGGTGTCTACCACGCCAAGGACGTGGTCTATTTCTACAACAATCTGCCGCCCTACAGCCAGCACAGCTTCCTGTTCGGAAAACGCTGCGCGGTCATTGGAGCCGGCAATGTGATGCTCGACATTACTCATTATCTCAGCCGCGAGCTCAAGGTGGAGGAAGTCATTGCCGTGGTGAGGCGCGGTCCCGCCGAGGTCAAGTTCGACAAGAAGGAAATGGAGTACGTAATCGACAACCTGGACCAGGCCGCCCTGGATGCCGAAATTGCACGGGTGACCCCGATCATGCAGGCGGTTCATCAGGACCCGGCTGCGGCGCGGGCAGCGATCCTGGAGGCCCTACCGAAGGCGCTACCCAGAATCTCGGACACCCGCTTCCGCTTTGAGTTCCTGGCTTCCCCCATCCAGATGATCGGGGATGAGAACGGCCGCCTCAAGCAGGTGGAACTGGAGGATAACATCCTGGTGGAAGCCAGCGGGGACACCAAGGCTCGAGGCACGGGAAACAAGCGCCGGCTGGACGTGGAAACGGTCATCTTTGCCATCGGCGACAAAGTGGATGAAGGCTTCGGGCTGCCCGTGGAGTGGAATGAATTCGTCAAGAACCAGAGCCCTAAGTTTCCGATCGACGGTATTTCTTATGAATCTCCCTATGAAGATGTCTTCGTCGGCGGCTGGTCACGGCAGGCAAGCTCGGGCCTGGTCGGCTACGCCCGCAAGGACGGTACGAACGCCTCGAAGGCGGTCTGGCGGTATCTGCAGACCCAACAGCCGGCAGCGCCCAACCTGGAGGCAGTCACGGAGAAATTAAAGAAGCTGGGAAAACCTGTCGTTCAAAAGGAAGACATCAAAAAGCTGGAGGCAGTGGAACTGGCGGAGGCCCAAAAGCGCGGGCTCGAAGCGTTCAAATTCAGCAACAACGACGAGATGCTCCTGGCCATGGGATTGAAGATGACAGCCTGACCATAAAGACAAGAGTGGTTCTTATTGCACGCTAGCTAAAGAACCTTGCGAAGATTTAAACCCTTCTTCGCAAGGTTCTGTTTTTAAAACAATTCCTTCAGCACTTCCTGTGTATGCTCTCCCAGCCCCGGCGGTGGATGCCGGTACTCGACCGGGGTTTCACTGAATTTCAACGATGAGCCAACCAGGGGCAGTTTTCCAATCGTTGGATGATCCATTTCAATTAACAAATCGCGTTCTTCCACCTGGTGCGACGCAAAGACCTGGTCGAGTGTATGGATCGGCCCGCAGGGTATCCCGGCTGCATCCAGGGCGGACAGCCATTCGCCGGATGTGCGTATCAGAAATACGGGCCTGAGAATGGCCAGCAGCTCGTCACGATGCGTGACGCGGCCGGCGTTGAGAGCATAGCGTGAATCCTTCGCCAGATCCGATCGACCGATCATCCCGCACAATTTTTCGAACTGCCTGTCATTGCCCACGGCCAGGACAAACCATGCGTCACTGGCCTGGAAGCTCTGGTACGGGACGATGTTGGCGTGCGCATTTCCATAGCGCTTTGGCAGGTTGGCCGAGAGTAGAAAGTTGCTGGCTACATTCGCCAGCATTCCTACCTGGGAATCGAACAGCGAAATATCCAGGTGCTGCCCCCGTCCGGTGGACGTTCGGGCCTGCAGTGCAGCCAGGATGGCGATCACAGCATTTTGCCCGGCGAACAGATCCGCCACTGCGACCCCGACCTTCATGGGTTCCCCATCGGGTTCGCCGGTGATGCTCATCAAGCCGCCCATGGCCTGGATCATGAAATCGTAGCCGGGCTTATCGCGAAAGGGTCCGCTTTGCCCGAAGCCCGTGATCGAGCAGTAGATGAGTTTCGGATTGATTTCGGTAGCAGATGCAAAATCCAGGCCATAACGGGCGAGGGTGCCAGGCCGGAAGTTTTCGACAAGCACATCGCTTCGTTCCACCAGCCTGTGGAGCATTGCGCGTCCCTCTTCTGTTTTGAAATCGACAATGATGCCGCGCTTGTTGCGATTGACACACAGGTAATAAGCGCTCTCCCCTTCCGCGAACGGCGGCCCCCAGCCGCGCGTCTCGTCGCCTTCGGGCGATTCGACTTTGATCACATCCGCGCCCAGGTCGCCAAGAACCATCGTACAATAGGGACCAGCGAGGACGCGGCTGAGGTCGAGCACACGTATTCCGTGTAAAGGCTGCATGGCTTCTCCTTATGAAACGTGATCTGTATTTTAGCAAACCCCTCATGAACGCGGCGGGATCCCTGGGATATGCCCCGGACAAACGCTCGGGGATGCCCCTGGAGCTGTTTGGCGCATTCGTGACCAACCCGTTCTCGTGGCGGCCGCGCCATCCTGCCGCGAAACCGGCCGTTATGGAGTACCGTGGCGGATTTTTACTTCATAGCGGGCTGCCGAACCCTGGCCTGAATGCAGGAGTAAAAAAATATGCGACCCGCTGGGCGCGCTCGGAGCTGCCGGTCATCGTCCATCTCATGGCGGACCGGCCTGAAGAAACCCAGCGCATGGTCCGCATGCTGGAAACACAGGAAAATGTAATGGCGGCGGAGCTGGGCTTCGCACCGCTCCTGGCAAACGATATTCTGCTGCTGACCCTTGAAATGTGTCGGGGAGAATTGCCGTTGATCTTTTCCCTTCCCGTGGAACAGGTGTTATCGTTGGGACCGCGGCTGGTCCAGGAGGGTGCACAGGCGATCAGTATTTCCATGCCGCGCGGGGCCCTATCCCCTGCTCCACCTCCTTCTTCGCCGGAAAAAAACGATCTCATCACGGGAAGGCTCTATGGCCCTGCCCTGTTTCCCCACACCCTGGAAACTGTCCATTCTGCTTCGAGGCTGGGCCTGCCCATCATCGGCGCGGGCGGCGTGTGGACCAAAGAGAATGTCGAGGCGATGCTCTCGGCCGGGGCACTTGCGGTGCAGATGGATGCTGTCTTGTGGGATCCTGCTTTTACCTTTTTGGATCCAGCACCATGATCGGGATCCGGCGCGGCGCGGCCCGTTCCCTGTACTTTTCATATCCCGCATAATAAGTCAGCGCGATTTTCCAATATTTTTGATACTCCTCCCCCACGGTTTCACGCGCAATAAATTTTTGTTTACGGCCTTTGTACGTTACCTCACATTCCGGATATGCCTTCAGGTTATAGTACCAGGCCGGGTTATGCTGCTGTCCAAAGTTCGTTGCAATGAGTGCAAACCTGTCATTATCCGGTATGGCGACAAGGGGTAAAGTCCGCAGGGCACCGGTTTTTGCTCCCTTCATCGTCAGCCTGGCGCTTGGAAGCCCCACCAGTTCAGAAAATGCATAGCGGTCCCTGCTAAGCCGGAGCAGGAGGCCATCCACACGATGAAGGACCCTTGCAAGCCAGCGCGATACCCTCTCCATCATCAAAAAGCGATGGATCTGCTTTTGAAAGGCATTGGGACGGGGAGTCATTTTTCCAGCCAGATCGTGACCGGACCGTTGTTATGAATCTCGACTTTCATGTGTGCGCCGAATTGTCCGGTCTGGGTGGGGACGCCGTGACTGCGCAGCAACTCCACGAATCGATCCACCAGCGGCGCGGCCACATCGGGCAGCGCGGCATCGATAAAGGAGGGCCGGCGTCCCTTGCGGGTATCGGCATACAGCGTGAACTGCGAGACGACGATCGCTTCTCCACCGACATCCAAAATAGATAGGTTTGTTTTGCCCTGTTCATCTTCGAACACCCGCAGGTTGGCGATCTTTTCGGCCAGGAAGGAGGCCTGCGCCTCTTCATCGCCGTGCCCGACGCCCAATAAAATGACAAGGCCCTTCCCGACCTGGGAAACGACCTTGTCCTCAACGGTTACACTTGCTCTGGAGACTCTCTGCAGGAGGGCGCGCATAAATAGGTTCTGGAATTTTACTCGAGCTTGTAGCCTGTCACTCGCAGGAATTCCTTCTTCTCCTCACGGGTCATATGCTCATAGGAGAGCTTGATGGTATAGCCGCCGATCAGATTGCCATCCTCTTCCACGATCACCCAGTCCAGGACCTTGTTCATCGGTACCGTGACCATGCGTTCGGTATTCAGCCCTGAATCGATCAGAACGCCATCGATCATACGCGTCGTGAAGAAACCATCATAATAATCCACAGGCTCCGTCCAGATGTCTTCATATTCATCCGCGCCTGTGAAGCGGACCTTCAATCCTACAAATATGTAATTTTCCCTGGGTGAAAGCAGCGCCTGACGGAGGGTACTGAGGGTGCCGTGCGCTTCCTTGACGGCGGCATCGAACTCTTCGTCGCTGACGGGCGTCCCTTCCCGCGAGGAAGACGAGCATGAAAGGGTGAAAATCATACACATGAGCCATAAGGCTGTCAACTGGAGAGACTTGTACATATAAATTCTCCAATCTCTGGCGTCCTATTTACCGACCTTACGCACTCTTGCCTGTAGCGCGACATTCATGTCGCCAGGCAGTGCGAGATAAATCTCGCACTACTGCGTAAGGTGAGCTATTAATATAGTACGCAGACGTCACGGCAACTGGATTGCTTCCCTCACTTCTTCCATGGTTTTTTCGGCGATGACGCGGGCGCGCCGGGCGCCATCGTCCAGCACTTCCTTTACATATCCGGGGTTGGAAGCGAGTTCGGCCCGCCTTGCCCGGAACGGCTCAAGATGGCAATTCAAGTTCTTTGCCAGGAGCTTCTTGCAGTCGACACAACCGATCCCGGCCCGGCGGCACTCCGTGTTGACCATGTCCACCTCCTGCGAGGAGGAGAAAATCTTGTGCATGGTGTACACGTTGCAGACATCGGGGTTGCCAGGGTCGGTGCGCTTCATGCGGGCTGGATCTGTGACCATTTCCCGGACTCGAGCGTTGGTTTCCTCCGGCGTAGAGGCCAGTTCAATGTGGTTGTTCAGGCTCTTGCTCATTTTTTCGCGGCCGTCGATACCGAGCACCTTCTTGACTTCGGTGTGTTTGACCTGCGGCTCGATGAGAACCTTGGTGTTATAGCGATAATTGAAGGTGCGTACGATCTCACGCGCAAATTCCAGATGAGGCGCCTGGTCGATACCGACGGGTACAATGTCGGTCTTGTACAGGACGATATCGGCGGTCATCAACACCGGATACCCGACCAGGCCGTAGTTGACATTCTCGGGCTGCTGGCGGACCTTATCCTTGAAGGTCGGCAGGTCGGTCAGCTTGCCGAATTGAGTGACCATGGATAGATAGGTGTGCAATTCCATGACCTGCGGAATATGTGACTGCACGAACACGATCGACTCTTCGGGACGGATCCCCGCGGCCAGCCAGTCCAGCGCCATTTCGGTCGTGCTCTGGCGCAGATCCCGGGTGGTTTCCACCGTTGTCAGCGCGTGGACATCCACAATACAGTAAACA
>DASUOS010000198.1:0-17030 GCA_036276515.1 Anaerolineales bacterium | reverse complement strand
ACCGAACAACTGGCAGTGGCCTGCATCCAGAACAAGCAGGTCCGGTTTTTCCTCCCGCACGACCTTCAATAACTCATTCCAGGGCTGGTGCGTGACACGGATCAATTCGAGTGAGCGGATATCCTGTTTGTTTTTGATCTGTCGGAAGGATTTACGCAGCTCCTGGGCGGGAAGTGCGCCGGCGCTCAGGTTATTGTCATCCGCAACGGCTACCATCCCCGCCAGCATGATGGATTCGGCAGACGCGATGCTGCGTGCTACAAGCAGGGAATCATTAAAGTCGCGCCCATGAAGGATGGGGACGAGGATTTTGCGGAACATGTTTCGTTGGAACGTTCTGTTCATTTGTCGACCTTTCTCAGCAGCGGATCGATCTGCTGCCTGTAGATTTCAGGCCATGCAAAGTGAGAGCGCACCCGGGCGCGCAACTCCAGGATCGAGCTGGAGGACATCTGTTCTGCGATCAAAGATGCGATGTGCGCGGGAGAGTCGTCCAGAGAGAAATAACGAACAGCCGCCATGCCCAGGTCACGCAGAGGAGGAATATCCGCGCAGAAAGCCGGGAGACCAGCCAGGCCGGCTTCGAGCACGGGAATGCCAAATCCCTCCTCCCGGCTCGGCAGGATCAACGCATCGGCAATCTGGTAAAAATCACTGATCACTTCGTCGGGCAAATACATGTCTGTCAGCTCCGCAAGGAAGAAGGCACTCTGCTGCAGAGAAAGAGTTTCACGCAGGGATTGCAGTTTTTTGAAATAATCCACGTTCGACGGATTATGCGGGCCCAGGGGCCCGGTCACGACCAGCACTGCCTGCGGATATGTCTCACGCAGGGCAGCCAGCACATGCAACGCCAGCTCGATGTTCTTGCGAGGAGTAATACGTACCGGCAAGAGCAGGATGGGACAGGCCTTCAAAAGATCCAGTTGACTCACAAAGCCGGAAGTCAACGGTTCGAGCTTCAAAAAGCGCGGTACATCCACACCGTTTGGGACGACGTGAATATCGTCCTCAGCGATACCCATCAGATCGGCCAGCTCCTTTTGCCTGAACTCGGAGATGGTCACCTGCTTGACACACGGCCATGCGGTCCGGAGCAGGTCCCAGGGGTAGCCTTCATGCAGCTCATTCTGGTAGCGCGGGGTGGTCCATGCCAGGTCATGGTGCCAGAGGATCATCTGGGTTTGCTCAGCCTGTTCAGAGATCTCTTTCAAGGCGGCAGTCAGGACCAAATTCTTGTTCAGCGAACAAACGTTATGGGCGATCAAACAGTCGGCATCCGAGACAACATCCAAAAGTGTCCGGGTGAGCTCCTCTACACGAGTAGAAAATTCTGCCGGAACTCTTCCGGCATCCAGCTGCTCCTTGAGGGAGGCCGCGAGGGGGTGGCGCGAATCCACCTCGGGGATCTGCATAAATTCCACGCGCTCATCCGTCTGGCCGCCGCGGCCTGCCACGATCCGGACCTCGTGACCGGCATCCGCCATCATGCGGGCGTGGTGCCCGATGACACTTTCCACGCCGCCCACGATTGGCGGAGCCGAATAATGGAGCAGCACGATCTTCATTGCACCTCGCCGTACCCTTCACCAAAGCAGGAAAACAGGAGCGCTTCCAGGTGGTGGCGGAGTGCGCTGAAGGAGAAGTATTTCTTCGCCAGCTTGTAATTGTGCTCGGCCATCTCCTCTGCCAGGTCTCGGCTGGTGAGAACCTGGTAGACCTGGGCGACCGTATCGTCGGTGATAAACCCATCGAACTCGATGGCCCGGAAACCCTTGGGATGGATATCGGTGGAATAAATGGTGTAATTGTTGACCACCAGCGGCTTTCGGAAATAGATGGCTTCCAGGAAGGCATTTCCAAACCCCTCCATCAGGGAGGGATAGGTCACCAGGTCGCAGAAGGGATAGATATCGTCCAGGGAATAGATCTTCCGCCCGTCGGGGGTTGTGCCGCGGTTTACATCGATCAGCTCTGAGGAAAAGATGACATTTACGCCAAACAGCCTGGCGAACGAACGGACATGCTCTTCGTATTCATCGCCTTCATCGCCGCTGGCATGCGAGATCACGAGTCTACCCTTCACATCCAGGCGCTTGATCAGCTCGATGGCATGCTCGATGCCCTTGCGCCGGACCACGCGCGTCGGCTGAAGAAAGAAATATTCGTCAGGAGCAATCTCCAGGTCGGCTCGGAGAGAGGCTGTGTACTCATCTGGCGGCGCGGGGGGGTGATCGAAATCCATCACGTTCGGTATGACCGTGGCCGCCACGCCCTTCCTTCGTCCCAGCTGAGCCGCTGCCAGGGAATTGATCACTACGTGACGTATGGATGGCAGCCGCGGCGGGAAGGACATCTCCAGGTAATCGCCAATACAGTTTACGAGAAAGCGTTTGCGCTCCCATGAGAAATCATGATGGTGCCCGATCGTCGGGATGCCGGTCTCGGCGATCAGCTCCGTGATCGCCAGCCCGAGCGGGATGTTCATTGGGATCGAGGAGGCATTTTCCACGATCAGCATGTCGATATCGAATTTCTTGATGAACTCATAGAGCTGATGCTTAATATACACCCGCAGCTCATGGATACGGCGGGTTACATTCAATGGTCTGAGCCGCACCTTATAAGCAACATCGCTGATCTCACGGATATCTGGATGCTCGAAGTGCGCCTCCGGGATCACATGACTGACCTCTGGTGGACGGTTGCACAGACCGGCGAAATAAAAAAGCTGGTGTCCGAGGCCTTCCAGGACATCTGCCCATTTTTGCGTTTCGAGAGATACACCATCCGTGGTACTGAAACGAGTGGAAACAAAACCAATGCGCCGGGAGGAAATGGAGGGAGTAAGCATGGATCAGTCCTCTGCCTCAACCAGCCACATGGTTTGATAAGGTCCTAATGCAGAAGAAACCGGATGTTCGACCTGCTCGCCCGTGATGACATCCTGCATTCCCGCCTGAATGAAGGGGAGGGCATTCATTCCCACCCGTCGATCGGAGACATTTTGAAGGCATATTACTTTTTCCTTTCCATCTGGAGATATTCGTATCAGGCCAAAAACTTCCGGTGGGCAGGGGAGCACTTCCTGAAAACCATAGGGATGGAGCGCTTTGTGAACGCGGCGAATCTGGATCAAGTGCAGAAGCCGCTGCAATACCTGTGCAGAGCGTGTGTCTGGCCGGGAGAGCAGCTCCTCGAGTTCGACTTCCTGAACTTTTCTGCGGTTGATCGTCCGGTTATGGCCGCTTTCCTGCGCCCCTTCCGGCCAGCCGCGCGAGCCGACCAGGCTGTGGAAGTAAATGGCCGGAACACCTCTCATGGCCAGCAGGATGGCATGCGCCGTAACAAACCGGTCGACCTGGACCTCGAGAGGCTCATCGGCATTCGGATCGTTGAGCGCATCGAAATAGTTGATGTTCAGTTCATAGGGTCGCTGCACGCCGCCGATATCATTCTTTAACGAAACCAATCCGCCATGCGTCCGGGCACGCTGGACAAGAATCTCTATTTCTTCTTCGGGAAGGATCCCGCGCAGGGGATTTAATCCAATCCCATCGTGGGAGGCGAGAAAGTTGAAGAAGGTCACATCCATTGACGGAATTTCAAGGTTTGCCGCCCAGCGCGAGAGGACCTCGGCCGAGCCCGTCTGGAAGGCATGTAATGTCAGCGGCGGCAGCGAAAAGTTATAGACCATGTGGGCCTCGTTCGTCCCATCTCCGAAATAGGAAATGTTGTCGGTGTGAGGGACATTCGTCTCCGTGATCAGCATGACATGAGGCGCCACATCCTCCAGCACGGCACGGAACAACTGGATGATCGCATGCGCTTGCGGCAGGTGAATGCAGGATGTGCCTGACTCCTTCCACAGATAGGCAATGGCATCCAGCCGGATGAATTCCGCACCGTGAGATACATACAGGAGCAGGATGTCCAGGATCTCCAGCAGCAGATCCGGATTGGTGTAATTAAGGTCCACCTGGTCCGCGCTGAACGTTGTCCAGACTTTCTTTTCGCCTTCGGCCGTCTGAAAGGCCGTCAGCAGCGGCAGGGCACGCGGCCGGACAACCCTGGACAGGTCTTCCTCTGCACCCGGAACGATGAAGTATTTGCGGTACTTTGAATCCCCAGCCAGGAAACCCCGGAACCACTCGCTTTCCACAGAAGCGTGATTGATAACCGCATCGAACATCAGACTGAAATCCCGCCCGATCAGCTCAATATCCTTCCATTCGCCATAACGCGCATCCACCTGTCGGTAATCGACCACAGAGAATCCATCATCGGACGTCCAGGGATAGAACGGCAGGATATGGATACCTGTGATGGCGCCCAGAAAGTGAGCGCGGCAAAACCGGGCCAGGACGGCCAGCGCAGGCTGGCCATCGCGCTGGACCTGGTCTGGATAGGTGATCAGAATCGTGTCGCGTTGATCCAATCCCCCGGTGGGTGTTGACAAAACGCGGACGTCAAAGATTTCTAGGGTTCGTGTTAGTCGTTCAAGAGCAGAGCCGCCCGCATCGTGACCGTACAGTCGTACCAATAATTCGCGAAGTCTCGCAGTATTCATCATGACCCAGATCAAACCTGTCCCCGCTCAGAACAATTAAATTGTACCCGAAATCAAGGAACAGGTCAGGCGGCCTGTTTTTCCAGGTGGCCGTTCAAATAATCCAGCAGCATCTGCAAAGCTGCATCGGCTGCAGAGGATTTATTCTCCACTCGGTCCCCGGAGAACAGAAAGTGCCTTGTCCACTCGCCATCGCCCGTCACCAGGCCAACCCAGGTGGTGCCAACCGGCTTCTCGTCCGTTGCGCCGCCGGGTCCGGCAATCCCACTGACCGACATACCGATATCGGTGCTCATGACCTTTCGCGCTCCGCGCGCCATCTCCAAAACGGTCTCATGGCTGACAGCACCGTGTGAATTCAACGTGTGCCACGAGACGCCCAGCAGAGCCACCTTGGCTTCGTAGGCATAAGCAACCACACTGCCCATAAAATAGTCCGAGGATCCGGGCAGGTTCGTGATCCGGTCGCCGATCAACCCGCCCGTGCAGGACTCGGCCAGCGAGAGCTTGAGACCTTTTTCCTTCAATCGTTTCCCAACATGAGCTTCCAATGTATCAGCCACCATCGCCTCTAACAATTTTGTTATGGAGATTATACACGGCATACCTTTCATTCTCGGTTATAATTTTTGCATGCCAGATTGGGCAGGAAAAACTCTCGGAAAGGTCAACATTAATCGCCTTGTAGCCCGCGGAGGCATGGCCGAGGTTTATACAGGCAGGCACGATTCCCTGGGGGAAGTAGCTGTCAAGGTTATGAGGGGCCTGCTGGATAAAGATTCGGACCAGCTTGCCCGTTTTCAGCGTGAAGCACAAGTCATCGAGGAACTGCGCCATCCCAATATTGTGCAGATGTTCTATTATGACATCATCGAGGAGAGTCCCTACCTCGTCATGGAGTATATCCCGGGACCTTCCCTGGCTGCCTACTTAAAGTCCCTGCACGACAACAAACAGCGCCTGCCGATCGGCATGGTGGCTCAAATCCTGAACTCTGTTGCCAGCGCCCTCGACTATGCACACGCCAGGGGGATCGTTCACCGCGACATCAAACCGGCGAACGTCCTTTTGCGCTCCCAGGCAAGTGAGGTTCGCTTGAATGAGCCGCTTCCGCGGGACGTGGAGCCGGTCCTGACCGACTTCGGGCTGGTCCGCCTTCTCGACTCCACCATGCACACGACAGCCGGTTCCGTATCCGGTACGCCGACCTATATGAGCCCCGAGCAGGCGCGCGGCGAAAAGGTGGACAAACATACTGATATTTACTCTCTCGGCATCATGCTCTATGAGATGCTGGCAGGGACTGTCCCATTCCAGGCCGATACCACCTTCGGCATGCTGATGAAGCATATCAACGAACCGCCTCCGCCCATCCCGGGGCTGTCCCCGGATCTGCAGGCGATCCTCGATCGTACTCTGGCAAAGGACCCCTCCCTGCGCTATGAAACTGCAGGCGATCTGGCCAAGGAGTTTTATGCCATCTTTAATGGTGAGACACTCTCACCCGGGACTCTCCACCTTGCTCAGCTCGCCCGGGAAGCAGCCGAAGCCAGCCGCCAGGGTTCTCCCCGCCAGGAAGAGCGTAGATCCCGTCGCCTGGTCCGGATTGGAGTAGAAGTTCTGGTCGCCGTTGTCCTTGCGCTTTTCATCTTCCAATTCCTGCGGCCCGCTGCCAGCACGGTGGTGCCCACCGCTGTTCCAACGAATCCCAATTCCCCGGTCGGAAGGGTGCGCTTCGACGATTTCAACTTTTTCATGGACAATGCAGCTCTTAACCTCTCCAATATCTCCCAACCTGCCGAAGGGACGCATCTGAAGGCCTGGTTTGTCCGGGACAACGGAGAGGCGTTCCTGGACATCGGTACTGTGACCTTCAGTGCCACCGGCGCGGGGCGTGTAGAGATCACAGATCCTGAAACGGACAACTACCTGCGCAACTTCAATGCGGTCTGGGTCACCCTTGAGCAGGATGGCATCACGGTCACCGAACCGACCGGTGAAGTCGTGTATTCCTCTGTGTTTCCGCCCGAGTCGCTGGTCCACGTCCGCCACGTTTTGGTCTCCTATGACGACCTCCCGGACCAGGGACCGCTTATGCAGAACCTGTGGTATTACAGTGGATCCTATGTAAACCGGTCCATCAACGGCGATGAGTTCGATGAAGATTACACGGATGGCATTGTCCAGGCCCTCGAAAATGACGATCAAGCCTTGCTGCGTACGAGGACCGAGGAGGTCATCAATGCCATCGTCGGGGATATGAGTTCTCAATATCAGGATTATGATGGCAACGGCGTGGTCGAAGATCCGGGTGACGGGTATGGAAGCCTGCCGAACGGCGACCGGCTTGGATATTTACAGGAAACCGCTTTACATGCCAGGTATGCAGCCGATGCGGCCGATTCCACCCCGAATATTCGTCTGTATGGCGAAAACGTCCAGATCTGCCTGCAGAATATCACTGACTGGACGGAGCAGATTTTGGATCTGGCCTTAAGGTTGAATGAAACGCCTTTCGGCCCTGAAATGGAACCGACCGTTTCCGAGCTGTCCTTCCTGGGGAAACAGCTCCTTTCCGGAGCAGACACCAACGAAAATGGCAGATTGAACGAAGCCCTTCCAGGGGAATGCGGCGTTGATGCCGCCTATGAAAATGCCTATGCCATGGCCGATATGTTCCTGTATCCCGGACCGAACAGGGTTCCACCTCCCGAAAAATAAAATCTCCCGCCGTAGCAGGAGATTTCTTGAAAGCAAGCCCTGTTTACTTAGGGGACGATCGTCTGGTTGATCTGATCGAAGATATCGCTGAAGGCAAGCCCCAGGGTGGAGGCAAGGCCAAATATCAAACAGAAGCAGATACCACAAATGACAATGCCCGGGATGAAATACGATCCCAGCGTCTGGCCCCAGCCGAACCGGTTCACCCCTTTAACTGCCATCAGCTGGAGAACCAGGGCGTATAATCCCAACAAGAGACTAATTCCACCGACACAGTAGCCAACAGCACCTATCGAGCTGAAGGGAGTCAGCACAGACGAAATCAAGGTAACCGGAACAGAGATTGCGGCCAGGGGATAAGCTAGCTGGGAGAAAGTGCCCGTCCCCCCGAACATCCTGGCCACCCACTGAACAACTCCCACAAAGATCGCGAAAAATAACGTGGCAATGGCGCCGCTGATCGGAGCGCTGCAGAGTGAGATCCCCAGGGTGGCGATTGCACTACGGGGTGCGCTGCCAACCAAATCGGATAATCCCGGAATCTGCTGCGTTGCCACGCCGGCAGCTTCTAGAATCGCTGACAACACTCCGCTGATAATCGCGGCCACGGTCGCAGCCAGGAACACCCAGAGGAAGGCACGGTTGTTTGTTTGCGCCTCGGGTCGGGCGGCCATGGCAGCATACGTTTGTTCATTGGGCTTGGTAATCGCTTCGCCCCAGGTGGAGAACCAGTCGCTAACACCGGTCGGCTGGGGGAGCATGGGGGTATTTGGTTGTTCGTTCATGAGATCCTCCGGAATGAATAGTTTCGGTTCCATCTTACTCAAAATTGAGTGGATTACAACTATCTAAACCCACCTATAATTGAAAAGTTATACATGATGTACAATTAACCCATGGAAATTTCGGAAAAACTCCAGGGAATCCTTGCGACTCTCCCTGCAAAACCCGGCTGCTACATCATGAAAGATGGGGCCGGAACAATCAGTTACGTTGGTAAGGCAATCAACCTGAGGAACCGGGTGCGCTCCTACTTCCACGCGGATGCGAGCCACGACGCGAAGACGCGGCGGCTCGTCAGGGAAATTGCCGATATCGAGTGGATCGTGGTCGGCTCCGAGCTGGAGGCGCTCATCCTCGAGATGAACCTCATCAAGAAACACAGGCCAAAGTACAACATCCGCCTGAAGGATGACAAGCGCTATCCCTATATCAAGGTCCATTGGGCGGACCCATTCCCCAAAGTTACGGTCACCCGCCAGATGGTGGAGGACGGCTCGCGCTACTTCGGACCCTACACCTCCGCCTGGGCAGTGTACCAGACCCTGGATGTGCTGCGCCGCATCTTTCCCTTCCTGACCTGTGACCGTGAGATCACCGGGACTGACCTGCGCGCCTGCCTGTACTACGATATCAAGCTGTGCATCGCCCCATGCATCGGCGCGGCGTCCCAGGCGCAGTATCGCCAGATGATCTCCGACCTGATGGATTTCCTGAACGGTCACAGCGAAGACATTGTCGCCCGCATCCAGCAGGAGATGGAGAAGGCAGCCGGGGAGATGCGATTCGAAAGAGCCGCCACCCTGCGCGACCAGCTCAAAGCCATCCAGTCGATCATCGAACGGCAAAAAATTATCTTTGCCTCCGATTACGAGGATTCGGATGTACTGGCCATGGCCCGCAGCAACGGTGAGGCCTGTGTGCAGATCTTCTTTATCCGCGGTGGGAAGCTGATCGGACGGGAGTACTTCATCCTCGAAGGGACAGAGGATGAGGCAGACGCCGAGATCATGGAGCAGTTCGTTACCCAGTTCTACACGGAAGCGGCTACGATTCCCGAGCAGGTCATGCTCCCGCAGGAGATCGAGGAGCGAAAGATCATCGCCCAGTGGCTGCGTTCAAAGCGCGGCGGCGAGAAGGTGGAGATCTTCGTCCCGAAGGGCGGACAGCAGAAAGAGCTGGTGCAGATGGCTGCTGAAAACGCCACCGAAACCCTGCAAGCCCTGCGCGCCCAATGGCAGGCGGATACACACAAGCAGGAACAGGCCCTGGCAGAATTACAGCAGGCGCTGAACCTGCCTGCCCCTCCCAACCGCATCGAGTGTTATGACATCTCCAATACCCAGGGGACGGCCATCGTGGGCGCGATGGTGGTATTTACCCAGGGCGTGCCGGATAAAAAGCTGTACCGCAAGTTCAACATCGAAAGTGTTGTCGGTGCACCGGATGACTTCGCTTCGATGGAGGAAATGCTTACCCGCAGGTTTCGCCGCTGGCGCGCCGGGCAGGAGCTGGCAGGCGAGCCCGGGTCCAAACCGGACGCCTCGTTCTCCTTCCTGCCGGACCTGGTCATCATCGATGGCGGTAAGGGACAACTGGCGCGGGCGGTCAATGTCCTGCAGCGCTTCGAATTATTCGACAAGGTTCCGGTCGTTGGCCTGGCCAAACAGCACGAGGAGCTCTTCTTCCCCTTCAAGTCCGAACCGCTCCTGCTGCCACGCCATTCCCAGGCGTTATATCTGGTCCAGCGGATCCGGGATGAGGCCCACCGCTATGGTATAACTGCCCACCGTAAGAAAAGACAAAAACTGGGCATGGCCTCCCAGCTGGATTCTATCCCCGGCATTGGCCCGGCCCGGCGCAAGGCCTTGCTCAAACATTTTGGCTCCGTGGAGAAGATTCGGGAGGCAAGCGTAGAGGAATTGAAAGCAATTGTTCCCGGGGATGCAGCCCAATCGATCAAGGCGCATCTGGAATGAAACAGATCTGGGTGATCGACGATGACGAGGAAATGGGACGGGCGATCGGGCTGATGTTGAAACTGCTCGATTGCGAAACAACGCTGTTCCTGAGCGCCCGGTCGGCGGTACAGGCACTGCTGTCGGGCAAAAGGCCGGGCCTGATGATCGTCGATATCAACATGCCGGAAATCTCCGGTCTGGATTTGATCGAGTTCCTGCGCAGGCGGCCTGAATGGAAGGATATGCCCATCGTCATGCTGTCCTCCGAAGCGGCTGACACGATGATCGACAAGGCACTCGCCCACGGTGCGGATACCTATGTCACCAAGCCTGTAACTCTTGAAGAATTGGAAGAGGCCATGCAGGGTGCTTTTTCAAAACATGCAATAAGTGAGTAAAGATGGCAAGCAAGAAAACGAAATACAAACAGATCAAATCAAATGATGCATCCAATGTAAGGCGTACACGATGGATCAGGCTCATTCTGATCGGATTTTCAATCATCCTGATTCTCTCAATGATCCTTTCACTGGCAGCGACGACAAGCTAAATTCAGGCGAAACCATCACTGGTATAATTCAGCCGCGCGGCGCAGTTTACCGCGCATTTATCATGTTTATGGCGGGATGAACATCCAGCCATCCAAGGAATGTTATGCTGGACAAACTCAAAGGCATCGAAGACCGTTACGAACAACTGGGACAGGAAATGCTCGAAGTGGGCAATAATTATCAGCGCGCAGCCGAGATCAACAAGGAGCGCGTCGACCTGGAGCCCCTCGTCGAAAAGGCGCGCGAGTACCGCCAGGCTGTGAAAAGCCTGGAGGAGGCCCGGGCGATTCTCACATCGGAGAATGACCAGGAGCTCGTCGACCTTGCACAGGCTGATGTGTCGGATCTGGAACCCAGGATCGAATCACTTGAAAAAGAGATCAAGGGAATGCTGGTTCCACGCGACCCGCGTGATGACAGAAGCGTGATCGTCGAAATTCGTGCAGGAGCCGGTGGTGACGAAGCGGCCATTTTCGCCGCGGACCTCTTTCGCATGTACACCCGCTACTCGGAAGAAAAGCGCTGGAAGACCGAGATCCTCTCTGAGAATGCGATCGGCGTCGGCGGGTATAAGGAAGTGATCTTTGAGGTCAAGGGAAAAGGCGTATATTCCAAGTTGAAATACGAATCAGGGGTGCATCGTGTACAGCGTGTCCCGGCCACCGAAGCACAGGGACGCATTCACACCTCCACGGCCACCGTTGCGGTCATGGCCGAAGTGGATGAGGTCGAGATCGAGATCCCCGAAAGCGATATCGAGGTCGAGGTCTATCGTTCCTCCGGTGCCGGCGGGCAAAATGTGCAGAAGAACTCCACGGCGGTACGGCTCTACCATAAGCCCACGGGAATGATCGTGACCTGCCAGGACGAGCGCTCCCAGCTCCAGAACAAAATGCGCGCCCTCGGCATTCTCCGCGCCCGTTTGTATGAGCTGGAAGAGGAGAAGCGCCGGACCGAGATCGAATCGGACCGCCGCTCCCAGGTGGGGACCGGCGAACGCTCCGAAAAGATCCGCACTTATAACTATCCCCAAAATCGGGTCACCGACCACCGCATCGGCCACTCCATCTACAACCTGCCAGCCGTCATGGACGGCGATATCGATCAATTCATCGAAGAGCTTTCCACCCGCGACGAAGCGGATCGCCTGGCGAGCAGTGGATTTGACGACGAAGAGTAGGTGTTCACCAAGGACAAATAAAAGAACCTTTGTGATACTTTGTGACCCTTCGTGGTTAAGGAGTCTCAATGAACGAAAATCCTGCATTTGGCGCCGGGCTCCAGCCCTTCATGGGCATCCCCTCTTTCATGCGTCTGCCTGTCTCGCGTGACCTGGAGGGTCTGGACGTTGCCGTTCTCGGCGTGCCGTTCGACAGCGGGACCTCCTACCGCGCTGGTACCCGTTTTGGCCCCCGCAAGATCCGTGAAGCGTCGCTGATGATCTGGGGCCACAATTCCACACTCAATGTCACCCCGCTCAACAAGCTGAGAGCTGTGGATTACGGGGATGTCTCGGTCATACCCACTTCCATCCAACATACCATGGATGAGATCACGCGCACAGCCGCTGAGATTATCGATACAGGAACCACCCTGATCACCCTGGGCGGTGACCATTCGATTGCGCTCCCCCTCCTGCGCGCCCATGCAAAGAAGCATGGCCCTGTGTCGCTTGTCCATGTCGACGCCCATATCGATACCTGGGAATCGGAATTCGAAGCTGTGCCCTACAGCCATGGAACCCCGTTCCGCCATGCCTTACAGGAGGGTTTGATCCGGGAAGGCGAATACGTACAGATCGGCATCCGCGGTCCGCTCAGTGGTGAGAACGATTATGCCGATGCCGCGGCACTCGGTGCGCGTACCATTACCATTCACGAAGTGATGGAAAAGGGGATCCCGGACATTCTCAAGGAGGTGCACGAGAGAATGAAGGGGCCTGTCTATGTAACGGTCGACATCGATTCTGCCGACCCGGCATTCGCACCGGGAACCGGCACTCCCGAAGTTGGCGGACTGACCAGTTACCAGCTGCTCCAGCTGGTGCGCGGCCTGCACGGCCTGGACCTGATCGGCTTCGACCTGGTTGAAGTCTCGCCTCCCTACGACCACGGCGACATCACTGCCATCCTTGCCTCCAATATCGTGTTCGAGTATCTATCCCTGCTGGCGATCAAGAATCTGTAGATGACAGCGCTTCTCTCGGATATCACGACCCGCCTCACATCTGTCAGTGACACTCCGGCGCTGGACGCTTCCGTCGTCCTGGCCCATATCCTGGGCAAGCCGCGCACCTGGGTCCTGGCCCATCCTGATCTTGAATTAACGCCGGAACAAAAAGCGGAATTAAAGGAAAAAGTCAGGAGGCTTGAAAGCGGCGAGCCTCTCCCGTATGTCCTGGGGCACTGGGAATTTTTTGGAATGGAATTCGATTTGAGTCCCGCTGTGCTCATCCCGCGCCCCGAGACAGAGCTGCTCGTCGAAAAGGCCATCGCCTGGGTACAGGCTTCACCCACCCGGCGCAAGATTGCGGATGTTGGCACAGGGTCAGGGATCATTGCCATCGCGATCGCGGTCCATGTCCCGGAGGCTGTACTCCTGGCTACGGATATCTCGGCAGAGGCTTTAAGCATTGCCCGGAAAAACGCCGTCAGGTTCCATGTGCAGGATCGGATAGAATTCGTCCAGTGTAACCTTTTACCTGCCCAACCACTACACCGGCTGGATCTTTTGTGCGCCAACCTCCCCTATATACCCACGTCCACGCTGCAGGGACTTCCTGTCTATGGTCGTGAGCCCGGATTGGCGCTCGACGGGGGCGCAGACGGCCTGGAACTCATTCGCTCCCTGTTGGATCAGGCTCCTGACTGGATCGCCCCCGGTGGGCGAATCCTGCTTGAAATCGAATCAACACTGGGGCCGCAGACGCTCCAGCTTGCACAAAAAAAGTTTCCCCAAGCCGACATCCGGCTGCACCGCGACCTGACTGGTCACGACCGGTTGGTGGAAATCTCGCTTACGTGAACCATGCACACTGAAATTCTTCCTGTGGATGCCTCGAATGCAATTACAAGCGCACTGGAGATCCTGTACTCCGGTGGACTGGTTGCGTTCCCGACCGATACGGTCTACGGCGTGGGCGCGCTTGCCTTCGATGGCAAGGCGGTCGAGTCGATTTATACGGCCAAGGAACGCCCCGTGGAAAAAGCAATTCCGGTACTGATCGGCGACCGGGAAGACCTTTCAGAGGTGGCAGAGGAGATCCCTCTCTTTGCCGCCAGACTCATCGCCCGCTTCTGGCCCGGACCCCTGACCGTTCTTGTTCCCAAGAAGGCTGCTCTCCCCGAGATTGTGTCGGCAAACCCGGCTGTCGGCGTGCGCGTCCCTGACCATGAAGTGGCGCGCGCCCTGCTGCGTCTCTCCGGCCCCCTGGCGGTGACGTCTGCCAACCGGTCCAGCCAGCCCAGCCCCGCCACCGCCCAGGAAGTGCTGCAGCAGTTGGGTGGCCGAATCGCCTTGATCCTGGATGGCGGGAGGACGCCCGGGGGCATCCCATCCACACTGGTCGACTGCACGGGTACACAGATACAGGTTCTGCGCGAAGGGCCAATCACGAAGGAACAATTGCTTAATGCAATCTGAAAATCGTTCTCATAAATTCTTATTGAAGATTAAAGATGATTTCAGCCTGCGCTTAGGTGCCGGCATATAATTAGGGATGCATTCTCCTTTACAAACCGCCTACGGCTCGGGCAAGCCAAAGGCGGTTTGGGTTTTTAAAGCTAGACAAGGAAACAGGTATACAGTGAATTAATCCATGTATACCTGTTTCCTTGTTTTCGTGCCTACTCTTTTACGCTACGAAAGCGGCCAGGTCGGCTGGACATCCATTCCGAGGTCGGAGGTGTGACCGAGGGCATAGCGGTAATATCCTGCCGCGGCGATCATGGCAGCATTATCGGTGCAGAGGGAGAACGGGGGAATATGGACCTTGAACTCATCCTGCGACTGGAAGGCTTCCCGAAGGGCGCGATTGGCTGAAACGCCGCCGGCCACAAGGATCTCCCTGGCATTGAAATCGCGCGCCGCCTGGATCGTTTTTGTAAAGAGGGCATCCACAACGGCAGCCTGGAAGGAAGCGGCGAGATCTTCCACAGGCAGATTCCCAGTGCGCTGTTTTTTGAGATCGTTGACCTGGTAGAGTACAGCCGTTTTAAGCCCGCTAAAGGAAAAATCGTACGGGTTGTCCGTCCTGGCCCGCGGGAAGCTAAAGCGGGCCGGGTCGCCATTTTCTGCGGCGCGCTGAATGGATGGACCGCCGGGGTAGGCTAGACCCAGCAGGCGGGCGACCTTGTCGAAGGCCTCGCCGGCTGCATCGTCCCGTGTAGAGCCGAGTCGCCTGTAGGTCAGGTGATCGGTCATCAGGTTCAATTCCGTATGGCCCCCGGAAACGAGCAGCGCCATCAGGGGGAACTGCGGCTCAGGGGGCGGTGCGTCGGCAGCTTTATGGACCCAGGCCGAATACACATGTCCCTCCAGATGATTGACCCCGATCAAAGGCAGGCCGGTTCCCAACGCAAGGCCTTTTGCCGTATTCATCCCAACGACAAGCGACCCGGCCAGCCCCGGTCCCCGCGTGACCGCGATCGCGTCGACATCCTTCAACGTCAGGTCGGTTTGTGCCAGCGTCTGTTCCACGACCGGGATGATGCTCAAGACATGCTGGCGAGAAGCCACCTCGGGGAACACGCCTCCATATCGGGCGTGAATATCCATTTGTGAGGCAACTGTGGAGGCGAGCAGAACACGGCCGTTTTCGATCAGCGCACAGGCAGTCTCGTCGCAGGAGGTCTCGATCGCCAGGATCCGGGCAGGTTTCAGCTCACTCATTCCGGTTAAACTCCACTCTCCCCATTCTTCATCCACTTTTTCATCGGCAGGACAAAGTCGTACGGGTACTCGGCCAGCATCTCGATCTTTCCGTCCGGGCGGACCCAGTACGTATCCTCGATGCGGAATCCCATACCTTTTTCCGGGTAATACAAACCGGGCTCGATCGTGATCACCACGCCGGGCTTGAGGAGGTTGTCATTGGGATTCTCTACCAGCCGTGAAGACGGGCGCTCGTGAATGTTCAAGCCCACGCCGTGACCCAGGGAGTGGACATACCCATCCAGCGGTGCAGATGTGGTCAGCTGGGTTTTGTGCCCCTTGGATTCAAAATACTCGCAGGTCATACGCTGGTATTCGATAAAGGACGCATTCAGGTCCAGATTCTCGATTACCTGGTTGTAAATTTCCTGCACCTGGTCATACAATGCCTGGGCTTCGGGCGTGGCATATCCCAAACTCCAGGTTCGGGTGAAATCATAGAAATATCCGCCGCCCTGCTCAGCCGGGAAGATATCGAAGACGATCGTCTTTCCCAGCGTCATCAGGTCCTTGGGATCCCCGACCGAATGAGGCACTCCGGCATCACGCCCGATCGCAAAGATCACGCCTTCCACATCGACCGCGCCGCGCTCGGCGAGCCAGAGGGAGATCTTGCCCTTTACGTCGCCGATCGTGAGCGGGCTGCCATCGTCCTTCAACAGCACCTCATCATCACGCACATCGCAGGAGGTCAGGTACTCCTGCACCATTTTCACGACGGTTGTGGTCACCGCGCCCATCTGGCGGATGCGCGCCACCTCCACGTCATCCTTGGTCTCCATGGCGCGCAGGATGACCGAGTCTCCCAGCCCTTCGCCGATGAACTCCACCTCGGGCATCAGGCTGACCAGTTTTGCCATGATGCCGAACAGATTGGAAAACTCCACCTTGCCGTACACCGCCACACGCCCGCCCGAGAGGCCATACTCTTCCAGGATCTTCTTGAAGCGCAGTGCATTCGCCAGCAGGCGATTCCCGTTCGCCTGGGCTTCAAAGTCGGCTATTGGAAATTCGCTGAAGGAAACGGTTTTCAAGCCGCTCCTGGCCGCTTCATCCCGTTCCATATCGTTGTAGAACAGCACCGGCTCCTTACCCGCTTTCTTGATCAACAGCGCGCCGCTGACATGTCCGCCGCCGACAAAGTAATACATCGGCGGGTTGTGCTCCGCGTCGCCAAATATCAAGAGGGCGTCCAGGTTGCGGGCCTGCATCAAGGCATCCAGGTCTGATTTCATGGCTTCTCCGAAAGAAGGGATTGTAAGACTGTAACCAGCGCTTCATCGTCCAATACGGTGCGCGGATCGAAAAGAATTGTATCATTCTCTACGCGGGCGACGATCGGCGGATCTGCTTCACGTAGCCGTTTCAGGAATTTATCTGTCGAGCTGACATTGAGTGCCAGGACAAACGTCGGTAACGATTCCTCGGGGAGGCTGCCCCCTCCCACGGTGGATTGAGACGAGACGACCTCACCCTGCCCCAGCACGTCCCGCCACGCCGCCGCCCGGACCCGCA
>DASUOS010000197.1:0-4375 GCA_036276515.1 Anaerolineales bacterium | reverse complement strand
AGCAAGGTCTACGCGATCGAATTATCGCCTTGATCAAGAAGTACACCGAGACCGTAAGAGTTCACCGATCAGAGGATTGCGCAGAAGAAGCTGACAAAAACAGAGACTGGCTTGCGCCAGTCTCTTCTATTCTAGTTAGTCGTTGCTTCCACTCTTTGCGTCTGATACTGTTTGAGCCCATCCCAGCCGACCAGCATTTTGCGCTCCTCGTCGTACAGCCGCAGGGTCAGGGATTTGAGGCTGGCCCGGATGGTCAGGGGCGTCACGTGAAAAAGGGGATTCTCATAATAACAGCGCGGCAGGTTGTAGTTGGGGATCTTGGCGCTCAGGTGATGGATGTGGTGGAAACCGATGTTCCCGCTGAACCACTGCAGGATGAGCGGCAGCTTGTAGAAGGAGCTGCCCTGCAGGCCCGCCTTCACGAACTCCCAGCCTTCGTGGTTGTCCCAGTAGGTGGGGTCGAAGTTGTGCTGGACGTAGAACAGCCAGACCCCGATCGTAGTACTGATCATCAGGATCGGAAGCTGCACCATCAGGTAGGCCTGCCAGCCGATCAGCCAGCACAGCAGGGAGATCACGGCGACCAGGGCGAAATTCGTCGACCAGACGCTGGCGATCTCACGCCTTCCCTTGGAAGGGGGAATCCGCTGGCTAACGACAAAGACCAGCAGGGGCCCAACGCCGAGCAGGGCAAAGGGATTGCGCATGACGCGGTAGGCGGCCTTCTTCCACCACGGCGCGGCCAGGTATTCCTTCACCGTCATCGTGTACACGTCGCCGGTGCCGCGCCGGTCCAGGTCGCCGGCGGTGGCATGATGGATGGCGTGATCGTGCTTCCAGCGGTAATAAGGCGTAAAGTTCAAAAAGGCAGTGATCCGCCCGACGAATTCATTGGCCTTCGGCGATTTGAAGAACGAGCCGTGGCCGCAGTCATGAAAGATGATAAAGGTCCGCATCAGGAATCCGGCGGCTGGGAATGCCAGCGCCAGCGTGATCCAGTAGGAGTACTGGATGCTCCAGATCATCAGGCCCCACAAAATAAAATACGGGATCAGTGTATTTGCCACCTGCCAGAGACTGCGCCCCAGGTGAGGTTTTGCATATTTGGCAACGATCGGCTGCCAGCGGATCTCTTCCGCCGTCTCTGCCTGGCTTGGGTTTTTACTCATATGTTTTCCTTCCGTTCTGATGTGTAAAATGGATTATCCCCGCTTGAGAAATGCTGGAAACCCGACTTTGACGAAGGAGTTCCCAGTACGATAGATAGTAAGTATACAGGATTTATCCGATTCGCGGATTAATATCAGGAAAGATTATCCACCGGCAGCCTCCAACCTGCTTCTCCCTTTAAAACAAAGACCGGCGTACGCCGGTCTCCTGTGTTTCAGGAATTGATGGCTTCGAGGTGCTGTCCCTGGTACCGCTTGAGTCCCTCCCAGCCCACCATCATCCTTTGCTCCTCGTCGTACAGCCGCAGCGACAGCGATTTGAGGCTGGCCCGGATGGTCAGCGGTTTGATGTGGAAGATGGAGTTTTCCTCGTAGCACCTGGGCAGGTTGTAATTGGGTATCTTCGCACTCAGGTGGTGGATATGATGAAAGCCAATGTTGCCCGTGAACCACTGCAAGAGGAGAGGCAGCTTGTAAAAGGAGCTGCCCTGCAGCCCGGCCTTTACAAATTCCCAGGCATCGTGGCCCTCCCAGTAGGTGGGATCGAAATTGTGCTGGACGTAGAACAGCCAGACCCCGAACGTCGAGCTGACCACCAGGATCGGCAGCTGGATCATCAGGTAGGTCTTCCAGCCGATGAGCCAGCAGACCCCGGCGATCACCAGCACCAGCGTGAGGTTCGTCCACCAGACGCTGGCGATCTCGCGCCGGCCTTTCGAAGGCGGGATGCGGTGCACAATGAGAAAGAGGATCAATGGACTGATCCCCAGCATGAACAGCGGATTGCGGACCACGCGGTAGATGGTCTTTTTCCACCAGGGGGCGGCCAGATATTCCCGGACCGTCATGGTGTACACGTCCCCGACGCCGCGGCGATCGAGGTCGCCGGCGGTGGCGTGGTGGATCGCATGATCGTGTTTCCAGCGGTAGTAGGGTGTGAAGTGCAGGAAGGCAGCGATTCGGCCGACGAACTCGTTGGCCCTCTGGGATTTGAAGAACGACCCGTGCCCGCAGTCGTGGAAGATGATGAAGGTCCGCATCAGGAAGCCTGCGGCGAGGGGAGCCAGCGCCAGCGTGATCCAGTAGGAGTATTGAATGCTCCAGATCATCAGGCCCCACATGACAAAATAAGGGAGGATGCTGTTGGCCACCTGCCAGAGACTGCGTCCCAGGTGAGGTTTTGCATATTTGGCAACAATGGGCTGCCAGCGAATGTCTTCTGCCTCTTCCAGACTTGAATTGACTTTCATGATCCTATCCTTTATGGAATGCTTGTTTTCTCCCCACAGTACGGATTATCGCCTTAAGTATACGTGAATTGTCTGATTTTTGGAATCAACGGGATAATTTCCTCATGACCCTCTTCGTTTACAATACGTGAAACTTTGAACAAACGGGAGCGAACAATGAACCAGATGATCGAGATGCTGCTGAAGCGCAGGTCGGTGCGGGCGTACGAACAGCGGGAAATCCCTGACGAGGTGCAGGCAGAAATCCTCAAAGCCACACTCCGGGCGCCGTCGGCAGGAAATCTGATGCTGTACTCCATTTTGGATATTACCGATCAGGCACTCAAGGACAGGCTGGCGATCACCTGCGACGACCAGTCCTTTATCGCCCGGGCGCCGATGGTCTGGATCTTCCTGGCCGATTACCAGCGCTGGATGGATTACTTCCAGGCCTGCGGCGTGGGGGAATTTTGCGCGCAGAGAAACCAGACGATGGAGAAACCTCAGGAAAGCGACCTGTTGCTCGCCTGCTGCGATGCCCTGATCGCGGCTCAGAACGCGGTGATCGCCGCCGAATCGTTTGGTATCGGCTCGTGTTACATCGGCGACATCATGGAGCGCTACGAGACCCATAAAGAAATGCTCGGCCTGCCGCAGTATGTCTTCCCGATCTGCATGCTGGTCTTTGGCTATCCCACCGCTCAGCAGCTGGAGCGCGAGTACACGCCGCGCTTCGATGAAAAGTACATTGTCTTCGAAAACCGCTATCGGAGATTGGATGAAAACGAATTCGTCGACATGTTCGCCGAGCGCCAGGGCCGGCTGGAGAAGATCAAGTCCATGCGCGAGCGGGGACTTGTCAACGTCGGCCAGGCCACGTATGTCAATAAATTCAGCGCCGGGTTCTCGCTGGAGATGAGACGCTCTGTACGCCAGATCCTGAAACAGTGGCAAAACTAAAAAGCGAAATTACGACATGGACAACATTGCTCAACTATGATGGCGGCAGCTGCAACACTATACCAGAGGCCGGCAATTGTCTGCCTCTGGTGTAGTGTACGAGATTCACTCCTGTGGTGGGGGAGTCATTCCGGCACACCCGGTTAGAATGTACACCAGGAGAGCATCAATATGGACGACTTATTTCTTGCATTCTGGTGGTTTGGTCCCGTAGGGTTGGGTGTCTTCTTTGCCGGTGTAGGAATCCTGTTATGGGGGATCAGCAAATATCGAAAGAAGTAAGGCGTCTGCTTTATTCCCCCAATAATCCCTTCTGTGCCGCCACGGCTACTGCCGCGGCGCGCGAGTCGACATTGAATTTCTGGTAGATGCTGGCCAGGTGGGCTTTCACCGTCCGCTCCGTAATCCCGAGCTTGTAAGCGATCTCTTTGTTACGCTCACCACGAGCCGCGGCCTGGAGCACTTCCAGCTCGCGCTCGGTCAGCGTCGAATCGACCGGATGAACAGGGCCGGGTACAGAGGCAGGCCGGGCAGAGAGGACGCGGGCCAGGATCTCCGGCTTGAGCAGGGTCTCCCCTTTGGCGGCGGCCTGGATCGTATCCAGCAGGTTCTCGCGGCTGGTGTCCTTGAGCAGGTAGCCGCGCGCACCGGCCTGCAGCCCGCGGATCATCAGGTCATCCTCGTTGTAGGTGGTCAGGATGACGATGGCGATCGCGGGATACTGACTGCGCAGGTGACCGATGGCGGTGATGCCGTCCATACGCGGCATCTGCAGGTCCATGAGGATCACATCCGGCTTGCACTCGGGGACCAGCGCCAGGCATTCTGCGCCGTCCGAGGCTTCACCTGCGATCTCGATCCCCTCCACGGTTTCCAGGATGAGTCGCAGCCCCTCGCGGACGATGAGGTGGTCGTCTGTGATCAGGACGCGGATCATGAGGACCTCCCCATAACAAACCGGATGCATGTCCCGTCTGGAGCGGAGTCGATCGCCAGTGTCCCGCCTGCCAGGCGCGC
>DASUOS010000196.1:0-6466 GCA_036276515.1 Anaerolineales bacterium | reverse complement strand
ACTGCATCGATACTATACGTACTCGGCTCCCTGCTATTTGGCATTGCTATGTTCCGCGCCCGCATCCTGCCGCGCTGGACGGCTGCCCTGTTTGCCATATCAGGTCCTTTGTCGGGCACCATGTTTACGCTGCTTCCCTATGAGCTCGTCCAGTTGACATCGATACCGATAGGGACCGCTATGGTCTGGCTGGGATATGCGCTCTTTTCTGAACGAGGCCAGCGCGCTGCCGAAACCGTACGGTCAGGTTTTGCCACAGCGGAAGCTGCAAAATGAGTTGATATCTTTTCGTGGAGTGAGGCCTGTTGTACGACTGCCGCATTCCGTAATGACCCGTTTACTTATTATTCTTAAAAAAAAGGAAGGTCCAAAATGAAAGCAATCGTAGCAACCAGATATGGTGGTCCCGAAGTTCTTCAGCTCAAAGAGCTGGAGAAACCGACGCCGAAAGATAACGAGATTTTGATCAAAGTTCACGCCACAACGGTCACAGCCGGGGATCACAGGATGCGAAGTTTTGATGTGCCGCCGCTGTTCTGGCTCCCCGCTCGCATCACGCTGGGTTTCACAAAGCCAAAACAGCCGATCTACGGCATGGAGCTCGCCGGGGAAGTGGAATCCATCGGTAAGGATGTTACCCGCTTCAAGCCGGGCGACAAGGTGTTCGCCTCGACCCTCACCGAGAATTTCGGCGCCCACGCCGAGTATAAGTGCCTTCGTGAAGAGGCGATGGTGGCGCTCAAACCGGTCAATATGTCCTATGCGCAAGCTGCGGCCGTTCCCATCGGCGCCACCACAGCCCTGCGTTTGCTGCGCAAAGGGAACATCGGGCCCGGGCAGAAGGTCTTGATCTACGGCGCCTCCGGGAGTGTGGGCACGTACGCGGTGCAGCTTGCCCGCTATTTCGGGGCAGACGTGACCGGGGCATCCAGTACGGCCAACCTGGAGCTGGTGAAATCTCTCGGCGCCGGCCGGGTTATCGATTATACAAAGGAGGATCTTGCCTCAGGAGCCGAGCGCTATGATGTCATCTTCGATACGGTTGCGAAATTCCCGAAATCGAAAATCAAAAAAGCCCTGACGCCAAATGGAACTTTCGTTTCCATGGCCCGGCTGAGCACAAAAGAAAACATGGATAACCTGGTTACCATCAAAGAGCTGATCGAAGCAGGGGCGATCAAAGCGGTCATCGACCGCTGCTATCCCCTGGAGCAGACGGCCGAGGCGCACCGTTATGTCGACTCGGGACACAAAAGGGGTAATGTCGTCATTACCCTGGAAAACAACCATGTCCCATGAACCCGGCCCGGAGCGTGCACCGGACCAGCCAGGGGTTTATCGGATCAGGGTCAGGGGCCACCTGAGCCCCCAGTGGACGGACTGGTTCGCAGGGCTGACCATCACGCCGGAAGACGATGGCAGCACGCTGCTGAGCGGATCCGTGATCGATCAGGCTGCACTGCATGGGATACTGAAGAAAGTACGTGACCTGGGGATGCCGTTGCTGTCGGTCAATTTCATTGGGCCGGATACAAACTCTTTTACGGAGGTGGCTGATGAGTAACGTGCTTTTTCCCTTCGTGAGCGTAGTCGTCATGGGGTTGGGCGCTACGCTCACCTTCGATCTGTGGGTGTTATTCCTCAGGCATGTGTTCAAAATCCCGGCAGCCAACATCTGCCTGGTGGGCCGCTGGCTTCGTTATATGCCCGAGGGGGTTTTCAAGCATTCAAACCTGGCGTCCGCTCCGCCAAAGAGCGCAGAATGCGTAATCGGATGGGTCGCCCACTACCTGATCGGCGTGCTGTTCGCCGCCGCTTTTGTTGCGATCGCAGGCAGCAGCTGGCTCCAGCGTCCAACCCTGTTGCCTGCGCTCGGCTTTGGCATCGTTACCGTCCTGGCGCCGCTCTTCATCATGCAGCCACTGTTCGGGCTCGGGATCGCGGCCTCCAGAACATCCAATCCTGCCCAGGCAAGGCTGCGGAGTTTGATGAACCACACCGTCTTCGGCGCAGGCCTGTACCTTTTTGGAGCAGGGTTGAGCTGGGTACGATAGGGGCGTGCCCAACCGGTTAAGAAAGGGGACCGGAGTAATAGTCTTCTTACAGGCTACATCTACACCGTATGAGACGTTTTAGATTTTCTTCCCTGCATCAGGCCACTAGTCAGATTTTACACATCCCGTGTCATGTCCTCCAGTGAGAAGCGTTCCCTCTGCACAGGCCGGAGAGGAAGGACGATTCAATGCATAGGCATCCTCTGCCTGACGATTGTTGCACTGGGGCTGGCAGGGTGTATGCCAGTTCCCACACCTGTTTCTTTCCCCTCTGCGGTCCCTGTACAGGGGACGGCCGTTCCTTCTCCAACGATGATCCCAGCTGACCGGCAGGCTTTAAATGCACAGCTGATCCTCGCTGCCGGGAAGGGCGATGTCGAACAGGTGAGCCAGCTCCTGGCGCAGGGCGCAAGTGTAACGGCGCAGGACGAACACGGGAGAACAGCCCTGATCGCCGCGGCTTATCTGAATCAACTGACCGTCGCGGACTTGTTGATCCAGGCAGGTGCTGATGTCAACATCCAGGACCAGACCCGGCAGAGCGCG
This sequence comes from Anaerolineales bacterium, assembly GCA_036276515.1. Taxonomy (GTDB): domain Bacteria; phylum Chloroflexota; class Anaerolineae; order Anaerolineales; family Villigracilaceae; genus Defluviilinea. The sequence goes on along the minus strand of DASUOS010000196.1, from coordinate 3,866 downwards.
TATTTGATTTCCACGTCTGAAGGCTATCTGGAGCTGCTCCATCTGACCCTGGAGGCAGGCGCCGATGTGCACAGCAAGGATAGTTACAACGGCACAGGCTTGATCCGTGCTGCCGAGCGCGGACATATTGAGATCATCCAGGAGCTATTGAAAACAGATATCGATGTCGATCACGTCAACAACCTGGGCTGGACTGCACTCCTGGAAGCCATCATCCTTGGGGACGGCGGACCGCGCCATACGGAAGTGGTACGACTCCTGGTAGAGGCCGGCGCCGACGTGAACCTGGCCGATTCCATCGGCATCTCGCCTCTGGCTCACGCGAGTCGCCGGGGCCACCAGCAGATCATGGAAGTCCTGCGCGCGGCGGGCGCCCGCTAAAAACGAAGCTGCGGAATACAGAACAGGAGGAACACTCGGGTGCAGCGCCTTCGGAAGCTGGTACACTTTACGGAACCAGATCCTGAAGACAGCTACACGGAGTAGATATTGATGACCGAACCCCCCATCCAATGGACGAAAAACCGGTTTAAGAACACCGATACGGACGGCTCCGCGAGCCAGGAGCTGCTGCCTGCCGACTTACCGCGAAAAATCCGTAGTTTCCATCGCCAGCTTCCCGGCTATCGCATGAGCCCGCTCAAGGGTCTCACGAATTTAGCCACGAGACTGGGCTTGGGCGGTATCTGGGTCAAGGATGAGTCGGCTCGCTTGGACCTGCGCTCCTTCAAGGTTCTGGGAGGCTCGTATGCCATTTACAAGCTCATCCAGAAGCGGCTGGCTCTCGAAGACCGGGAATTATCGTTTGCTGATCTCACCGAAGGGGTGTTCCGCGAGCGGCTCGGCGATATCACCTTTGCCGCCGCAACGGACGGAAACCATGGACGCGGGGTTGCCTGGTCCGCGGCCCAGATGGGATTCAAATCGGTCATCTATGTGCACAAGCTGACCTCCCGTGGGCGGATCCAGGCGATCGAGAGCAGCGGGGCGCGGGTGGTGGTCGTGGATGGGAATTACGACGATGCCGTTCGGCAGGTCTACCAGGATGCAGGCGAGAACGGCTGGGAAGTGGTCTCGGACACCTCCTGGGAAGGATATGAGGATATCCCCAAATGGGTGATGCAAGGGTATACGACCATGCTGAGCGAAGCCCAGGAACAGCTGGCCGCCCAGGGACTGAGCCGGCCGACCCATCTCTTTGTGCAGGCAGGGGTTGGCTCCCTGGCTGCAGCGACCATCGGTTTCTACACGAACCTATTCGGCCTGGAGGGGATCCGCACGTGTGTCATCGAGCCTACGAAAGCAGCCTGCCTGTACCGCTCGGCACTGGCCGAGGATGGCCTGCCACACACCGTCGAAGGGGACCTGAATACGATCATGGCCGGACTCGCCTGCGGTGAGCCCAACCCGATTGCCTGGGAGATCCTCAAAAACCAGGCAGACTATTTTGCCATCTGTCCCGATTATGTGGCCGCGATGGGCATGCGCGTCTACGGCATCCCGCTGCGCGGTGACCCCTCTATCATCTCGGGTGAATCCGGAGCAGTGACGCTGGGCGCGCTCCTGTACATCATGAAGCATGCCAGCGCAGGAGAGTTCTGTGAGCAGCTCGGGCTGGGCGTCGATTCACAAGTGCTGTTGATCAACTCGGAAGGGAATACCTCCCCGGACGATTTCCGTACCGTGGTCTGGGAGGGGGGCATTCCGGTCCCGGAAGAGTATAAGATGTATTCACCCCGCTAACGTTCGATGATCCTGCAATTGCAATTTCTGAATAACAAGAAGTTATGAACAAATCTCTTCCTACGGGTACGGTTACATTCCTCTTTACAGATATCGAAGGCAGCACAAAACTGGCACAAGGATACCCTGATACCTGGGAAACCTTACGCAAGCACCACGATATTATTTTGAGAAATGCCATTGAGTCCCCGAATGGTTTTGTTTTTCGGATCGTAGGAGACGCTTTTTGTGCAGCCTTTCCAACGGCAGGAGATGCCCTGCAGGCGGCGCTCAAAGCTCAAATCGATCTAAACGCCAAGAACTGGGAAGGTCCACCCATTAAGGTACGGATGGGCATCCATACGGGCCAGGCGGAAATCCAACCGGATGGAGAATATCTGGGCTATCTGACCCTTACCCGTGTCCAGCGCGTGATGTCTGCAGCCTACGGCGGCCAGGTCCTGTTATCCAATACGGCGGCTGAGCTGGTACACGGCAGATTACCGGCTCAGGTTTCTCTGCGAGACATGGGAGAGCACCGGCTCAAGGGATTGGATGGAAGTGAAAGGCTGTGGCAAGTCGTTTCGCCGGATCTTCCTGAGAATTTTCCTGCTTTGCTGACTCTTCGTGAGACCCCCCATAATCTGCCTGTTCAATTCACAAGTTTCGTTGGGCGAGAGAAAGAGCTCGAAGAAATTAAACAAGAACTCGCGAGGCACCGCCTGATCACCCTGACGGGACCGGGAGGTGTCGGTAAAACCCGTCTCTCCTTACATATCGCGTCCGACCTGGTGAGAGAGTTTCAACACGGGGCCTGGTTTGTTGAGATGGAGCACGTCACCGATCCGGGCCGGATGCTGTCAGCCATTGCCCATGCCCTGAACATACAGGACGTGCCGGGCCGCAGGATTGCCGACGCACTGAAAGATTACCTGCGCGAGAAAGAGTTACTGCTGATCCTGGATAATTTTGAGCAGGTCATTGAAGCCGCCCCACTGGTGAAACAGCTCCTGATGGAAACCGAGCGGCTCAAGTTGATCGTCACCAGCCGCATGCCACTGCGAGTCGCCGGCGAATATGAATACCGGGTGCCTCTCTTATCATTACCCGCTGAGGAACGAAATTTGGATATAGGTCGATTGGCCCAGCTCGAATCCATTCAGCTCTTTGTAGAGCGGGCCAAGTCGGCCAGGGCAGATTTCGCCCTGACAACCGACAACGCTCCCGCCATTGCAGAGACATGCCGGCGACTGGACGGCCTGCCTCTCGCCATCGAGCTGGCAGCCGCCCGCGTCCGCGTCCTGCCTCCGCAAAAGATACCCGGCCAGCTGGAAAATCGCCTGACGTTCCTGAAGAGTACGGCACGTGACTTGCCATTACGGCAGCAGACACTACGCGCAGCCATCGGCTGGAGTTACGATCTGCTCGCTCCCCAGGAGAAACTCCTTTTTCAGCGGTTGGCTGTTTTTGGAGGAGGATCCACACTGGAAGCAATTGCATATGTCTGTGATGTCCAGGATGAGCTGGACCTTCTCACCCATCTGGAGTCATTGCTGGACAAAAGCCTGATCCGCCTGGCGGAGGAGGATGGGGAACCACGCTATACAATGCTGGAAACCATCCGTGACTTTGCGGATGAGGCGTTGATGGCTTCAGGAGAAGCAGATGATATACAACGCCGGCATTTAACCTACTTCCACCAGCTGGCACAGCAGGCAGAACCAAATCTTGTCGGACAAGACGAATTGCTATGGATCGGACGTCTGACAAAGGAGCATCATAATTTGCAGGCGGCTGTCGTGTGGGGATTAAGGCATGCTCCGCTAGAAGCCGTCGAGCTGATGTGCGATTTGGCGCTGTTCTGGTCGAGGGGCGGGCATAACGAAGAAGCGATTGGCTGGCTGGAGTTGGCATTAACCGATCCTACCCTGGAGGACAGCGAGCCGGCCTCTCTCCGACAGCGCAAATTGCGAGCCAGAGCCCTCCTGTGCCTGGGGATCCTGTCTCTGCAGCAGGAGTACCCGGCTGCACGATCAACCCTGCAGGAGAGCGTTGTGCGCCTGCGTGAGCTTGGGGAGCAGGCCGATCTTTCTGCGGCGCTTTCCTTTCTGGGATTTCTGGGTGACCTGGAAGCAGCGGAAGAA
>DASUOS010000195.1:0-9592 GCA_036276515.1 Anaerolineales bacterium | reverse complement strand
TACACCCGCAATATCGTCAGGGAACTCCTGCAGCTCGATCAGACAAACGAATACATTCTGTTTTATGCCAGCCCTTCCAGCCTCGGCCTGTTCTCCCAATCCAAAAATGTAGTGGAACGCTTGGTCAGGGGATCGAACAAGGCCCACTGGGACCAGGTTGCCATCCCGCGCGCCTGCCGTGCAGAAAAGATCGACGTGCTCTTTCACCCCAAATTCACGGTCCCGCTTTTGGCGCCGTGCAAGACGGTCATGGTGGTGCACGGCGCAGACTGGCTGATCCCGGAGCAGGCGCAGTTCTACACCTGGTGGGATGTGCAGTACATGCGTATGATGCTCCCGCTCTACTTCAAGAAGTCAACCGCTGTGATCTCCGTTTCCCAGGAGACCACCGATAACTTCAACAGGATCCTGAAACTGCCTGAGGGCAAGGTACAAACGATCTATTTTGCGCCCGCCAGGAATTTCAGGCGCGTTACAGATGCAGAGGAGCTTGGACACGTTAGATCTCGCTATCGCCTTCCGGATCGTTTTATTCTCACGCTGACGAAGCGCAAGGGGGATAACCGCAAGAATCTGGGGCAGGTATTCAAGTCTTATTCCCGTTACCATGAACAGACAGCCAGCCCGCACAAGCTTGTCGTGGGCGGCAAGGATTGCCATCTATTCAGGGACGAATATGCCCTGCCCATCGATGGCTACGGAAAGGATATCCTCTTTCCGGATTGGATCGACCAGGCGGACCTGCCGGCCGTATACAGCCTTGCCGATCTCTATCTGTATCCCTCCAACCTGGAGGCCTTCCCCATCCCGCTCACGGAAGCCATGGCCTGCGGCACTCCCATCCTGACCTCGAACGTGAATGGATTGAAGGAGATCGCCGGCGACGCGGCGCTCCTGATCGACCCGGCGGATACGGAATCGATCGCCAACGGCATTACAGCGATCCTGTCCGATTCACAATTGCGCGAGTCGCTTTCGTGCAGGGGGCTGGAACGCTCCAAGTACTTCAACTGGGATGTGTGCGCAAAAAACACCCTGGCCCTGCTGGAACGTGTGGCAGCCAGTTAAATCTTATGCAGCAACTTGACCTTTCAGCCCTCTCCGGAACGATCGTCATCGTAGCGCCCCACATGGATGACGAAGCTCTCGCCTGTGGCGGGCTGATCGCTCTGTTTCCTAACAAAGAGAAGCTGCATATTGTGTATGCCACGGATGGGATGCGATCCCCGGCCCCCATTATGGCGGGGGATAAAATTTCATCTGATCTTGGAAACGTACGTATGCATGAATCGGTGGAGGCGATGACACTGCTGGGTGTTCCGGAACAGAACCTGCATTTTCTCTGCCTGCCGGAAGCGGAGTTGACGAAGCACAGGTCCAGGCTGGGTGAAACGCTGCTGGAAAAGCTCCAGGCGATCGGTCCGCAGGATGTTTTTGTCCCCTTCCGCTATGACCGCCATCCCGACCATCTTGCGGTAAATCATGTTGTTGTTTCCGCCGTCGAGCGAGGCAACCTGCAGGCCCGGTTGATCGAATACTTCGTCTATTACCGCTGGCGGCTAATGCCAAAGCGTGACATCAGAAAATATGTCAAACCAAATGTTCTCTATCGCCTGGATATCGCGGATGTGGCATCTCAAAAGCGGCAGTCCCTGGATCGCTTTGGTAGCCAGACGACCATTTATTATCCCTGGCAGACGCGGCCGATCCTGACGCCGGCTCTGCTCGACGAGGAATGCCGAAACCCCGAATATTTTCTCATCTCGAACGGCGCCTACTCCGGGACGGCCGTGCTCTCTGGACCTATACCCTGGATCCGTCTGGCACATCGTCTCGAACCGATTTTACAAAAATGGAAGTACCTGGCAGGCGCCTTCCTGAAAAGGATGTTTCAAGCTCATGGCCGTTGAACCAGGGCCCATACGGGTGGTCATGTTTGGCAGCGGCCCGGAATTGAATCCGGATGCAAAGGAGTTTCTCTGCAGGCTGGACGAGCATCCCGAGATCGAGCTCCTCGGCGCGTTTTGCCAGGCGGGATCCCGATCGCTGCGTGCGGTGTTCGCCGACCTGTGGAAGCGCCGCGGCCTGCTTGCTTTTCCATTGTTTGCGATCCGGCTGCTGGACCAGGCTGGCCGCTTCCTCCTGCATCCCCGCCAGGAGACCGGCCTCAGAAACAGACTTGAAAAAATCTCCGGGCGCATACATTTCATTCCGGACATTCATGCGCCGCAGGTGTTGGAGCAGGTGCAGGCTCTCCATGCCGACCTGGGACTGATTTATGGCAGTCCCATTTTGAAACCGGAGCTTTTCGAGATCCCAAAGCTCGGAACGCTTGGCATCCATCATGGGAAAGTGCCCGAATACAGGGGCAACAAGACCACATTTTGGGCCATGTACAACGGCGACCCGGTCGTGGGGGTCACGATCCAAAAGGTGAACAAGGGTCTGGATACGGGAAGTATCGTTAAAACGGGGGCGGTGAACGCCTATCGTCGAGGATATCCATCTGTGGTCCATGACCTGGAGGCGCTGGGGCTCGATCTCTATATCCAGGCGATCCTGGATGTCAAGCATGGAGTCGCCGAGTTCGAGCCACAGGCGGGTGTCAGGGGGAAGCTGTACCGCAATCCCAAACCCGCTGATTTCATCAAGTTCTGGATCAGGCAGTGGAAACGGCGGCTGGGGAGCGCACGGTGAAGATCTGTATTTTTACCGAGACGTATCACCCCGTGATGGGCGGTGGCGAAACCCAGGCGAATCTTTTAGCTGAAGGCCTGATCGCCGGCGGCCATTCGGTCATCCTGCTTACCCGCCGGTCGGATGCGTCCTTGAAGGAGCACGAGCGCTATGGCAATGTGGATGTGTACCGGCTCGCCCCAACTGGCCGCGGGCAGTTGAAGAAGTGGGGGCTGCTTCTCTCCAGTATTCCGATGCTGATCCGCCTGCGTGCCCAATATGATCTGATATTTGTATCAGGCTACCGCATCATCGGCATGGCGGCCATATTGATTGGAAAACTTCTTCGCAAACCTGTCGTTCTCAAGGCGGACAGCCAGGGCGAAATGTCTGGGGAGTTCTTTGACAGCGGCTTGAAAAAGATGGGTATCTCCCATTCCTCCTTTCCCTTTAACCTGTTCCTCTGGTTACGGAACTCCATTCTCAAAAAAGCGGACGGGTTCTCCGCCATCTCGCCTGAGATCGCCTCGGAATGGACCTCGGACGGGATCCCGTCAAACAAGGTCCGTCTCATCCCAAACGCGGTGGATACAGCCCGCTTCATCCCGGTGGATACCACCCAGAAAATGCGCCTGCGCCAAAAACTGGGACTGCCTCAAGAGGCAAATATCGCCATCTACACGGGGCGGCTTGTCTCCTATAAGGGCCTGCCATTGCTGCTGCAGGTCTGGAAGGAGATTTGCTGCAGGCACGAAAACGCCTTGCTGCTGCTGGCCGGCACCGGTGGACTCGATATCCATAACTGTGAAGCCGAGCTGCGCGAATTCGTGGCTTCTTCAAATATGGAGAAACATGTTCGCTTCCTCGGTGCTGTGAACAACGTCGAAGAATACCTGCAGGCAGCGGACCTGTTTGCCTTCCCGACCGAGAACGATGCCTTCCCTTCCTCGGTGGTGGAGGCCATGGCTTGCGGTCTGCCGGTGATCGCCACTCCTGTGGGAGCCATCAAAACCATCGTGACCCATCAGGAGACCGGATGGCTGATTCAACCCCAAAATGACCAGCAACTTTTTGACGCTCTACACGTCTTGATCTCTGATCGATTGCTTGCCTCCCGGCTGGGACAGGCAGGCTGGCAGAGCGTCCAGGAGAGATATTCGGCAAAAACGGTAACAGGGAAATATTCATCCCTGTTCCAGGAATTTCTGGACCAACAATGAAAAGAATGGACCTGCATCATGAAAAAAACGAACCTCAGGACAGTATTCCTGGCGCTTATCTGTTTAATGATCGGCTTGGTTGTCGGAATGGTTGTTGGTATCAAACGCGGGATTCCCTTTGTCACCCAGCGCGAACAGTGGACGATCGGTATTTATCGCAGTAATTCTCCTTTTCATTTCAATGAATTACAGGGCTGGATCAATCCTTTATTCCGGGCGGAGGATGTCACCGATGTGCCCGCCAAGTTTGTGGCCGACCCTTTCCTGGTGCGGGAGGGCGATACCTGGAACCTCTTCTTTGAGGTGTATAACAACGACACCCAGCAGGGGGATCTGGCCGTTGCCACCAGTAAAAACACCTGGATATGGGACTATCAAAAGGTCATTCTCGATGAGCCCTTCCATCTGTCTTATCCATATGTGTTCCAGGCAGATGGTGAGTATTATTTGATCCCGGAAAGCTTCGAAGATAACTCCATCCGTCTGTACAAAGCGGATGAATTCCCCACAAAATGGTCCTACGTCAAGACCCTGGTCGAGGGCCGTGATTACGTGGACAATTCCATCGTCTTCTACGACGATACATGGTGGCTGTTTTCCTCCGTAACCGACAACGATACACTTTATCTCCACTATGCAGACTCGCTCATGGGTCCGTGGAAGGAACACCCACAAAGCCCCATCGTCGAAGGCGATGTTCGCAAAGCCAGGCCAAGCGGAAGAATGCTTATCTACGACAATAAGCTTTATCGGTTCACCATGGATATCGACCCGCCTGTCGGCACACACCAGGTGATGGCATACGAGATCACCGAGATCACGCCTGAAACCTACTCGGAGAAACTGGCTCAAGAGGCTCCGATCGTCATGGCCAGCGGCTCGGGCTGGAACGGCCAAGCCATGCACCAGCTCGACCCGGTTCAGGTGGATTCGAATTCGTGGATTGCCTCTGTGGATGGGTTTGGCAAATACTGGTTGTTCGGCTGGCAGTACTAAGGTTTGGCTATGCTCAACACTGAAGCACAGACGCAGCAGCCAGAAATTTTCAAAGACAACTCATGGGGATTGAGAGCCTGTCTTCTCCTCCTGTTCCTGCTCGGGACATTGATCCGCTTTGACGAGCTCAAAGCCCCCGGTCATCTGCTGGACCGGGAATACACCTCTGCCCTCTTTGCCCGCGCTTTTTATTTTGCAGACCACGAGGGTGTGGAGGATTGGCGCCGGGATATTGCCATCACTGCCATGCACCAGCAGCCCATCCTTGAGCCGCCGTTGCTTGAATATCTGGTCTCATTGACATACCGGGTCCTGGGCAGGGAGGAGATTTTCCTGGCTCGCTTTTGGACAAATGCCTTCTGGCTGGTGGGCGGCTTTTTTCTCTTCCTGCTTGCCAGAAAACTGCTGACCACGGACGAGGCGGTCGTTGTGACCGCTTATTACCTGTTCGTGCCTATGGGGGTCATCATTAGCCGCAGCTTCCAGCCTGATTCACTGATGATGATGATGTTCCTGATCAGTCTGTACGCTCTCGTAGTGTACTTTGAGACGTTTTCTACAAAGCACCTGCTTGCTGCCGGAGTCCTGGCCGGGATGACCCTGCTGCTGCGTCCACTCGTCATCTTTGCCATTTTCTGTGCCTTTCTGGCCTTCTCTATCCATCGCAGCCAGAGCTGGAAAAAGGTTATAGACCGTCCGTTGGTTATCTACAGCTTTATCAGCCTGCTGCCCTCTGTACTCTATTACGGGTATGGTATTCTCTTTGCCGGTTTCATGCGCTGGAAGATCTCCACAAGCTTCATGCCCTATCTGCTTGCCAAAAAAGAATTCTGGACCGGCTTGTTTCAGATGGAATTGAACGTGGCTGAATTCACTCCAGTCCTTGTAGCCATTATCGGATTCTTCCTGATACGCAATAAAAAAGCCCAATACCTGGTGATCGGGCTGGCCGCGGCGTTTGTTTTATTCAGTCTGGCTTTTACGTATCATATCCATACCCATCCTTATTATCATATCCAGCTCTTCCCGATCGTCGGCTTATGTTTGGCACCGGTCGTCGTCCATGTAGCCAGGGTCGTCCAGCAGTCCATGGGCCGGGCCTGGTGGGTGCCGGTCACCGCTGCGTTTCTGCTGGCAGCCTTTTTTGGCTACCGTGAGGTAAGAGGCAGCCTGTATCAGACCCACCTGGAAGATCCGAATGTGGCCTGGCAAATCGGCGAGATCATCCACCATAGTCCACGCACCGTATATGTTTCCTATTACTATGGCGTTCCGCTGGAATACTATGGGGAGTTTGGCGGTGCGCCCTGGCCTGTCCGGATCGAGGACGAATTCTATCGGCGGCCTGGAGAACAGGAACTATCGGTCGAGGAGCGCATCGATGGCCTTGGCTTCAAGCCGGAGTACTTCGTTATTACCCACTTTGATCTATTCGAGAGAAAGCACCAGGATCTTAAAAGCTATCTGAATGCAAGTTGCACGCTGCTTGCCCAGGAGGACCAGTATTTAATTTATAACTCTTGCTCGAGCATGTTCCTTTCAAAAGGCCGGTAATAAGCTTTCTCTTACTTGGGGATGGAATCGGCCAGGTTCCAATAGGCTTTCGCAAAGCGCTCTCCGATAACCTTGTAGCTCTCCGCGGTAAAATGGACGCCATCCAGTAGGGGCAGATCATCGGTCGTGATCATAGCCGTCATCGACAGCTCTACGGATAACTGCTGCTCTTTGACGAGCTCCCAGTTCGTAAATGCGTCCATGGCTGAAGTAGAACCCAGTTGGGCGAATACAACTGGCAGGTCGGGCTGGCCTACATCCTTCCGAAAATCGGTGACGAATTGGGTGAACAAAACGGCCCATTCTGAGGCGTTCGGTTCCGGGTCCGGTTCGAGGATGGGATCCACGGCATCGGCTTCTCCCTGGAAAAAAAGGATGCCTGAGAGTTCCCCCATGGGAGAGGCTGCCAGGGCTCGTTTCAGGCAGGAACCATATAATGACTGGTCACTCAAATCCCTCTGCCATTGGCCGATCGCACTGGAATTCTTGGCGCAGGGGATGAGACCGATGACAACCTGTGGGTGGCGTTCAAGGCTTGCCAGGGCAAAGGACATCGACGGTCCGAAGAAAGCAATGCGGTCCAGAGAAACCTGATCCACCTGGTTATATGCGTCGTCCACCGGGTCGCTGGCCACTCGCCAGCGATAGTCGTTGCTGAATACATAGAGGCGTGGATCTGCTACCACCTCCTCCGGGAGGGGAGCCCATCCCACCATGTTGGATTGCCCGGCCAGGATGAACAGGGATAATTTGCCTTTGTGAGCGGGTGGAATATCCACAACCGGCTTCCCGGGCGAAGCTGAGGCAGGGGCTGAAGTTGGGTAGGGAACCCCCACACTTCTGAGAATGTTACCTACACCGATCTCCTTTTGAAGGAGAGCACCGGTGGATGTACCCGCAAGAAAGAGAATAATCCATAAAAGAAAGTGCCGATTTAACCTGGTTTTCATAGGCTACACCCGATCGGTTTTTTTCTATGATACCATCTGTCAGGCAGCGAAGGATTTACCTGTAGAATGACAAACATACTTTCTGTAGCCACTGCCGGTGTGTATGCAGAACAACTTGCGGATGTTAACCACTTGCGATTCCCGCGTGTGGATTACATCGAATTGCAGCGTCTACTGGATGTTGAGACTATCGATTACTCTGCCTATGACAGGAATTTCATTGGCCAGATTTTTCACCGCCTGGAACGGGAGCTACGATCCGATATTTATCTGGCCAGTCTGAGCTGGTGGAAAAGCCGCCAGCACCCTGTACTCTTCGCCTGGTCTGAAAGGGCAGGCATCCCGCTGGCTGCATACACGCGGCTTGCCCGGTCTGACTACCGTTTTGTCACGATGTTCCAATGCTGGTCGGAACGGCAGGAACTGGCGATTACGAAGCTTGGCCTGTTTTCAGCCATGGATGAGATCATTGTCCATTGTACAAGTATGAAGGAGAATTTGGTCCGGCTGGGAGCGCAGGAAGATCGCGTAAAACTTGTTCATTACAGCATCGACCAGACGTTTTTCTCCCCTCCGGCTGATGTGGAACAGCATAAAAATATGATCATGAGCATTGGTGAGCCTCGGTCACGGCATTATCCTTTGCTTTTCAAGGCGGTGGAAGGGTTGCCGGTAACGCTGAAGGTTGCCGGTTATGGTCAATGGTATGCACGCGAGAAATATGGCCCTTTCCGCGGGCCGATGCCGGGAAATGTAACCATGTCCCGGCATCTGTCACAGGCAGAGCTTAAAACCCTCTATGCCAGCTCTCAATTTGTCGTCCTTCCAATCAAGGACCTGGTGTATTCCGCGGGGGCCACTGCGGCCCTGGAGGCAGGAAGTATGGCCCGGGCCGTTGTTGCTTTTCGTTCGAAGGGCATCACCGATAACGTGATCGATGGGGAGACCGGAATCCTGGTGGAACCCGGAAATACAGCAGCTCTTCGGGAGGCGATCCACTACCTGCTGGCAAACCCCGCCGAGGCAAAACGGCTGGGCAGTAATGCCCGGCAGCGCATACTAGAGGAATTAAATCTCGAGACCTATGTGAGCCGCATTGCGGAACTATTATCGGAGAAGGAAGAGGAGAAAAAACGCTCAGTGGCCCGCGTCGGTCTGCCCGCTTCGTGAGCTGTTCGCCGGATTCCGCAGCCTGTCCATCCGGATCGCAGACAGCTGGCTGGCCAGCAGTCCCAGAACGAAGAACAGCAGCCCCGTGACAATGGCCAGCATGGCCCCTACGCTCACTCCGCGTCCCAGTAAAATGATCGGTATCCCCCAGCCCAGTCCCGCCAGGATGCACAAAGCCGAAATCGGCAGAAAGACACGCAGCGGATTGAACATCAAAGCAATGTTCAGAACCTGGATCACGGTCTCGAAGGCAGTAAATGTGTTGATGGTGCTTCGTCCTACAGTGCGTGGAGAGACATGAATGGGGTGCTCCAGGACAAGATTGCGCTCACTTAAGAACACAAGAGTGATCACATCACTGAATGCCATCGAGTCCGGACAGACGGTAATATACCGTTTTGCCGGCTCCGTGCGATACAGCTTGAACCCGGAGTTCAGGTCGGACACCGGCAGCGGCAACAGGATTTTCGTGAAGTGGCGGATCAGAAGTTTTCCAAGTGAACGATAAATTCCCGAATGTCCGACTCCATCCCGCCGGCCCACGACCATATCTGCATCGGTTGCCATGGCAAAATCCAATAGCTTTTCCGCATCCCGAGGGTCGTGCTGGCCGTCACCGTCCATGGTGATCAGATAGGGGGTGGTTGTCTGGCTGATGCCTGTCTTGAGGGCTCCGCCATACCCTCGATTTACCTTGTGATGAATCACCTGTACATTTGGAGAATGAAGACTGTCAAGAATGGTACGCGTGTTATCGCTGGAACCGTCATTCACGAAAATAAGTTTCCAATCCCGGGCAAGGCAGAAGTCGACCAGGGCCGGGGCAAATACAGGCAGGTTCTCCCCTTCGTTATAAACCGGTACGACAACCGTGAGATGGTTAAGGCCAGGCGTTGCGTTCATTCACGATGATCCTTTGCTGTCTGTGATAATACCATCTATATATGATACATCAACCCGATAAACCCGGTCTACCCTGTGTATAAATCCATTCCTCATTCGATCAAAGCCTATGTCACAGATCAT
>DASUOS010000194.1:0-10898 GCA_036276515.1 Anaerolineales bacterium | reverse complement strand
CGAATCGAGCCAGGCCAGAGCCTGCTCGGGGGAGCGCTTGTGCCCGCTTTCCCCTTCATACTCGGCATAGAAGGAGTGCAGGCGGGTGGAAAAAGGAGCGACTCTCGAGAAGCCAAGCAAGATCTGGTCGAGCAGGTGGGTGCCGCTTTTCGGGAAGGAAATGCCCAGCAGGGCCGGGAGGCCGTCGGGCAGGGAGGCGAAGCGCAGCCGCTGGGCCAGCTTCTCCGTTTGATAGACAATGCGTCGAAGAGCCTGGGTGGGTTCCATGATGGTATGTATTCTACACAAAAAAGGAACCCGCAGGGAAGAGTGCCTGCGGGTTCTGCAATTCATTTCTCACGAAGCAGCTTTTACTTCCTGCCCATCTGCTCCCGGTTGACCAGCCCCTTCTGCCAGGCATACACGGCCACCTGGGTGCGGTCTGCCAGGTGCAGCTTGCTCAGGATGTTGCTGACGTGGCCTTTCACCGTGTATTCACTGATGACCAGTTTCTCGGCGATCTGGCTGTTGGTCATGCCGTTGGCGATCAGGCGCAGCACGTCGAGCTCGCGCTCGGTCAGCTCGGTGAAGAGCGGCTGCTCATCGCTATTGTCGCTGCGCAGGTTCTGCAGGACGCGGGCGGCCACGAGCGGGTGCAGGGTCACTTCCTTCTGCGCGGCGCGGTGCAGGACCTCGACGAGCCGCTCCATCTTCATATCCTTCAGGATGTAGGAGATCGCGCCTGCTTTAAGTGCCGGGAAGATATGCACGTCCTCATGGTAGGAGGTCAGCACCACCACCTGGGTGCGCGGGCTGATCAGCTTGATACGGCGCGTGGTCTCCACCCCGTCCATGCCCGGCATGATCAGGTCGAGCAGGACGATATCGGGGATATGCTCGGAGACCAGCTTGACCGCCTCTTCACCCGAGGCGGCCTCGGCGATCACGTGAAAATCCTTGACCGTTTCAAGATAGGCCCGGATCCCATTTCGTACGACTTCATGATCGTCGACGATCATGATGCTAATTCGGTTGTGATGATTGTTTGCCATTGTCGCCTCTTTTTCAGCCTTTAGTTGGTACCTGAACCAGTAGTCTTGTCCCGTGCCCGGGCGCGCTCTGAACCTGGACCGTGCCGCGGACGCTGCTAATGCGTTCCCGGATCGAGCGCAGGCCCATGCCGTGTGATTTTGTGGCCATATCGAAACCGCAGCCGTTATCGGCAATGGAGAGCTGCACCGAGTCTCCATTGTACACCAGCGACATATCCACCCGGCGGGCCTGGCTGTGACGGGCTATATTCGCCAGCGCCTCCTGGCTGACCCGGTAGAGCGCCTGCTCCACATCGAGCGGCAGCCGGTGCCCGTTGCGGTTGACAAATTGCACCAGGATATCGTTGCGGTTCTCCCATTCAAAAATATATTCGCGCAGGACCGTTGTTAGTCCCTTCTCCTGGAGAGCGATGGGATAGATCTCCTGCACCAGGAACGTCAGCTCCTGGATCACATCGCTGACCAGGTTCTCCGCTTCGTTCAGATGGATGGATACGGTGTCTCCGTGCCCGTTGAGGATGCCCCTCGCCGTGCCCAGCTGCGCCAGAGCCGCGAATGCCTTTTGTTTGGCGCTGTCGTGCAGGTCCCGGGCGAGGCGGTTGCGCTCCTCCATCACTGCCAGGTCCTTGGTCTGCTCGAAGAGCTCCATGTTGGCAATGGAAATGGAGGCGCGGTGGGTCAATGCAGAGAACAGACGCATCGTATCGTCGCCAATCAGGTTCGGCTTGGTAAAGGCAACATTGAACACACCCACCACCTTGTGATCCACGATGATCGGCAAGTGGACAAACGATCGAATGCCCTCTGCCAGAACAGCGTCCCGGACTTCGGGGCGGAAGGTATCGTGTTCAATCTGCCGGACGATGGCCGGCTTGCCGGTCTCCAGCACCCTGCCCACAATTCCTTCGTTCTTGGCGAACTCCATCACCTTGAGCGTTTCGGGGGCAAAGCCGTGGCTGACGCGCGGCACTACCTTGGTCTGTTTTTCATCCCAGGCGAAGACCACACTGCGGTCGGCGTGGAGCATGTCTACAGCCACATCGACGAGCGTCTGGAAGACCTGGTTCAAGCTCACATTGCGCAGGATCCGCTCATCTGCTTCGTAGAGCGCCTGGATCTCCTCGTTGCGGGCCTCCAGGGCGCTCGTCCGCTCTCGCACGAGGCGCTCCAGCTGGCGATTACGGTCCTGGATCGTCTTGGTCCGCAGCCTGAACCCACCGGCGACCAGCACAACGACCGCGATGCTCATCAGCACCCGGAACCAGGTCGTCTGCCAGAGAGGTGGAATGACGTTGACCCGGATGCGGACCGGCTCGTCATTCCAGACTCCGTCACTGTTCGTTGCCTTGAGCAGGAGAGTGTACTCGCCGCCCGGCAGGTTGGTGTAGCGGCCATTGCGTTTGGTGCCGATGAAATGCCAGTTGGTGTCGAACCCTTCCAGCATATAGGCATACCGGTTCTTGTTCGGCTGGTTGTAACTCAGGGCTGCAAATTCGAACTCGATGGAATTCTGAGGCCAGACCAGGGTCATGCCCCGCGTGGTCTCCACACTCGAGTCGACCTTGACGACCTCATCATCCTGGGTCAGGGAAGTCAGTGTCACCTGCGGGACATTCGGGTTATCGACAATCTTGGACGGGTGGAAGACCGTCAAGCCGTTAATACCCCCAAAAAAGAATTCGCCATCCGGTGCTTTGGCATAGGCACTCGAATTGAACTCGTTGCTCTGCAGGCCATCGCCCTGATCATAATTGCGGAAGGTCTTGGTCTCAGGGTTGAAGCGTGAAATGCCGAAGTTCGTGCTCATCCAGAGATTGCCCCTGGCGTCTTCGAGGATCCCGTATACGACGCCGTTCGGCAGGCCGTCTTTCTCGAGATAATAGGTAAAGCTGTCCTTGTCTGGATGGTATAGGTTTAATCCGCCACCGGCTGTGCCGATCCAGATTCGTCCCTTTGCGTCCTCATGAATGGACAGGATCGAAGCATTGCTGATGGTGGTTTTGTCCTTGGGGTTGTGGAGAAACCGGGTGAAGGTCTGGGTCTCTGGATCGAAGCGGTTCAGCCCGTTATCAAACGTGCCCACCCACAAATGGCCCTGGCTGTCCTCCATGATGGTGTTCACAGAAGGTCCACTCAGGCTGTTGGGGTTGCCGACCTGCGGGGTGTAATGGATGAAGGTGCCCGTTTCACGGTCAAGGCGGTCCAGCCCGGCGGATGTTCCAACCCACACATTGTTTTGACGGTCCACATATACTACGAATACCCGGTTCGCACTCAGGCTGGTGGGGTCATCCGGATTGCGCTGGTAGTGCTTGAAGGACGACAGGCTTGGATCGAACCGTTCGAGTCCTTCGGCCGTGCCCAACCAGAGAATGCCCTCCTGGTCTTCGTCGATCGAGAGCACTTCATCCGAGATGATGCTGTTGGATTTATCGGGGTTATGTCTGAAATGGGTCACCTGTTTGGTCGACCGGGTAAAACGGTTCAAGCCATCATCCCCGGCGCCGATCCAGACATACCCGTTCGAGTCAACGTAAATGGGCAGGATCACATTCGAGCTGAGAGAGTGCGGGTTGGTTGGGTCGTGCCGGAAATAAGCAAACTTGTCCCGCTGGCGGTCATACTTATTGACCCCGCCGCCCCAGGTGCCGAACCACAGGATGCCGCCGCGGTCCTCGTATATGGAGAGGACGTAGTCATAACTCAGGCTTTTTGAATAGGTTGGATCGTGCCGGTAATGGAGGAAGCGATTGCCGATCACAATGAAACGGTCCAGCCCCTGGGGTGTGCCTACCCAGAGATTGCCCGTGGTATCCACGTGCAGAGACATTATTACATTGCTGGCGACGCTCTGCCCATCGAATTCGGAATGCAGGAAGCGGGTGAAACGGCCCATATCCGGCTCGAATTTGTTCAGGCCTCCACGGGTCCCGATCCACAGCGTGCCATTGCGGCCTTCCACGATCGCCGTCACATTGTCATTGCTGATCGTATTCTCGTTGTCGGCATTGTGCTGGTACGGGACGAAGGTGTTGTTCTGAGGCTGGAACAAGTTGAGACCGCCGGCGCTCGTCCCGATCCAGAAGCGTCCGCGGCTGTCCTGGAAGATGGCGGTGATATTCTTGCCGGTGATGCCCTCCTGCCGGAAGGGAACATAGGCATAGTGGCTGAAGGTGTTGCTGGCGCGGTCCAGCAGGTCCAGCCCGTTGCTTGTGCCGACCCACAGCCGATTATCACGATCCAGGTAAAGAACATTGACATGGTTGTCACTCAGGCTGAGTGGATTGGCAGCATCGTGGCTGTAGCGCGTAAACTGCTCGGTCCGCGGGTCGTAGCGGTTCAGGCCGCCCAGTCTCGTCCCAATCCAGATATAGCCTTCCTGGTCTTCGAGGAGAGCGGTGATCCAGCGGTCGCTCAGGCTGTTGGAGAGATCGGGGTCCGGCTTGAAAGTTTTGAACGTGTAGCCATCATAGCGATTCAACCCGTCCTCGGTACCAAACCACATGAAACCGCGGCTGTCCTGGAGCATGGCGCGTACGGAGCTTTGAGACAGTCCCTCTTCGATGCTGATATGGTCGAAACGGAGGAAGCAGTCACAGACCCGGGGGAGGGATTCAGGTGCCACACGGGCAGGGGCAGCGGGCGGACGGGTCGCTGAAGACTCGGCTGCTGCCGTGGGAGCAGACGCGCTCAATCCTGCGCACGAGGCGAGTACCAAGGGCAGGATAAATCCCAGAAATCGGGTGAGCGGTCGTTTCATCTAGTCTTTCTTCAGCAAAGTATAGTCCATATCATGCTCATTTTATTGGACAAACAAACGGTTTCCATACCCCTCCAAAGAGGGGTTTTTATACGACGCGCAAGAGATAAAAAGCTTGGTTATCGCCTCCTGGGAGGGGGAGGGTAAATCGTCACTCTGCGGGGGGGGAAACACACTCCCAGACGGATACCGATTTCACTCAGTGAACGTATGATGGGGGCAGGATTAGCCTGACTGCCGCTTTGTTGAACACCATGAGCCTTTTCAATCCAATGACAGGTTCGACCCGAACTTCAGGTCTGGTTCTGCATGCGGCGCCTGGCGATCGGCTTTGCTTTCAAATTCTCCTCGCGAAAGCAACCCAAACGGATGGAGAGGCGGAAGCCGGGTCTACGCAACCTGGTTCTCCGCCTCCCTCCATTATATGCAACTCATATGAATCGTAGGTGAAGGAGGTGCCGTTATTGCCAAACGATAGATCAAGCCTTCCAAAATCCAAAATCATTTTTTTCAAGGAGAGAAGATGAACCTCAAAAAACTGTATTATGCAGTGAGCCTGCTGGTGGTGTTGAGCCTGGCCCTGGCCGCCTGTGCGCCTCAGGCCGCAACCGCCACCGAACCGCCCGGAGCTCAGACCGAAGAACCGGCGATGACCGAAGCACCCGCTACCGAAGCGCCTGCCACGGAAGAACCCACTCCGGAACCCACAGACCGCCGCGGCGGCTGGCTGGACGAGATCGATGTCTCGGTTGTGGCCAGCGATTCGGCCATTTCCCAGCTCCAGGCGGGTGCGATCGATTTCTATTCCTTCAACCTCGCTTCGGATGCCCTGCCTGCCATCCAGGAAGCCGGTCTTCCTTCCTCGGCAGCCTTTGGTGGATATTACGGTATCAGCTTAAACCCGGCCGTATTCACAGACACCACCCGGCTAAACCCATTCTCGAACCGAAAGATCCGCGAGTCTCTGAACTGGCTGATCGACCGCAACTACATCAACCAGGAGATCTATGCCGGTGGCTCTCTGGCCAAGCTGCTCGCCATCACCACCCAGCTGATCGAATACACCAACCTGATCGAAACCGCCCGCGCCCTGGAGGCGAAATATGCCTTCAATGAAGAGCGCGCCAAGGAAGTCATCGATGCCGAGATGGCGGCCATGGGCGCCGAGCTTGGCGACGATGGCAAGTGGCAGTTCAACGGCCAGCCTGTCAGCCTGATCTTCCTCATCCGCTCCGACGGCGATGGAACCCGCCTGCCCATGGGCGACTACGTGGCCAACCAGCTGGAAAAAGCCGGCTTCACAGTCGATCGCCAGTACAAGACCTCTTCGGAAGCCTTCCCGATCTGGCAGCGCACGACGGCTTCGGATGGGCAGTGGCATCTGTATACCGCCGGGTATATCCCCTCCGGCCTTGGCACATTGCGCGACGAAAGCGCCAACATTCAGCAGAGCTACCTGAACACCAGCGTCCAGGCGGCCGAGCCCTACATCTCGAATGTGTCCGATCCTGAATTCCAGAAGCTCGGCGATGACCTGGCCCAGGGCAACTACTCCTCTGAAGAGGAACGCCGGGAAATGATGGCCCGGGCCCTTGAGCTCTCCCTGGAAGATTCCCTCTTCGTCTGGACGATCGAACAGCGGGTGTATGCACCTTACAACAGCAACGTACAGGTCACCTATGATCTCGCCACCGGCCCTGAATCCACCAACGTCCTGCCGTACAACCTGCGCTTCGTGGACCAGGAGGGCGGCACGATGAAGATCGGCACGAACGACCTCTTCACCCAGCCCTGGAACTCGATCGCCGGCAGCAACTGGGTCTGGGATGCGTTCATCATGCGCATGACCACCCATGGCAACTCCAATATCGTGGGTGGTGGTGCTTTGATGGCCGACCCCTTCACCGGCCTGCCTTACCCGCAGCGGATTGAGAGCGCGGAATTGACCTATCGCGACGGCCTGCAGATCGGGCAAACGCTGGACTGGCTGACCGTCAACACGGCCCCCGAAGTCCAGGTTCCCGAGGATGCCTGGGTAGATTGGGATGCCACCGAACAGCGCTTCATCACCGTGGGCGAGATGTACCCGGAAGGTCTGACGGCCAATGTGAAGAGCGTGGTTGTCTATCCCGATGACCTGTTTGAGACCGTCAAGTGGCATGACGGCAGCCCCATTTCGGTGGGCGACTTTGTGATGTCCATGATCCAGGGTTTTGACCCCGCCAAGGAAGACAGCCCGATCTATGATGAATCCCTGGCGATCAGCATCAATGCCGGTCTGGAAGCGTTCAAGGGCTATCGCATCACCTCCACCGATCCGCTGACGATCGAGTCCTATAGCGATACCTACTACTCGGATGCCGAGCTGAATATCACCCCCATCTGGCCGCTCTCACCCCTTGGCCTGGCCGGTGAGAACAGCTGGCCGGTCCTGGCGATCTCGAACCTGGCCGAAGCCGCGGGCGAGCTGGCCTACAGCGCCTCCAAGGCCGACGATGCCGAGATCGAGAATACCAGCTGGGTTGGCGGACCGAGCCTTGAGATCCTGGATAAATACCTGGATCAGGCGATCAGCGAGTCCCATATCCCCTTTGAGCCCACCCTGGGCGAGTACATCACCCCGGAGGAAGCGGAACAGCGCTATACCAACCTTAAGAACTGGTACGAAGAGCACGGTCACTTCTGGGTGGGGACCGGTCCGTACTACCTCGACCGCGTGTTCACCACCGAGAAGTCACTCGTCCTGAAGAACTTTGAAGACTTCCCTGATACGGCCGACCGCTGGGCGCAGTTCAGCGAGCCCCAGCTGGCCACCGCCATCGTCGACGGACCCGGACAGCTCCAGGTCGGCGGCGAAGAGGTGTTCGATGTAACGGTGAATTTCAAGGACCAGCCGTATCCCGCTGAGGACCTCGTAGGAGTGAAGTACATCCTGTACGATGCGACGGGCGCAGTGGTGGCTGTCGGCGATGCCGAGGCGGCAGGCGAAGGCCTGTACCAGGTCACCCTGGGTCCGGATGTGACCGCGGACCTGCCAACAGGCTCGGCCAGGCTCGAAGTGGTGGCTGTGCCATCGGCTGTGGCTGTACCTTCCTTCAGCTCCCTCGACTTTGTAGTAATCCCGTAAGCCCAGTCCGGTTTGATAAGGATGGAGGTGAGGCAGCCCTTCACCTCCATCCCTTAGATTGCGAGGAACCATGGCAGTTGTAACAGGTACTCCAACAGGGAATGTAGAGGCAAAGAAGCGTGCAGGCAACAGCGCAGTCCTGCGTGTTGCCCGCTTTACGATCACCCGCATCCTGACCCTGGCGATTACGGTGACCATCAGTGTATACCTGACGATCATGATCGCCAACATGGGGGGCTATGTAGACACGATCATGCGGGGGGAGATCCGGGACCGTGTCACCCAGACCATCGCCAACAGCCCATCTGCGCGCCAGATGGATCCGGAGGTTCGGGCCAAGCTGATCCGGGATACGATCGCCTCCGAGGAGGAACGCGTGGGCTTGAACGTGCCCATCGCCGTGCGGAACTTCCGCTACCTGTCGAACGCCTTGACCCTCCAGCTGGGTCGTGCACATAACATGACCAGCGACAGCGGGTCGAAGACGGTCCGCCTGATCCTGCTGGAGCGTTTGCCTCCTACTCTGCTGCTTATGGGGACTTCGCAGCTCTTTCTATTCTTTTCGAGTGTCCTGCTGGCCCTGAACTTATCCCGCCGCTACGGCAGCTTCTGGGACAAGCTGGTGGTCGCCTTCTCGCCGACCTCCGCCGTCCCACCCTGGTTCTACGGTATCTTTTTGATCCTGATCTTTGCGGCAGTGTTTAAGATCCTTCCCTTTGGCGGCATGGTGGATTCGCCGCCGCCCTCGAACCCTGTCGATTACGGGTTGAGCCTGTTGAAGCACATGCTCCTGCCGGCGGCCTCGCTGGTGATCAGCTCGTTCTTCCTCAGCATTTATAACTACCGTACCTTTTTCCTGATCTATTCCAGCGAAGATTACGTGGAGATGGCCAAGGCCAAGGGTCTTCCTTCACGCGATGTAGAGCGGCGCTACATCCTGCGCCCCACGCTGCCCAACATCATCACGAACTTCGCCCTGCTCATCATCTCGCTGTGGACCGGCGCCACGATCACCGAGACCGTGTTCCTGTGGCCCGGCCTGGGCCGGACTCTCTTCCAGGCGATCGGTCTGTATGATATTCCCGTGATTGTCGGGTCCACGATCATTTATGCCTATCTGCTGGCGCTGACCGTGTTCATGCTCGATTTCGTCTACGCCCTGGTCGATCCGCGCGTCAAGGTGGGCGGAAAATAATATGAAAGCCCTGCGAAACTCCCTGAGTAACCTTCTGAAATATCCCTCCGCAGTTGTAGGGCTGCTGGTGATCCTTGGGCTGGTCTTCATCGCCGTTTATGCCGTCGTCACCATACCCTACGGCGAGGCGATCCGCATGTGGCGCGGAGGCGAAGACGTCTGGTACCAGAATCCCAAGTTCGCTGCGCCGGCCTGGATCAATCTCTTCTCGTCGAAGAAATATGCCGAATCCTTTTCCGTAAAGACTCAGGATGGCAGCATTCCCAGGGAAGTGACCCCCGGCGCAGAAGGCACCTCGACGATGGATGCAACCTATGCCTTCACCTTCAATTCGGATTATCTGCCCCAGGATCTTATCCTCTACATCTCATCGAGCTATGAGCAGAAACAGCCCTTTATCTCTGCTGAATGGCTGACCCCGGATGGGCGGACGATCCGTATTGCCAACCTGGCCGTCAGCCAAAAGCAGACGTATCGATTTGCCCAGGATGAGAAATTGAAAACCAAGCTGCGGACGGATAATGTCATTTCATCTCTCTTTACCGACCCCGAGACAGGACGGATCGTAAAGGGTGAATACCAGCTCCTGCTCTCCGGCGTAACATTCGAACCCGAATCGAACATGGACGTGGAATTCGTCTTCCACGGACAGGTCTTCGGTCTCGCCGGCACCGACCAGCAGCGCCGTGACCTGATGGTGCCACTGCTGTGGGGGACGCCTGTTGCCCTGGCATTTGGCCTGCTGGCAGCGCTCGGCACCTCGGTACTGACCATGGTTATCGCCGCGGTCGGAACGTGGTACGGCGGCTGGGTCGATCAGCTCATCCAGCGCATTACCGAGGTCAACATCGTCCTGCCGTTCCTGTCCATCCTGATCATGATTGGCACATTCTATTCGCGCAGTATCTGGGTCATTCTCAGCGCCACGATCCTGTTGAGCATCTTTACGGGGTCGATCATCGCCTACCGCTCGACCTTTATGCAGGTCAAGGAGTCGATGTACATCGAGGCGGCAAAAGCCTATGGAGCCAGCGGTCCCCGGATTGTCTTCCTGTACCTGATCCCGCGCATGATCCCGCTGCTTATCCCGGGTCTGGTCTCCTCGGTCCCTGCCTTCGTGTTCCTGGAGGCCTCCCTGGCCGTGCTGGGGCTGGGCGACCCGGTCCTGCCGACCTGGGGCAAGATCATCCAGGATGCGAATGCCAACGGCGCGCTCTATCGCGGCTACTACTACTGGATCCTCGAGCCTGCAACACTGCTCATGATCACAGGCCTGGGTTTTGCCATGCTCGGCTTTGCCCTGGACCGAGTCTTTAACCCGAAACTGAGGGACATATGAGTCCAAGCGCACAGAAACTATTGCAGATCGAAGATCTCGTATTGCATTTCAAGACCAACAATGGCACCGTCCAGGCCGTGGACGGCGTGGATTTCGAGCTGGACAGCAACCGCGCCGTGGTCATCCTGGGCGAATCGGGCTGCGGCAAAAGCTCGCTGGCCAAGGCCATCCTGCGCCTGCTGCCGCGCAATGTCGAGGCGTATGGAGGCAAGGTCTACCTGCAGGGCACGGATGTCATGCAGTTCGACGAGGAGCAGTTCCGCCAGAACGTGCGCTGGGCGCAGATCTCCATGGTGCCGCAGGCGGCGATGAATTCGCTCAACCCCGTGCTGAAAGTGGGGGACCAGGTCGCCGAGCCGGCCATGGTCCATCTGGGGATCAAAAAGGAGGAAGCTCTTAAGCTGGCCAGGCGCATGTTCCAGCATGTGGGGGTGCCCGAGGACTTC
>DASUOS010000193.1:0-3113 GCA_036276515.1 Anaerolineales bacterium | reverse complement strand
CATTCGATCCGGTAGTCGAAGCCGAACAGCTCCAGCGCCCGGGCCCGATCCCAGACCAGGGGATCGAAGGGGGACAGCAGGGTCGTCAGCGTCGGTTCCAGGTCTCCTGAAAGAGCCTGTTCGATCAGGCCGGCGTGATCGGGATGGAAATAGGCCGGAGTTTCGAATCCCTTGACGTCGATACGCTGGAGAAGGCCTTCCCCGGCCAGTGTCTCCAGCCGTTTTGGCATTCCTGTTTTCGGCTCGCGGAAGTAATCCGGCACCCAGGAAGGGAAAGCGATCCCCAGGGCGTGCACCGCTCGCAGGGCCTGTGTGCGGTGGAGCTCAGCGCTCGAGGGAAGAGCCGCATCGTCCCAACCCGGCAGGACGCGCTCGCGCAGATCGTAGACGCGCTGGAAGTTCTGGCGCCGGGCGACCATGACCTCCCCGGTCAGGAGCAGGATCTCGAGGGCATCCTTTTCTTCCTTCCAATCCCACCAGCCGCCAGATACGTGATCCGGATTTTCGAACTCGGCCGAGCGTACGGCCCCCTTCTTACGCAGGTGCGTGCGAACCTTCCTCATGGCCTGGGAGTGCTCCTGCGCCCATTTCGCCGCCCATTGGAATGGCCGGGATTTGTTCTGCATGGCATCCAGTATGCGGCGGCGGTACAGCCCGTACTCTTCAGTGGGGATGAAGCACATGGCATGCGCCCAGTATTCGAACAGGGCTCCTTCGGCCAGCAGCTCGTCGAGCCATTCGTTCTTGTAATTCCCCAGGCGGCTCCACAGCACCAGGTACGGGCTGCGCGCCACCACGTTGATCGTATCGATCTGCAAAAGGTACATGCGGCGGATCGCTTCGAGGACGTCCGCCTTGACCGCGGGCCGGTCTGGCAGGTGATCGAGTCCCTGGGCGGCGATCATTACGTTGCGGGCCATCTGGAGGGAAATCGTTTGTTTCATCGCTAAAGCTTGTCTCCGGCAGGGTGTTATCACGAGTACTCGGACAATCTAAAACTGGATGGGGTCGCTCGATTCTTCCCGAGCCTCACCTTCCAACTTAATCTTGTTGGAGTTCTAGCCGCTTGTCGGAGAGGGGCGCCGTGGCGCCATTTTGAAGCGGGAAAAGCCAATTTGAACCGCGAAGACGCTAAGTTTAAAAGGTTTTCTTTGCGATCTTCGCGTGCTTGGCGGTGAAAAAAAACACGCTGAACCGGTTCTCCGACAGCCTGCTAGACCTTGTTTTAGAAACACTATCCCGTCATTGCCCCGGCTGTGAGCGCCTTTGGCGCCATCCCACTCTGCGGGACTTTCGCCGGGGTTGCGAGGAGGGCATTAGCCCCACGACCGTGCAGCGTGCCTTTTGGCAGGCAATCTGGCGCTCGCTATTCGTTAGCAATTTTATACGAGATTGCTTCGCCACTCGCTTTCGCTCGGGCTTGCAATGACGGTGCAGGGTATTTTTGAGATGACTTGTAAATAGAGAGGAAGGTGGGAGAAGGAAAGCCTCTTCGTGCGAAGTGTATCATACAGGGCTCCCGCAACTCCTCTCACCGGGACAGACGAACCGGACAGAAATAGGACAGGATTGGGACACCGCTCCCATGACAACGGGACAGCCCGCCTGCTATCCTTTTGACATCGGAAAAACGAAGATGTCTGGAGGTGCTCATGAAGTAAAGCAGCCTGCCCTCGTCGTGATCGGTCTACCTATTTTATAAATCAAGGAGTTTGAATATGAACACCCATCGACCCATAAAAACGATTTCCGTGCTGGCTCTGCTCGCTGCCGTGATCTCGGCCTGCACCGGAATGAATGCACAGAACAGTGAAGTTACCGCCCCGCAGATTACCCAGGTGCAGCCGACATCGACCGCAGAGATGGAGGCGGAGCCCTCAGTACCTGCCGAGGCGGGAAAGCCTGTGGTACTCGAAGGCAATGGAGAAGTACCTTTCTATGCCCGTTTTGGGGAAAATGAAACGTTCTCGGACGGTGAGTGGACGGTCATTGTCTTCTACCGCCCTCCCGGCTGTATCCCGGCAGACTTCAACCTGAACCAGTTCTTCCATTTCCCCGGGGAAAACAGTCCCGGCGCTTTTGCCTGCGCACCTCCCACCACGACATCGATTGAGACCTGGGCGAACGGACGCGAGACCGATCCGGCCCCCTTGGTTTCCGAGATGACCGGCCGCGGTGCTGTGCCGGTCTGGTTCATCGCCCAGGAAGAGGTCGAACAGGCGATGGAGGACGGTATGGTAACGATCGGGGAATTGACCGGGCTGCCCTCACGGCTGGCAGGCGAGGCGCAAACCTACACGGAGCTGCTCCATCCCAGCCAGTCGAATGAACAGTCCTTGATCCAGATCAACGCCGAAGGAGCCCTGGAAGACGGCCGGACCTTTCTCGTGGATGTGAGCTACGGCGCCCCGGATGTGGAGGATCACACTACGATCGAGATACAGTAGCTTCGGTAGCTCATCATCGATCCATAAGCATTTACGCCCCGTTCTTGCGGGGCGTACTCATTTAAGGTGCTGCCCCGTGGAAATAGGACTGATTTGGGACACTGCTCCCATGACAACGGGACACCCCGCCGGCTATAGTATGGATGTCGAGCACAAACAACTTTGGAGGTAGTCATGAACATCCATTTTATGCAGGTCGAGAGAAAGTCCCAACTGCCATCCTATCTGCTGGCTGCATTCGGCATTTTCACAGCATTGATGCTGGCGCTGAGCCTGGGCCGCCATGCCGAGATCCACTGGTCTGCTCCTGCCACATCCAGCCAGGCGATCCAAATCATGGATCAGTATTTGCTCGTTGCCGTCCCCGCACCGCTGCCGCCTGCCGAACAGGCGCAAGCCGTCCTCACACCCGAGCCCGCCGGCGCTGCACCAGCCATTTTGGTGCCGCAGGTGATTCCCGCACCGGCGCCATCTGTGCCATAATAAAAAGGAGATCCAAATGAAAGCTCGTCGCCCCACGCTGCTGCTTCTGATCTTCGTGGTCTCTGCCTGTGGTGTGATCGCTCCTGCGCCCGAGCCCACCCCTGTCCCTTTGCCGCCGCCCCAGCATGTGGAGAGCGCCTTCCAATGGCTGGAAACCCATGCCATGCTGAAGGACAACGTGGA
>DASUOS010000192.1:0-22848 GCA_036276515.1 Anaerolineales bacterium | reverse complement strand
ATGTTTTTCCGGTTCCAGGCTCGCCGTACAGCAGCAGCCCATTGATGAACTGGCCGCCCATCTTTTGGAACTTCGTACGGTCTGAAAGCAGTGAGATCCACTGGCGGACCATCTTGATCAGGTTCGGCTGCCCCTTGTAATCGTCGAAGGTCACCTGTTTCGGGTCGCCCGGGCGGATGGTCTCAACCCGCGAGCGCGCCATGAACCAGAAGATCGCCACAAACTGGATGATCGCCATGAACAGGATGAAGACGACCCGGAAAGCCAGGCTCAACACAACTAGGACAATGTTCATCACTTCCGGGCTGACGATCGCCCAGTAGACCAGGCCGTTAAATGCGGCCCAGCCCAGGATGCCAAAAAAGAAGCGGGCCGGTTTCCCGGAGGCGGCCCAGATAAAGACCCGTAATTGAATATAGAGGATGAACAGTCCCAGCAGGATATATCCGAGCAGGATCAGGCCATTGATGATCACGATCCGTGCATCCTCAGAAAGGATCGCCATGGAAATAAGAAGGTTGATCCCCAGCCAAAGGAATGTCGCCAGGGCTGTCCAGCCGCGCCAGACGCGCATGTTACTCAGTATGTACCCCAGCGCCCCAAGGGAAAGCGGGTTCAGCCACCAGGCGACCGCGATCCCCCAGGCCATGATCTCATCACGGCTGGACCGTGGCGCAGTATTCAGTAAATAAAGAATGACCGGTATGGAAATGACGAGCGTGGCAAACAATCCCACTATCCAGCCCAGCGCGCCGTAAAAATCTGACGAGGCCCTCGACGAATAGGCCGCGCGGGCTTTCTTCGATTCATCCGAAAACGACTTGACCAGATTGTTATCTGTCCCTTGCGGTGTTAGTTCAGTAGCGGACATAAGTTACCTCATAATAAGAACGGACGATTCCGGATAGTCTACCCCAAAAGGGTTAAGGGTACAATCTGGCAATGAAACTCTTATAAATTCTTAATCACGCTCCAGCAATTTGTATGACATTCTCTCATGCGACTGACAGGATGTTGATACAGAGACGTGAATATCAAGGAATTCTTACGATCGGTCCCAGCCGCGAATTGCTTCCAATTGAGAGACGTTGGCCTCACCTAACTTTCATCTTCATCGCGGACAGATCTTCATGGACCCCAACCGCAAACACTGGAATGAAGGATATCAAAAATTACACCGCTCCTCCATTGTTTTTTGCATTTGAATGAAGCCTTAAGGATCAAGCAAAAAGTTCAATGACCGAGCACGAGATGATACAAAACCAGGATCGTACCCGCTTTCTTTCCCTCCTTGAAAGAGCCCTGGAACCGCGCCAGCCGCTTTTCGATGCGGGCCATCAGGCCGCGTTCCGGCTGTTCAACGGGTTCAACGAAGGGTTCCCCGAGCTTGTGATCGACCTCTATGGAGCTACGATCCTCATTCATAATTACGCAGAGAATGTGGTCGACGGATTGCCTTTTGTTCAGGAAGCACAGCAACTTTTGCTCGCCCACTATCCATGGCTACGCGCAGGGGTTGTTAAGAACCGCAATGGACATTCACAGGAGGAGCGACGCGGACAGCTCCTGTTCGGCGAAAAGCCGGACCGTACGATCAGAGAGCATGACGTCTGGTATGCCTTGGACCTGGTGATGAACCGCGATGCCAGTTTTTATCTCGATACCCGGAACCTGCGCAAGTGGCTGATCGAAAATCTGGACGGCAAAACAGTCCTGAATACGTTTGCCTACACAGGCAGCTTCGGAGTGGCGGCTAAGGCAGGCGGGGCGAGCCGGGTGGTCCAGATTGATCTGCACCGTCCGTTCCTGAACATGGCAAAAGAGTCATACACCCTTAACCGCTTCCCCATCCACAAAGCTGACTTTATCGCCTCGGACTTTTTCCCTGCCATCAGCCGCTTCAAGCGCTCCGGTGAGACATTCGACTGTGTCGTTATCGATCCCCCCTTCTTTTCGGCTACGTCCAAAGGAAGAGTGGACCAGGTCAACGAAAGCGCGCGGCTGATCAACAAGGTCCGCCCGCTGATTCGGGATGGCGGGACGCTCATTGCAATCAACAATGCGCTCTTCGTCAGCGGCCGGGAGTATATACAAACACTCGAGGATCTCTCCAGGGACGGCTATTTGAGTATCCAGGAATTGATCCCTGTGCCGCAGGATTTTATCGGTTTTAATTCGATGAGCGCGCCGGTCACCGATCCCGCTCCGTTCAATCACTCCACGAAAATTGCGGTTCTACGGGTCAAAAGAAAACTTGGATAAAGGAGGCCAAATGAGAGTCAAAGTTTCCGTGTACATTGCCACCAGTCTTGACGGTTTCATAGCCCGTAAAAATGGCGACATCGACTGGCTGAGCGGAGGAGAAGGCAGCGAAGATTACGGCTACGCCGAGTTCATGTCCACGGTGGACTTCATCGTAATGGGCAGGAACACCTACGAGAAGGTACTGACCTTCGGCGGGTGGCCGTACGAGAAGAAAGTGATTGTTCTGACAAGCCGGGATCTCCCTGTTCCGGCAGACCTGAAAGAAAAAGTCGAGGGACTGCACCTCTCGCCCGTAGAACTGATCGGCGAACTGCAAAGCCGGGGCATCCGGCAGATTTACCTCGACGGCGGCGTGACCATCCAGCGCTTCCTGCGTGCAGGCCTGGTGGACGAGATGACCATCACAACTATTCCCATCCTGATTGGAGGAGGTCTGCCGCTGTTCGGAGCACTGGATCAGGATGTCAAGGTTGAGTTGTTAAGTTCACAATCGTTCAACAATGGGTTCGTGCAAAACAAATATAGTGTTCTGAAACCGCAGGTGGTTTAGACTTTCCATGATCCACTTTTTTCCTGGAGATACCCCCGAGGCAGAATGAAGATCGGTAAAACACTGTATGTCACCAACCGCAACGAATGGCGTACATGGCTGCGTGAGCATTACAAGAATGAAAAAGAGATCTGGCTGATCTATTACAAGAAAGGGACAGGCAAGCCGCGCATCGAGTACAACGATGCGGTCGAGGAGGCGCTGTGCTTTGGCTGGATCGACAGCATTGTCCGCTCCATCGACGATCAAAAGCATGCCCAGCGGTTCTCACCGCGCAAACCAGGCAGCCCCTATTCCCCGGCTAATAAGGAACGTCTGCGGTCCCTGCTCAAAAAGAAAAAAGTCGTCAAGGAAGTCCGTGACACACTGGGTGGCATTCTGGATGAAAAATTCGTCATCGCTGACGATATATTGAAGGAGATCAAATCCAGTGAACTTGCCTGGAAGTATTTCCAGAACTTCTCCGACTCATATAAGCGTATTCGTATTGGCTTTATCGAGGGTGCACGCAAAAGACCTGCTGAATTCAAAAAGAGACTTGCTCACTTTATCAGGATGACCGAGAAGAACAAGCAATTTGGGTTCGGCGGTATCGAGAAGCACTATTAGCGTCGACTTTGCATCAATTCCGATACCGTACGGTCCAGCGATCCGGCTATGGTGTCAAAACAACCTGCCCTGTTCATACGGGTCTGTGTCGATCTCATTCCATGGCAGTTCGGGGATGTCTGCTTTTTGCGAAATACGGCGATGCAGATCGCGGGCGATCACGGGGGCTGTCAGGTTCTCGGGTGAGTGGCAGAACACATAGGCATCGGCGTCTTCGTTGAGCTGGGCAGCCAGGTAAGTCTCCCATTCCTCGAGGAAGGGCTCGTTAATTTTAAGATCGGGATGACCGATATACCGGATGAACACAAAATCAGCCGTGCGGGTCGGGAGGACGGGGACATCCGGCTTGCGCTCGCGCGCGCCGACCAGACTCCCGTACGTCGTCCCCTCCAGGATCTCATCCCCGGCCAGGTCACGGATCGGTCGCGTGTCTATCGTGACGCGCGCCATGTTGAAATCCCGAAGCAGCTGGTTCAGGTCCTCCGAATGCGGCGCGTCGAACCAGTCCAGGTGGCGGACCTCCACCGCCAGGCGGATATCCTGCGGCCAAACGGAGAGAAAGGTCTGTAGTTCGCCGAGCAGGTGCGGTGGGAAGCGCGGCGGAAGCTGCAGGAACATGGGTCCCAGGCGCTCGCCCAGTCCACGCATGGTTTCGATGAATTGTTCGGCGCGCGGAATGTTATCCACCAGGTTCCCTTCATGACTGATGGCCTTGGGAACCTTGGGGCAAAATCGGAAGGTCGCTGGCGTTTCTGCAACCCAGTTCTCAACCGTGTTCTGGGCAGGAACGGCATAAAAAGTGGTATTCCCTTCGATGGTCGTCAGCCTGCGTGCATATTCACGCAGAAATTCCCTGGGCTTTGTATCTTCGGGATAGAAATTGCCCACCCACCCCTTAAAAGACCAGATTGGGCAGCCAATATAGAGATTCATAAAAGGAAGTATACCTCCTGCAAAACAAAAATCGTTCCACCCTATTAAACGGTATGGCTTTCATGCAGTTATCCATTCCTATTAAACCTATGGCAAATTGGTAAAGTCCCAACAAGAGCCATAGAATTTTGATAAAATAGGATAAATTTTGTCGCAATTATTCATCTCAACAATCAAGGGCGGAAAAGGAGGGTGCAAGTCGAAGACAAGGCAAGTACGTGTTTGCGATGGTGCCGCTCGGACCGGCTGGTAAAGGATTATCGAGCTATGAATGCAGCACCTTGAATCCTTCAATTAATTCTGCCGATAAGGATATATTTGATTTGATGAAGACATCGCCTTATAGTTCAAAAGTGCCTTTTCCCCGGCTCACGACCGACGAGACGAAGGGATTACAGGATTATTGGGATGTATACGAAGAGCACCGTGAGGAAGTATCTGCACAGCTGGTAAAGATGGCCGGTGAACACCCTGAACTCAGGTTCATCCTGCAAGACGCATCCCTGCAGCAGACTGCGGAAGAGCGTCAAGCAGGCATGGAACGGCAGCGCCGCGCAATTTATCATGACGAATGGGAACCGTACCTGAACAATCTGCGGGATCAGGGAATCCTGTATGCCAAGTCCGGGATGAGCTTCCAGACCTGGTTTGAGGTGGTCAGTGCATTTCGAAAATACATGAGACCCTATCTCCTGGAGGCCTTTGGTAAGGATCCGCACCGGCTGCTCGAGGCACTGAATGGTGCTGATCTGCTGATCGAGATTACGATGAGTGTGATCGGCGAAAGCTACCTGGAAACAAAACAACAGCTGATCCGGGAACAGGAGAGGATGATCCGCGAGGCCTTCGAGCGCGAACGGGCGGATGTAAAGTTCCGAGGCCTGCTCGAATCAGCACCGGATGCCATAGTCGTCGTGAACAACAAGGGTGAGATTGTACTGGTCAATTCCCAGTTTGAGAGCATCTTTGGATACCCACGTAACGAAATAATCGGACAGTTCGTAGAAAAACTTGTACCTGGCCGATTTCATGGCAAACATCCTCTGCACCGGGTGAGCTATTTCAAGGAGCCGCGTGTCCGGCCGATGGGCACAGGGCTTGAGTTGTATGGCCAGCGCAGGGATGGATCGGAATTCCCGGTGGAGATCAGTCTCAGCCCGCTTCAAACCGAAGAGGGAACCCTGGTAAGCGCCTCCATCCGCGACATCTCGGAACGCAAGCTTGCAGAGCAACAGATCCACAAATTAAACGAGGAACTAAACCAGCGTGCCAGCCAATTGGAAGCCACCAACAAGGAACTCGAGGCGTTCAGTTATTCAGTCTCGCATGACCTGCGTGCGCCTCTGCGCACCATCGATGGTTTCAGCCAGGCTGTACTCGAGGACTACGGTGGTCATATTCCGGATGAAGGCCGCAATTACCTGATGCGCATCAGGACGGCAGCCCAGCGTATGGCTCAGTTGATCGATGACCTGCTCAATCTCTCACGGCTTACCCGGGCTCCCCTGAACCCGGAACCGACGAACCTCAGCAAGATCGCCCAGCATGTCCTTCAGGACCTCCAGCGTGCCGAACCGGACCGGATCGTAGACTGCTCTATTGAACCGAACGTCTCCACCGTATGCGATCCGCGCTTGATGAAAGTTGCCCTGGAGAACCTGC
This sequence comes from Anaerolineales bacterium, assembly GCA_036276515.1. Lineage (GTDB taxonomy): Bacteria > Chloroflexota > Anaerolineae > Anaerolineales > Villigracilaceae > Defluviilinea. Next base: position 16,829 of record DASUOS010000192.1, on the reverse strand, counting down.
TGAGTAACGCCTGGAAGTTCACATCAAAACAGGACCTGGCGAAAATCGAGTTCGGCATGATCGTGAATTCGGAACAGGAAAAGGTTTTTTACGTGCGGGATAATGGCGCGGGATTCGATATGGCCTATGTCAACAAGCTGTTTGGGGCATTCCAGCGCCTGCATGCCAGCACGGAGTTCCCCGGGATTGGGATTGGTCTGGCGATCGTCCAGCGCATTATTGGCCGCCACGGTGGGCGGGTCTGGGCAGAAGGCTCTGTAGACAAGGGAGCTGCTTTTTATTTTACGCTATAAGTGGATACCAATAATTACCGATCGTATAGGAAATAATAAACATGGCTCAAAAAATGATCCTATTAGTGGAGGACAATCCGGATGATGAAGCCCTGACCCTGCGGGCTTTGAATAAGAACAGAGTCGCCAACAACATCGTCGTCGTGCGCGACGGTGTCGAAGCCCTTGATTATCTGTTTGCCTCGGGACCTTTTGCCGGCCGCGACCCGTTTGATCTGCCGCAGGTGGTCCTGCTCGACTTAAAACTTCCCAAAATAGACGGGCTGGAAGTGCTTCGCCGCATCCGCTCGGACCCGCGCACCCGCATGCTCCCTGTCGTGATCCTTACCTCCTCGAGAGAAGAACAGGATTTGATCCGGGCCTACTCCAGTGGAGCAAATTCCTATGTTCGCAAGCCGGTGGATTTCAACCAGTTCGTGGAGGCAATCGGCCAGCTCGGCCTGTACTGGCTGGTTCTGAACGAGGCGCCGCCCCAATAACACAATGATTGAAAACAGGTTCCTGCGGGTGCTATTAATTGAGGATTCGGACGATGACGCACAGCTCCTCCTGCGTGAACTTCGCCGGATCGGATACGAAGTGGAATCTCAACGTGTGGAAACGGCTGGAGAGATGCAATCTGCGCTGGAGCATAAAGAATGGGATATCCTGATCTGTGACTATTCCCTTCCGCATTTGAATGCGCCGCAGGCACTGGAGATCCTGAAATCAACCGGGCTGGATCTACCCTTTATCATCATCAGCGGCACGATCGGGGAGGAGAGTGCGATCAGCGCCTTAAAAGCAGGCGCACACGATTTCATCCTCAAGGGCAAATATGCCCGCCTGGGTCCGGCCATCGAGCGCGAGCTGCGCGAAGCTGGCATCCGCAAGGAGCGCAGTCGCGCGGAGCAGCAGTTACGTGAGAAGGAAAAACTGTTGTCTGAAGCACAGCGCATCGGGCATATCGGCAGTTGGAGTTACGATATCGAGCCAGCCACCCTGCAGTTTTCCGATGAAATGTATCGTTTGCTCGATGTGTCACCGGATCAATTCAAACACACCATCGATGCATTTCTGAACCTCGTCTACTCGGAAGACCGCCCGGCAGCTGAGGAATGGATCGATCAAATAAGCTCGGGAAGAATGGTCCGGGAGCTCGACTTCCGTATTTTGCATTCCAACGGGGAATTGCATTACATCCAGTGCAGGGGCGCGGTTCGGGGGGAAGGCTCGGACAATCCAGAGCGGTTTTTTGGCACGGCGCAGGATATTACCGAACGCAAGCAGGCAGAGATTAAAATCCGCCAGCAGCTTGCCCGGTTGACCGCCCTGCGAATTATCGATCAGGCCATCACATCCAGCTTCGATATGGGCTTCACTCTGGATATTGTTCTTTCCCAGGTGCTCACCCACTTACAGGTCGATGCGGCAGGCATCCTGCTCCTGGACCCCACAGGCCAGATGCTCGAGTACCGGGCAACAAGAGGCTTCCATTCCCCGGGCATCCAGATGACTCGAGTCAATCTGACCGGCAGCCTGGCCGGCCGCGTCGTAACACAACGGCGATCCATCTACGTGGATAACTTAAGTGAAAGGAAGTACGACACGTCACCAGTCATTCTCCCGGCCAGCGAAGATTTCGTCGGCTATTATGGCCTGCCCCTGATCACAAAAGGGAAAGTCAACGGCGTGCTCGAGCTATTCCACCGTACCCCACTGTTCCCCTACCCGGAATGGACGAATTTTCTCGAAACCCTGGCAGGCCAGGCCGCCATTGCCATTGATAATGCCTCGCTCTTCGAAAATCTGCAGCGCACCAATTATGAACTGGAACATGCCTACGATGCCACGATCGAAGGCTGGTCACATGCTCTTGACCTGCGGGACCACGAGACAGAAGGCCACACGCTGCGCGTGACCGAAATGGCATTGACACTTGCCCGTCTCATGAACATGGAAGAGGAAAAGCTCATCCACATGCGGCGCGGTGGACTGCTCCACGATATCGGCAAGCTGGGTGTGCCGGATGGCATCCTCCTGAAGCCGGGTCCGCTCACGGACGAGGAGTGGATCGTCATGCGCAAGCATCCCCAGTTTGCCTACGAGTGGCTTGCTCCGATCGCCTATCTTCGTAAAGCCATAGAGATCCCCTATTGTCATCATGAAAAATGGGATGGTTCCGGCTATCCTCGAGGACGAAGGGGCCAGGCCATTCCGCTCACCTCTCGCATTTTTGCGGTTGCCGATGTCTGGGATGCCCTGACAAGCGACCGTCCCTACCGGAAAGCCTGGTCGTACGAGAAAGCTTTGGCATATATCCAGGAAAATAGCGGGTCGCATTTTGATCCGGATGTAGTAAAATTTTTCATCAGTTACATGGGTCAAGACCGCTCAATATGATTTGGCAGGCAGCGATACATCTCCCTCCGGTCCTGGACCGGATGCCGCGTGCCTGGACTACTTCTCCCTACATCGACAAAACCTCCATCATAAAAAGTCAGCGCTTTGTTGAAAGGATTGTTATGAAACCAGACCTGCACACCGGCATTGTCCAGTTAATCCGCCGCCGGATAGACCCGGACGAATACCGTGACATCCGCAAGCTGTGGATCGCTCATTCGACCGCCGAAGACTCACGCGATATTCCCGGCCTGATGGCCACCCTGACAGAGGACTGTGTCTACACAGTAGTCAACAAAGGTGTGGACTGGTTCGGCAAGGCGGGGGCAACCCAGTTCTACCAGCAGTTGCTTACATCCTTTCCGGATATCCATTTTGACCTGCAAAATATAGTCATCGGTCCACAGGGAGTTTTTGAAGAGGCTTTCGTGTCTGGCACATACCAATCCCAATGGCTGGACATGCCGGCTCCGGAGGGTCAGCGGGTTGAATTCGCCGTCACCATTCTCTTTCCCTGGGATCCCGTTCAAAAACTATTTACTGGTGAACGGGTGTACTTCTTCCTCAAGTAATCTTTTTAATTTGGCTCTCAACGTTTACTAATCCTGCTCACATCCGGGTTGGATAAGCTTTTAACTTCATCGTATACATGGAACACTGAAAATCAAAGTTTGTAAATTTGTAAAGCAAAATTATGAAATTGAAAGCAACATTTTGTACTTAAAGGTGTAACATGGGGCGAATTCGAACATCGTAAACGGATAGGACGAGGCAGCATGAAACAATCAGTTACACAATTACTGGACTTCTTCAAAAAGCATAAATATGGGAAAGTAAGCATCCTGTTGTTGTTTGTAGGGCTGCTCATTGCCAGCACCTACATTCTTCGCTCAAAAACTGAAGCGGACCCGATTCCCCTTAGCGAAGTGGCGGCGGCCATTTCGGCAGAGCAGGCTGTACGTGTGGAAGACTCCCGTTTTAACGGTAAGGTCACTATTTTCTATACGGATGGTACACAGCACACCACCTTGCGAGATACCGAAGCCCCATTTTTGGAGCAGATGCGCTATCTGGGTGTGCGCGAGAGCCAGCTGGCAAGCCTCCAATATGAGATTGTCGAACCCGATGCCCTGACCGGCGGACGCGGGACCGATATTTTTATGAGCCTGGCCATGCTGGGCCTGATCGGCTATGGTATCACCCGGGTCACAGGGGGCATGGTGTCCAGCAAGAAGAAATACACCGAAGGGGTTATCCCCAACGTCCGCTTCAAAGATGTGGCTGGAATCGATGAGACCCGCGAGGAACTGGAGGATATTGTCAGCTTTCTCAAGGATAAGGGCCAGTATCACCAGATGGGAGCCCGGATGCCGCGTGGCGTCCTGCTGGTCGGCGACCCGGGGACAGGCAAGACCCTGCTGGCCAAGGCCATTGCCGGGGAGGCAGGTGTTCCGTTCTTCAGCACGGCCGGCTCCGAATTTGTCGAAATGTTCGTTGGCGTGGGCGCCAGCCGGGTGCGATCCCTCTTCAAGAAGGCCCGCTCCAAGGCTCCCTGCATCATTTTTATTGACGAGATCGACGCAGCCGGGCGCAAGCGCAACTCGAGCGGCGGCGGCGGTGAGATGGAGCAGGATCAGACCCTCAACCAGCTGCTTGTCGAAATGGACGGCTTTACCGGCGCGGAGGGAATCATCGTGCTGGGCGCCACCAACCGCGTGGACGTGCTCGACCCGGCCCTGACCCGCTCCGGCCGCTTCGACCGCCACGTCACCGTGCCGCGACCGGATGTCAAGGGACGCCTGGAGATCCTCAGTATCCATGTGGATGGCCGCCGCATCGCCTCGGACGTCAACCTGATGGATATCGCCAAATCCACCCCGGGCCTGGTCGGGGCCGACCTCGCCAGCATCGTCAACGAAGCCGCAATTCTGGCAGTGCGTAATAATCACGTCGAGATCTCTATCCAGGACTTCCAGGAGGCGGTGGAGAAAAATCTGATCGGCAGCGTCCAGCAGAAGGGCCGCGTGATGAACAAAAAGGAACGCGAGACGATTGCCTATCATGAAGCGGGACATGCGGTCGTCATGCACTGCACCGAGCACTCCGACCCGGTGTATAAGATCACCATCATCCCGCGCGGACAAATGGGTGGCTTTACCATGTCCCTGCCCGAACAGGACAGTCTGCTAATGTCACGCAACCAGCTCCTGGCCCAGATCACCGGTTTGATGGGCGGACGCGTGGCGGAAGAGATTTTCTGCGGCGACATCACCAGCGGCGCCTCCAACGATCTCAAGGTCGCCACCCAACTGGCGGAAGAAATGGTCATGCGCCTGGGTATGAGTGTGACAGGCCTGCGCGTCTTCAACCGGGCGGAAGGAGTTGAAGCGCTCACGGCTCCCCGGGCCGGGCAAAAAACGTTTGAAGCGATGGACCAGGCCATCAATTTGATCCTGGAAGAGTGTTATGCCGAAGCCAGGCGGATCATCACCGAAAAGCGCGAAGCGATGGAGCGCGTCACCCACTACCTGCTGCAGCAGGAAACCCTGACCCGTGAAGAGTTCGTTGCCCTGATGTGAACATCAGATAACAAAAAACATCCGAGCCTGCGCCCGGATGTTTTTTGTTCAATTCAGAGATCGGTCCTTTATTCAAGCTGCTCGATCACCGAGCGGACCACCTGCGCGCTGTTGCGCAGGGACTCCATTTCAGTCTCGCTTAAGTTGGGGAAGAACGTTTGAATGATGCCTTCGCCGCCGACAAGGTTGGGCATTGACACCGTTACATCTTTGACCCCGGCCACCTCCTTCATCGGTGTACAGACGGTAAGGATCGAGCGCTCGTCCTGCAGGATGACTTCGCTGATTCGGGCAATGGCGCTGCCGATACCATAATAGGTCGCGCCTTTACCTTCAATGATATGATAGGCAGCACGGCGGACCTTCTCGTCGATCCCGGCGTAATCGTCTTCACAGATCGATACTTCGAGCCCCGTACAGAATTCCGCCAGTGGGATCCCACCCACTGACACCAGGGACCAGGGCAGCACTTCCGAGTCGCCGTGTTCGCCGAGCACATAGGCATGGATATGCTGGGAGTCCACGTTCAGGCGGCGTCCGACCAGGGCACGAAAGCGCGCCGTATCGAGCGTGGTTCCGGAGCCGATCACACGGCTGGAAGGAACACCCGCTTCTCTCGCATAGCGCGCCGCCAGGTGGGTCATCACATCGACCGGGTTGGTAGCGATCAACAGAACCGCCTGCGGAGCATGCTGGAGGATGTTGGGGATCACCTGCTTGAACACCTGTGCATTCCGCCCCAGAAGCTGGAGCCGCGATTCGCCCGGTTTCTGCCCAACCCCTGCCGAGACGATCACCACTTTGCACCCGGCCAGATCCGCATATTCACCGGCGGTCACTTCGACCGGATGGGCGAACGGTACGGCGTGCAGGATATCGTCCGCTTCGGATTCGGCCCGGGCCCGGTTCTGATCGACCAGCACCACGCGCCGTCCCACTCCCCTCATCACCAGCGCGTATGCAGCCGTCGCGCCGACAAGCCCGCTACCCACAACACCAGTTTTCATGAAGTCTCCCGTTTCTATTCGATCATGACATTATTCCAGCCGCTCCGGCTCGCCGGGGATCCGCCGTGTGAATTTTACTATAGGGGTTGGCTTACTCTGCCCGGGAGGCCCAGGCCTCGATCTCCACTTTATATAATGGGGTCGCCAGCCCGGCAACATACACTAATGTGCTGCATGGCTGGTGACCCTGCAGTTTGGACGCCACCAGTTCACGCCGCTTTGCCGTATCGATCTCGCCGACGAGATAATAGGTCAGCTTGATGATGTCGCTTACGTCCATATTGGCGGCACGCAGATTACGAAAAATATTCTCGAAGGCAACATCGATCTGCTCCAGTGCATCCTCCGGCACCGTGCCGTCCTCCCTCATACCGACCTGCCCGGAGATCACCAGCAGGCGTTCACGGTCTCTAACCTCGACTTGATGGGTGTACAAGCCGAGCGGTTTATGAACATCCAGGGGATTGCGATATTCTTTCATCGTTGGCCTCGTATAAACATTAATCGGGAGCTGTTGACTCGCGTTTGCGTGATAATCTCCACCAAAGTAAGCCACCCATTGCAATGACGGTTGCACCAACAAGTAGGCCCAGGCCAGAGCCAGGCTGGGATTCTGCAGCGGGTACAAGCGGGGTTCCTGTTGGCGGTGGCGGCGTCATGGATGGAGAGGGCGAAGGCGTAATCGTGGCCGGACTGGGAGTGTGCGTCGCAGTGGCAGGCGGGGTCACGAGGAGGAGCAATTTCTGTTCAGGGCGGATAACAGAAGCGGCATTCATGCCATTCCAGGACATCAGGTCGGCAAGTGAAACGTCATAAAAGCCTGCGATCCACGAAAGGGTTTCACCGCTTTGGACAGTATGGTAGTACTGGCCGTCTGCCTCGGGCGTGAGCTTCTGGACGTTGCTTAAAGTAGGGCTGGGAGTTACATTTCCCGGCGAGATCAGAATTTTCTGCCCGATCTGCAGAGGCCAATCTGCCTGCCACCCATTCAAAGCCAGGATCCGGTCCATGGGGACGCGATACGCGTCTGAGATGCTGATCAGAGCCTGATAGGGCTGTACTTCATGGATGATCCTGCCGTCCGCATCCGGGGCGGCAAGCACGACCATTCCCCTGGGGGTCGGTGTGGCATAGCCTTCCGTGTTCTTGCCTGGGATGAACAAGCGCTGTCCGGCCTGTAAAGGTGTGTTGCGGGAGACGTTGTTCCAGACCTCCAGGTCATGGATGGTGATCTGGTAGGCGATGGCGATCGACCAGTAGGATTGGCCCGCCCGGACGTCATGGAAGACCTTTCCATCCGCATCCGGTGTGGCGATCTTGACCGGTATGATCAATTGCGACACCCCCGGTACGGCATTCGGAACAGTGCCTGGCTGCGAAGCGCCTCCCGGACCAGCGGATGGGCTTCCGCACTCCTGTCCGGATACGTAAGCCGCCTGCAGGATGTAATAGATCCTTCCGTCCCCTGTTGTGGCCGCACCGGCTCCCACATGGCAATAGGCCGGGTTGACGGCCGGGCGCATGTGATCGGGATCGGCCCAGGCGGCCATGATCTCATCGATGCCCATGCCGCCGCTGCTCACGGCAAAATTTTCCGTTGCCCAAACGGTGCCGCCGGCCCCATATCCTGCAGCAGCGATCCGGCCGCGCACATCGCCAATGTGCCAGGACATATTGTTGGCTGCCATGGTCGCCGCCGTCGACTGGGCTACCGCGTTGACAATGGGATCCTCGATGAGCGCCGGGAGCCCATACGAGACGCGCAGCGTGTTCATCGCAAGGATCAATTCATAGGCGCTGACCTGGCGTGATGGGGCGGCCTGGACAGTCTGTGGACGAAGGAACGCTCCCGTTCCGAACACGAAAAGCATACTCCCAATAAGGAAACGTAAGAAACGCATCTGATAATTATAATTCTACAAGCCAGCCTGAGAAAAATTCGCCAGCAGCCCATCTCCCCCGTAAAATCACTCTGGCCGAGACTGCTTTAACTTGCTACATACACCGAATCGACGATCCCCACGATGACCGATATCACCGCCCCATCCGGGATGTTCAGCACCTGGCGGGCGCCGTTGCCCTCACGGTTGACCAGCACAGTATCCCCGATGCCGGCCTGGCTGTTATCCAGCGCGATGAAGTCTTCGTTGGGCTCTGGCTGGTCTCCATCCATCACCAACGGCTGGACCACCAGCAGCCGGCGGTTCTTGTAATGCGGGTGGCTGATGGTGGTAACGATCGTCCCAACGACTTTACCCAGAATCATTTAAACCTTTGTGCACCTTCGTGCCCGCCTGTCCCCAGTCTTTTGGGGATTGTGGTTAAACATCATGTGAATTGATTCTGCCCCGCCCGCAGGGTGTAATCGAACGTTCCATCGGGCCGCACTTCCAGCTCATCCACGATGCCGACCAGGGCCAGGTCGATTGGCACAAATTTTTCATCGCGCATGGCAAGAGCCGCTTCACGTGAGCGGACCATTACGCACAGGTCTCCTGGACCGGCGTGGACCACATCCGCCGCGACCTGCAGGATGCCAATGGGCTCCAGCTTCTTGTTCAGCGGCTGGACCACCAGCAGCTTGACCCCATCCGTGCCGGGGTATTTGATCGTGCAAACGGCTGTGCCTCTCACTCGTCCAAATAACATTACTTCATCCCCAGGCCTTTGACCACGCGATGGATGATGTTGTCCAGTAATCTGGCATCCACCTGGTCTCCCAGTTTAGCGAGCACTGCCGAGCGGATTCGCTGCTCGATGGGCGGGATTCGGGGCAGCGCCTCATTCGGCTGGGGTACTGATTGAGCAGCGGGAACAGCCGCCGGCTTCGGGCGAGCCGCTGCAGGTGCATCCGAAAGATACGGCCGGACCGGTGCAGCGGGCGGATTTTCGGCGCGGTCCGAGACGACCTGCATCCCGAGCCGTTTGGCCTTTTCATAGGCCAGCTCGGTTAGCACCACATCGTCGCTGACCTGCAGCGATTTCTGCCCGGTCTGGAACAGGTCCTCGATATCCTTCTCGGTATAGAACTTTTTCGGCATGGATGCTCTTCTATGCTCCCGATGGTTCAGCGACGACTATCCTTCGCCCGAACGGCCGCCAAAACGGCCGCGGCTGGACTGCGGCAGGATCAGCTCGACATCGCTGGCCGGACGCGGGATCACGTGCACGGAAGCAAGCTCCCCCACGCGTCTGGCTGCTGCCGCGCCGGCATCGGTCGCGGCTTTGACCGCGCCCACATCGCCGCGCACCATGACGGTGACGTACCCGCCGCCGACATATTCCGAGCCGATGAGCGTGACGTTCGCCGCCTTGACCATCGCATCGGCGGCTTCGATCGCGCCGATCAGGCCTCTCGTCTCCACCATTCCCAAAGCAATCATTGAAGGATCTACAGCCATGTTCATTCCTTTCGCGGGTACTTACTTTCTGAAAACAACCTTGCCGTCCACTTCAAGCGAATCGATGATCGACATGATCACTGCGTCGACAGGCGTATCCTTGGTGATATTCGTCTGGCGCGCCGAGGAGCCTGCTGCCGTGAGCACAAGATCGCCGATGCCTGCATCCACCGTATCCACAGCAACGTAAGGCCTGCCGGAAGGCTCGCCTGTCTCATCCGTCTGGCGCAGGACCAACAGCTTGCGCCCGTGCAGTTTTTCATCCTTGATCGTCGAGACGGTCGTGCCGATTACTTTTGCTATCAACATATGCTGCTCCTAGAACTGTAGCCTTGCGAAGGTTGGAATACTTACTTCACATAATTCAGGGTAAACCTTCGCAAGGCTTTTTCATTAATAACTCTTGACTGGCGAACTCGCTCCATTGCCTCCCGAGACCTGACCACCCGGTCCCTGGATGATCTTGACACCCGCGCTCGCTCCAATGCGCGTGGCGCCAGCCTTGATCATGCTGGCCGCATCCTCATAAGTGCGGACCCCGCCCGAAGCTTTGACCCCCATCTGCGGACCGACCGCTTTGCGCATCAGCTCCACATCATGGACGGTCGCGCCGCCCCCTGCAAACCCCGTGGATGTTTTGACAAAGTCCGCGCCGGCCTCCTTGGAGATCAGGGAGCCAATCGTCTTCTCTTCGTCGGTCAGCAGCGATGTCTCGATAATGACCTTGACGATGATATTGTGTGCATGGGCTGCATTCACCACGCCGCGGATATCTCTTGCAACGGTTTCCAGGTCACGCGCCTTCAGTGCGCCAATGTTAATGACCATGTCGATCTCGGTTGCGCCCTGGCGTATGGCCGTCTCGGTCTCGAAGGCCTTCGTTTCCGAAGAGGTGGCTCCGAGAGGAAAGCCGATCACCGTGCATACTTTTACCGGCGATCCCTGCAGCAGCTGGGCACACAGACTGACCCAGGTCGGGTTGACACACACGGATGCAAATCCATGTTTTCGCGCTTCAAAGCACAATTGGGCGATCTCCTGCTGCGTGGCGTCCGGCTTAAGTAATGTATGGTCGATCATCTTCGCCAGGTTCATGTCCTGCGGGATGACACCCAGGGTCGATGAGATGCGTTCTGCCCCGGCATTGACCACATTCCCCATCCGGTCCGTGCAGACGCGCACACAGAGCTGGTCCGCGCAGTCAAATTTGCAGTGGTACCCTTCGGGGTTCGCGGCGCGGCTATCTTCCTCCATCATCGCCGCCAGCACTTCATGGGTGATGATTTCGACAAGCTGTTCCACCAGTTTTGGGTCAGGTTTCATTGTGCTCCAGCCGCCATCCCCGGCGGCGCAGACGCCGCCGAGAGCTGCGGATTACTTTAGATACTTCTTCTCCACCGATTTTATCTTATCCAGGCGCGGTGTGTGACGTCCGCCGGCGAAATCGGTGGCCAGCCAGGTCGAGACGATCTGCTTCGCCAGGTTAAGGCCGATCAGTCCGGCCCCCAGCGTCAGAACGTTCGTGTCGTTATGCTCGCGGCTGTTGACCGCCGAGGAATAATCGTATGCCATCCCGGCCCGCACGCCCGGGACCTTGTTGGCGACAATGCAGCTGCCGATGCCCGCGCCGTCGATCATGATCCCGCGCCAGGCACTGCCCGAGCCAACCTGCTGGGCGACCGCGTGGGCAAAGTCGGGATAGTCCACGGCCTCCTTGCTATGGGTGCCAACATCGTTTATTTCAAATCCCAGGGTCTTCAGTTCAGGTTTCAAGGCTTCCTTGAGCTCATACCCCCCATGATCTGCGCCAATGGCCACAACCTTTTTCCCGGACGGCACAGCCTGCGGCATGGGTGCAGCCTGTACAGGCTCCTTACCAGAAGAGCCCAGGGCTTTCCCAACCACCCTCTGAACGATTTCGTGGATCTCCGAGTCACTGATGTTCGCCATGCTGGATTGATTATCTTCGTGAAGGGAGATTGCGTCAAGTGAGATTTGCAAGGAACCGGTTATGAAAAAGTGGATGATTTTCCATATAATCCCGAATTGTATAAACCTTCGGAGGATCTCACCATGAACAAAGAAGAACTGATCGAACTGGTCATCAGGGAACTCGGCAAACACCATGAGCGGCGGGATATCGTGGCCAGGATATGTGAGCAGAGCACTCTGGGCTGGGGCGAGGCCGAGCAGCTGGTTACAGAGGTCGAGTCACAATACAAACGAAAAGTTGCGGCCCGCCAGGGACCATTTCTTGTCCTTGTGAGCATTGGCACGCTGGTCATTGGCCTGGGATTATTAATCTATAATATTGAATTGATCGCGGCGATTTTCAACAAAGACCTTCTTGGGCAGATCCTGAGTCTGCGCAGCGGCTACCTGCAGCTGATTTCCCTTTTCACCGGCCTGGGGATGACCGTCGGCGGGCTGTATGGAATGTGGAATGCGCTGGCAGCGCTCATGCCCGACTCGAAGTGAGATCAACCGGTTACAGAAAAAAGGACTTGGCGAGTCCTTTTTTGATTCGGCGATTTATTATACAGCGAGGCGGCCTTACGCTATAATCCGGTCAACCAGAGGATAAAATATGCCCGGACAAATTTCCTTCCCAGAATCCGATGAGTACGCACCATTTTATAGTGAATACATTCAAAGAGCCTGGCAGCGAGGCGACGTGTTCGCCGGTCTTTCAGAACAGATCACCGAATTGCATGGCGCGTTCGACGCCCTGACGGATCTACAGGCGCGCTTCAAGCCGGGACCGGAGGAATGGTCCATTAAAGAAGTGCTCGGCCACCTCAACGACGGGGAGCGCGTGTTTTCCTATCGTTTGCTGCGCATCTCACGCGGGGATGCCACTCCCCTGCCTGGCTTCGAGCAGGAAGACTACGTCCGTGCTGCTGGGTTTGATAATTCCTCCCTGGAAGATTTGATCAGCGAATTCGAGTATCTACGCCGTGCCAATGTGATCGCCATCCGCAATATGACAGAGGAAGCCATCGAGCGCTGCGGCACGGCCAGCGGCGCGACCGTCAGTGCCAGGGCTTTAATCCATATACTCGTAGGCCACGTGGACCATCACATGGCCAGCCTGCAGGAAAAATACCTTCCAGTCGCCCGGACGCTCCAGTGAGGCCCGAACGCCTGCTGGCAAAGGGGTCGTCAGGCAGATCAAACAAGGAACTGGTACTCATCAGTAACTTCGAAATCAACGAGGAGATCCTGTACGGCCAAATTGAAAAAATCGAGCAACGTACGCGGGTTTCATAAAAGGAGAGCTGATCCATGAAAAGTGAGGAGCTGCGTGCCGTCCAGGCGCCATTTAAGGATAAATACCGCGCCACGCCGCAGGCGGCCCTGATCACATTGAAAGCTCAGGGACGGATCGGCACGGGCATCACCTGCAAGATCGAGACCGGTAGGGCACTGGTCGAGGCCGGGCTGCACGAAGCCACAGGCGGGACAGGCCTGGCGGTCTGCTCCGGGGATATGCTATTGGAGGCATTGGTGGCGTGTGCCGGGGTCACGTTGAATGCCGTGGCGACCTCCATGGGTGTCGAGCTGCGGGATGGGGTGATCCGCGCCGAAGGCGATATCGACTTCAGAGGCACCCTCGCCGTCTCAAAGGAAGCACCCGTCGGTTTCCAGAACATCCGCCTTTTCTTCGATCTGGATACCGATGCCACTGAAGATCAGCTCGCCTCCCTGAAAAAACTAACCGAGCGGTACTGCGTTGTGTTTCAAACCCTGCGTACACCGCCGCAAATCGAAACCACTTACCGGATATCGCAATAGTCATCGCAAGGAACAGCCAGTGGATAAAGAGTTTTGGGTTTCGATATCAAACAATGAATACGCAGTACCTGAGGGGTACTCACTTGAAAATCTGACCGAGCTCCTGTTCAGCTACCTGGGCAGCACCGACCCCGAATTGCGGGATGAGATCGCCTATGTCGTCTATGCCAACTGGCTGAAACGGGATCTGTACACTGGAGAAGCCATCCAGTCTCACATTGATATCCTCCTGTCGAATCTGGAAAAGGGCATCGGCGAGACCGACTCGGACACGGTCTTTTTGCGGACATTTTCGATCCTGCTTCTGGCGGAGATCGTCCACAACGACAACAAGAAATCCTTTTTGGAAAGAGAGCAAATTAAAGGAATCCTCGAGAAAGGATTGGGATACCTGGAAGCAGAACGGGACCCGCGCGGGCATGTCCCGGTTAAAGGCTGGGCACATGCGCTCGCCCATACTGCGGACCTGCTGCTCGTACTCGGTCACAACCGGAACACGGATGAGGCTGATCTCTTGAATATGCTGAATGCCGTTTCTGACAAAATGGTCCATTCCACGAGCCATGTGTACATCCACGGTGAAGATGACCGGCTCGCCAGCGCCGTGATCGAGACCCTGCGCCGCGACTTGATTCCGCTCGAAAGAGTGGAAGATTGGGCCCGCTCCCTCACAGCGCCCGATGGCCTGGACTGGAAAGGCGTCTATATCGATGAAGAGAAGAACCGGGCCTTTCAGAATACCCGCAACCTGCTGCGGAGCATCCATCTCCATTTGCTGCTGGAAGAGGAAGGCATTCCGCATCGCGAACGCCTTATCTCGATTTTCCTGGAAGCCCTTCGCAACCTGAAGCCTTATTGAGGATACCGGCCATGAATTACAAGGAAACTGTAAGAGCAGGCTACAACAAGATCGCCCGCCAATATCTTGAAGAACGGACCCGCGATTCGGAGGATATCCGTTTATTGGACGATCTGATGGCACGGCTGCCAGAACGTGCAAAGGTGCTCGATGCTGGCTGCGGCGCAGGAATCCCTGTGGCTCAAATCCTCAGCGATCGTTTTGAGCTGGTCGGTGTGGATTTTTCAGAGGCGCAGATCGAGCTGGCGCGGAAGAATGTCTCGAATGCTCAATTTATCTGCCAGGATTTGACAAAGCTCGATTTCCCCGCTGACTCTTTCGATGCGATCGTTTCTTACTACGCCATCATCCACATTCCGCGCGAGGAGCATCGATCCCTGTTTGTGAGTTTTCAGCGGATGCTCAAGCCGGGCGGGTTTGCGTTATTATGCCTGGGGGCCGAGAACCTGGTCGACGACATTGACGAGAACTATCTCGGCGCACGCATGTACTGGAGTCATTTCGATGCCGATACCTATCTGTGGATGTTGGAAGTGACTGGCTTTAAACTCGTGTGGTCCAGAATTGTCCGCGATGCGACCTGCGAAGGCGGCGGCCACCTGTTCGTGCTGGCCCAAAAACCATGAAGATGGGTATCCCTGAAGGCCACTGACCAGCAGCTCTGCCAGGCTGGCAGCCTGACCTCCGCTTTCGTGGGCAAAAGAGTTCTCATGAAAACCTTTCGGAAATACTGGGCAATCTTTCAGATCACATTGATCAACAGCCTTGCCTATCCCGGGGAAATGATCGGGCGCAGCCTGCTAATTGTCCCGTTCATGTGGATCTTCTATCAGCTCTGGAATGTCACCTTCGAGGCAGCGGGCACGGACTCGATCAACGGCATGACTCTGTACAGCACCATGTGGTACCTGATGATGGCCGAGACCATCGAGCTCAGCCGTCCCGCGCTGGCAAGGACCATTTCAGACAATGTCAAGGATGGCTCGATCGCCTACATCCTGAACAAGCCCTACAGCTTCCTGCTCTACCAGTTCAGCAATTCGATGGGCGAGACCTTGTTCCGGGCGCTGGTCAATGCCCTGTTCGGGAGCGCGATCATCTGGTGGCTGGTCGGTCCGCCTCCCGGGGCCATGGGCTGGCTGTTCGCCTTTGTCGCCCTGCTCGGCACATGGGTGCTGAACTTCTGCATCACCTGCCTGATCGGCCTTTCGGCGTTCCTGGTGGAGGACGTTTCCCCCTTCATGTGGATCTACCAGAAGTTCATTTTCATCCTCGGCGGTTTCCTTATCCCGCTTGATCTCTATCCGGACTGGCTGCAGGTCATTGCCAAAGCCCTGCCCTTTTCGGCCATGATCTACGGACCCTCCAAGCTGTTCATCGCGCCATCCTGGGGGTTCCTGGCCGAGGTTCTGCTCCTGCAGACAGTTTGGATCATAGCATTGGGTACAGCGCTGATGTTCTCCTACCGGCGCGGCGTGACGTATCTTACGGTGAACGGAGGCTGAATGCGCGAGCTCAAATTCCTTCTCGCCGTCTGGCAGGCCAACCTGCAATCCATTATGGAATACCGGGTCGCGTTCCTGACCCAGGTCATCGGGATGATGCTCAACAACTTCATCTATTTCGCGATCTGGATCATCTTCTTCGACCGGTTCAAGGAAGTCCGCGGCTGGGGCATCAGCGACATGTACATCACCTACGGCGTACTGGCCAGCGCATTTGGACTGGTGGCGCTGCTGTTCGGAAATACCTTCACGCTGAGCGACATTATCAACAACGGCAGGCTGGACTATTACCTGTCCCTGCCGCGGCCGGTTTTGCTGCATACTGTTGCGAGCCGCACCATTGCCAGCGGAATGGGCGATTTCACGTACGGATTCCTCAGCTATGCCGTATCTGGCCAATTTTCGTGGGAAGGACTGCTGCGCTTTATCCTTGCAACGCTTCTGGCGGCGACCGTTTTTGCTTCCTTCATGATCCTGGTGCAGAGCCTGGCTTTCTGGATGGGGGTAATCAATAATTTTACAAACCTTATTGTCAATGCCATGA
Source organism: Anaerolineales bacterium (assembly GCA_036276515.1). Taxonomy (GTDB): domain Bacteria; phylum Chloroflexota; class Anaerolineae; order Anaerolineales; family Villigracilaceae; genus Defluviilinea. Next base: position 464 of record DASUOS010000192.1, on the reverse strand, counting down.
TTACATTTGGGATCTATCCGATCACCCTTTTCGACAATTATGCCAAGCTGATCCTGTTCACGGTCATCCCGGCCGCGTTCGTTGGCGCTGTACCTGCCGAATTCATCCGCAGCTTTACCTGGCAAAGTTTGGCTGAGATGCTGGCCGGGGCGGTCGTCTTCCTCTTTTTGGCCGTAAACATCTTCCGGCTGGGTCTGAGGCGCTATGAGTCGGGCAGTGCGATCCAGGTGGAAGTGTAGATGACCCTCAAGGAAGAGCTCCGGCTCGAATTGATCGAGACCCGCAACAACTTTCAGGCCCTTCTGGCCGAAATCCCGGATACGGCGTTCTCCCAGCCCAGCGATAATCCTGCCTGGACGATAGGAGAGGTGCTCTTTCACATGTCGCTGGCCCCGCGTTTTATGACCACGGACCTGCGAATGATCCTGACCCGTCCCTGGCTGGCAAGGATGTTCGCCGCCTTT
>DASUOS010000191.1:0-4194 GCA_036276515.1 Anaerolineales bacterium | reverse complement strand
TGGTGATCTGATGGGGAGAGACAAGCAGGCCAGGCTGCGTGGCAGTGACCCCGCTCTCAAATGTTGGTGACTCGAGCCGGAGTGCGAAACCTTTTGTGTCGTTTTCCGTGCCGGGGAAGCTCAGCCCTCCTGCACCGCTTGACCAGGTAGCTGCGCCGGCCTCGTTTGTGAAGTTATAGATGACGCCGGTCTGTGTGGAACCGGTCACAACGATTTCCACCCACCACGGGCGGTTGGCCGCTGCGCCGATGCCAAACGCCGTGCCGGAGGCATTCTTGAACTTCCAGTAGCCCCGGTAACTCCCGGCGGCATTCGGCGCCGTCAGGTTCACAGACACATCCACGGTCTGGCCGGGTGCGGTGCCACCCGGGAGATTCACAGATGTTGTGGTGCCCATCTGTGCGCCTGAGTCGTACACCATGGTGTACGAGTTGGACCACGTACAGGTGCCGACATTTCGCAGGCGCCAGGTTTTGGTGAATGTCGCACCGGGATTGAACTTCATCCCATCCGGAACAGTCACATCTGAGACGAACTGCGCCCGGTCTGTACAGGCCTGCGCTGCAGATACGGGCGATGGGGCAACCGCTGCGGGCACAAGCGATAACACCATCGCGACAAGCAAAAATACCGATGCCGCTTTCGAACGCGATTTCATAACAGCCTCCTCCAATACATCCAATCCATTGGAACGCTGGAATGTCTCCAAAAGTTCCAAAGTCTCCGACGGGTCGCAAGTCACTCTTTAAAGACGGAATGACTATACGCCTCTAGTATAACTTTTCTTTAAGGATTGTTCAATATCTACGGAGTGACTCTTTTTACTTATAATGGACCCATGCCGCGCACCATCCTGCACCTCGACCTGGATGCTTTCTTCTGCGCCGTGGAGGAAAACCAGAATCCCTCCCTGCGGGGCAGGGCTTTTGCAGTCGGCGGCCGGCCCGAGGAACGGGGTGTGGTGGCATCCTGTTCGTATGCGGCGCGGCGGATGGGAGTCCGCTCGGCGATGCCAATGGCCAGGGCGATCCGCCTGTGCCCGGGATTGATCGTCGTCTCTTCGCGGCACCGGATGTATCGGGACGTGTCACAGCAAGTGATGGACATCCTGCACGAGCAAACCCCGCTCGTGGAGCAGATCTCCATCGATGAGGCCTTCCTGGATATCTCGGACATTCGCGATGACCCCCAGCGCTTCGGCCGCGGGCTTCAGGCGCGCATCCGCGACGAGCTGCATCTCCCCTGCTCGCTCGGGATCGCTTCGAACAAGCTAATGGCCAAGCTTGCCACGGAGGTCGGGAAGTCGCTCGCCCTGCAGAGGATCAAAGCCCAGGGCCTGGCCGAGCCTCCCAACGCATTGACCGTTGTCCCGTTCGGCGAGGAGACGGCTTTTCTCGATCCGCTGCCCGCCGATATGCTCTGGGGCGTGGGCCCGAAGACCTCGGCGCGGCTGGCCGAGCTGGGGATCCGCACGATCGGCGATATCGCCCGCTGGCCCGAGCTGGAGCTCATCCGCCTCTTTGGTGAAAACGGCCGCGACCTGGCGCGCCACGCAAAGGGAATCGATGACCGTCCCGTGGTCACCGAGCATGAGACAAAGTCCATCAGCCAGGAAATCACATTTTCGAAGGATGTACGTGACGACAAAGTACTGGAAGATACGGTGCGCGAGCAATCTGCCGAAGTGGCGCGGCAGCTGAGAAAGAACAATCTTGCTGGAAAAACGATCAAGCTCAAGATCCGCTGGCCCGACTTCACCACGCTCACCCGCCAGACCACCTTGAGCGACCCGACCGACCAGGACGATGTCATCACAAAAACCGCCTTGGAATTGGTGAAGGCGGTTCGCAAACCGAACCAGGCCGTGCGTTTGATCGGCGTGGGTGTCAGCGGACTTGGCGCACCCATACGTCAATTGGGACTTTGGGACATGGATGTGGAGCGCTCTCGCCGCCTGCAGCAGGCCATGGATACGTTGAATGCAAAATATGGGAGGGATATCATCCACAAGGGGGAGTGAAGAATTAAGCACGTAGACAGGTAAACAGGTTGACAAGGAACAGGAACATAGAATGAAAACGCTGGACCTCAAAAAAGAACTGAAATACCTGTATGCGCCTTCGGCAAAAAAACCGGAGATCGTGCAGGTGCCGCGCCTGCAGTTTATCATGATCGACGGCGCGATCGAAAAAGGCTCAGAACCGGGAAAATCAGCTTCGTTTGCCGAAGCGACCCAGGCACTGTACAGCATTTCGTACACGCTCAAATTCATGTTGAAGAAACGCAAGACGAATGCAGTCGATTATCCCGTCATGTCGCTGGAAGGCTTATGGTGGGTGGAGAACGGGGTCTTCGACATCACCATCAAGGATAACTGGTTCTACACCCTGATGATCCTCCAGCCGGACGTCATCACATCGGAGATATTTGCCGAAGGACTGGAACAGGTCCGCAAGAAAAAAGGGGACTCGCCGTACTTGGCCAGAGTGCGGCTTGACCATTTTGAAGAAGGTACTTGTGTTCAGATGATGCACATCGGCCCGTACGCGACCGAGCCCGCCACTGTGGGGATGATGCGCTCCTTTGCAGGAGAGAAAGGTTATCGCGATGATGTGGGCCTGGGCGGCAAGCATCACGAGATCTATCTCGGCGACCCACGCAAGGCGGATCCCGCCAGGTTGAAAACCATACTTCGACATCCTGTGGAAAAAATATAACAAAGCTGCGTGAGATATCAAATGAATACTTCTCCATCCATGCTGGCGCCGTGTGGGATGAACTGCACGGTATGTTACGCCCATCTCCGCAAGAAGAATACCTGCCCGGGCTGCCGTGGACAGGAAGACAGTCAGCCGCAGTACTGCCGGAGGTGCAAAATTCGGAATTGCACTGTCAGCCGAGGTTTTCGCTTTTGTTCGGAGTGTTCATCGTTTCCCTGCCAGCCTGTCAGGCAGATGGACAAACGCTACCGCTTGCGCTACCAGACCAGCCTGATCGAAAATGGACTTCGGATCAAGGCTGCCGGTGCAAAGCGCTTTTTGCTGGAAGAACGACAAAAGTGGAGATGCACGGATTGTGGAGGTGTCATTTCCATTCATGGCCGCCTTTGTTCTGCATGCGGCAAGGAGATGCAGCCAGCAGCTCAAAAGGGATAAATCCTTATGACAATTAAAACCCTCTCCATTTCCCTCAATACACGCGGCAATGCAGACATCCACGATATCACGAACCAGATCGCCCGTCTCGTGGCGGACAGCGGTTTCGTGGATGGAACCGTGACCGTCTTTTGTCCGTCCTCTACCAGTGGGCTGACGACCATTGAATACGAGAGCGGCGCGTTGAGTGACCTGCGCCGGCTGTTCGATGAAATCGTTCCACAAGACCGGGAGTACGCCCATAATGCCCGCTGGCACGATGGCAACGGTCACAGCCACGTTCGCGCCGCGCTGCTCGGTCCTTCCCTGACCATCCCGTTTGTCGATTTCAAGCTGACCCTGGGCACCTGGCAGCAGGTCATCTTCGTCGATTTCGACAACCGGCCGCGCCAGCGACAGCTGGTCGTGCAGATCATCGGAGAATAATCTTGGTCTGTTTCTACCATCCCGAACGACCGGCTGTTGGACTGTGTAAATACTGCCAGCGCGGGTTGTGTACTGAATGTGCAGCCACTGCCGGAGATTCGCTAGCCTGCAGAGGGCTGCACGAGGAGCGGGTCCGTGAAATGGATGTTATGCTGGAAAAGAATATCCTGCAGTCCAAACGCGTTGGCTCGGACTATCTGCGAAACACGATCTTTTACGGGGCTGTGGGACTCTTGTTTGCTGGGTTCGGCCTGTCCCAACTGCGATGGCTCGGGCTGCAGGCCCTGATCTACCTGCTGATTGGCCTGGCCCTGCTCTGGGCTGCTGGGGCCAACTATTGGGAAAGCAGGAAGTATAAATAAAGGAGAGTATGGGAACCTGGATCTCACATTTACGCATTGCCGAAAACCTATTGAGCCATTTTCCCGACGTAGACGAAGTCACGTTCACCTTCGGCAATCTCTCCCCCGACTCCGGCATCCCCAACGCCGATTGGACGGAGTTCGACCCGCCCAAAAAGGTGACCCACTTCCTGCGGCGCGGCGAAGAGGAACATGCCATCCATGATCTTGTGTATTACCGGCAATATCTACAGGATGTCAAGCCGGAAGAC
>DASUOS010000190.1:0-3568 GCA_036276515.1 Anaerolineales bacterium | reverse complement strand
CGGCTCATGCCCTGTCGGATCGGTGTATCGCAATGGATTATTTCGGGCATAGGCGTAGCGGTCGTAGTCTTGTGAATTGGACGGGTCTGGTACAATCGTGTCAGGTTGGGTCATGTGGTTAAGATAAGGGTCGTACCAGCGGGCGTTGTAGAAATACAGCCCGATGCCCGGCTCCTCGCGCTGGCCGGTGTACTTGTAGCTGGTGGGTGTTGCCCCGCTCGAATAGCGGGTTTCACCCCAGGCTTTGTAGCGCAGCTCTGAAACAAGAGCTCCACTGGTATTCGTGGTCAGGCTGGCCGAGCCCAGGTGGTCGGCGAGCAGGTAGGAGAGGGTCCCGTTCTTGCGCATGGCGACCCGCTGCGCGCCCGCAAAATAATACTTGGTCACCACGCCGTTATCGACCTGGTAGTGCGCGCCGATGTAGTAGGTGGTCGTGCTTCCCACCACCGCCTTGACCTGCCTGCCGTCGCCGTCATAGGTGAAGGAGGCGATGGTGGAGGTTTGTTGGAGAGGCGAGTTTACAGGTACCTGGTTGTTGGTGTTCGGCAGTATATAACTCACCGGTTTAAAGTCGCTGGCAGGCGCCTGGACTACACTGGGAGCATCGGTGGCGCTGGCATAATACTTGCCCGCGCCGTTGTTGTAGTGATCGACGATTTCCGCCTGGCTCAATACGCCTTTATAGACCGCAAACTCGTCCACATCTCCCAGCCAGCGGTTCACTTCATTCGTGTCACGCAGCAGATAGAAGGGGGTGGATGCCGAGAAATCACCGCTGCCGATGGTATGTGGGACATTCATCACCAATTGTCCATCAAGCCACATACCGATATGGGTTGAGCTGAAGAAGAACACCCAGTGGTGCCACTGCCCGTCATTGACGGCGATCCCACCCATGAAAGGCCCATACCAGATCTCAGATCCATACCCAACACCTGAAGTGGTCCTGACGCCAAATCCCATTTCTCCCTGCCAGTGCCCTGCCTTGATCACTGTGCTGCCCGCCGCGCCGCGTCTTGAGAACAGCATTTTCCAGTTGTCATCGTTGTTGCTGGTCCTGGCCCAGGTTTCGATGCTGAACCCTTCTGTGCGCGTAAAGTTGAAGTCGGTGTGTGATACATCATCCGCTGGGTCACGGCTGGCTTGGGCGAATGACCAGAAAGGCAGATCTGCATAAGTCCTGCCTCTTGTTTAATATGACGGAATATCACCGAAATGGTTTCAACCGAAAGTTATAAGGTATCCTGACATTTGCCATCTCTCTTAGAGAGCCGCTGTAACGCGTCTGTAAGCTGCCGTCGCCTCTCTCCATGCTAGAATGTGCCCGCAGTACGTTACCAGCGCAGGATGGCTTCTCGTTTGGGGGATCCAGGGAATTTCCACGAACCGACAGATACAAAAAGATCGAAAAAGCAGTCCAGTACAGGATCAGTACAGGTCTGGTACAGGACCAGTACAGGAACCGTGAAGAAAGCATCCAGAGAGCGTGAAGAGACCGTACAGCAGCCTGCATACAACAGGAAAACCCGGGGGCAGTAATGAACAGCAGGAGAACATCGTACCCGCCAAAGGTCCCCGTTAGGGGGACAGAGTAAGCGCCCCTGTGGGGTAGCGGCACAGTTTCATTTCTATACATCCACAATGTGACGAACTGCGTGATTCCTCCCCGTTTTCAGCATAGTATAATGACGGCAGAAGTAATCCATGGAGGAACCATGACTGAAAAGAAGATCCGTGTCCTCGTTGCCAAGCCGGGGCTGGACGGACACGATCGCGGCGCAAAAGTGGTCGCCCGCGCCCTGCGGGATGCGGGCATGGAAGTGATTTATACCGGACTGCGGCAGACCCCCGAGATGATCGCCGAAGCCGCCCTGCAGGAGGATGTGGACGTGGTCGGGCTTTCCATTCTCTCCGGCGCGCATATGGCCCTGGCGCCGCGCATCCTCGAGCTGCTCAAGGCCAACGGCCAGGAAGATGTGCACATCTTCATCGGCGGCATCATCCCGGACGAAGACATGCCGCGCCTGAGGGAGATGGGCATCACCGGCATCTACGGACCCGGCGCCTCGACAGAGGATATCATCCGGGATGTACGTGAGGCAGTCAAATAACGGATTACGCAACCAGGGTGTTGCGTAATTTCATGTTAAGAGGCATATGTCGCTGACTGAAGCCATACTCGAAGGGAACCGTCTGGCCCTCGCGCGTGTGCTGACACAGGTGGAGAACAACTCGCCCGAGGGCCGCAGGATACTGACCGAGCTCTTCCCCCACACGGGCAGGGCGCATCTGGTCGGCGTTACCGGCGCTCCCGGCACCGGGAAGTCCTCCCTGGTCAACCAGCTCGCTCTCCACTACCGCAAAAATGAAGACAAACGCATTGCGATCATCGCCGTCGACCCGTCCAGCCCGTTCACGGGCGGCGCAGTGCTGGGCGACCGCGTCCGCATGCGTGACCTCTCCGGGGACAATGGCATTTTCATCCGCTCGATGGCGTCGCGCGGCTCGGTGGGCGGGATTGCCCAGGCGACGGCCTCCCTGAGCCAGGTCTTCGACGCGGCCGGCTTCGACATCGTCATGATCGAGACGGTCGGCGCCGGCCAGAGCGAAGTGGACGTGGCCCGCCTGGCGCACACAACCATCGTCGTCGAAGCGCCCGGCCTCGGCGACGACATCCAGGCGATCAAGGCCGGCATCCTGGAGATCGCCGATATCCTGGTCATCAACAAGGCCGACCGGCCCGGGGTCGAGAACACGGAACGCGCCCTGCGCTCCACGCTCGAGCTGGCCCACCCGACCAAGCGCGTCTTCCAGCATCACGGCAAAAGGATGGAAGTCCAGGCCCCCCAGGATGAATTACAAACCCTGTGGCTTCCCCCCATCCATAAAACAGTCTCCACCGAAGGAAAAGGGATCGCCGGGCTGGCGGAGTCCATTGCCCGCCACGTCCAGCACCTGCAGCAGACGGGAGACTGGGCGGCCCGCGACCGCGCCCGGCTCGGGTCGGTGCTGGAGGCGGTCCTGCGGGAGGCGCTGGTGGATCGCTTTATGCAGCGCGTCTCCAAAGCGGATTATGAACGGGTCATCGAGCAGGTCATAAGCCGGACCCTGTCTCCCGATGAGGCCGTGGAAGCCCTGTTGAGCGGGTCGTCTGACCGGACCGAATGATGGTTTTGCAGAAATAGCGAGGACCACGGATGGCAGATCAATTTCATGTTCATTCCCCTGGCGAGATCAAAATGTACGGGGAGATCAAGCTCTACGCCGGCTCCGGGTCCCCGGAACTGGCGCAGAAGATCGCCGATTACCTGCAGCAAAAGCTCAGCCCGCGGGAGGTCATCCAGTTCCCCAATGAAAACATCTTCATTAAATTGAACAGCAGCGCCCGCGGCCAGGATGTGTTCGTCATCCAGACCACGTCCTCCCCGGTGCATTACAACCTGATGGAGCTGCTGATCATGATCCAGACCATCCGCCTCGATTCGGCGGCGCGTATTACGGCGGTCATCCCCTACCTGTGCTACGGCCGCTCCGACAAGAAGGACCAGCCGCGCGTCCCGATCACGGC
>DASUOS010000189.1:0-5475 GCA_036276515.1 Anaerolineales bacterium | reverse complement strand
TGGACGATCTTCATGATCTTCCTCTACAGCGTTGGTTATCAAAATTTTGGCCAGCCGAAGGGCGATCACGACCACAAAGGTTTGCCGCCTCACGGCGCGACTGTGGAAGAGCATGGGCACAAGCACCTAGTGCCCTCTGTCGAGCCGATGTATTCAAGGTTCTTCGCGTTCCTGGGCTTGTTCGCCTTTGGCATGTACGTGTTGGTGCTTTCCGATAATCTCCTCACCTTTTTTGTCGGATGGGAGATCATGGGCTTGTGTTCATACCTGCTGATCGGTTTCTGGTACGCCAAGCCGTCGGCACGCGATGCAGCCGTCAAGGCGTTCATGACCACCCGTATTGGTGATGTGTTCATGCTGCTCGGCATTGTCTATCTTTATTCGGTTACCGGAACACTTACGTTCCGTGAGATCTTTACAGAAGAGACTCTCCAGACCCTTGCAGGAGTTCCGAGCATTCTTGGCTTTTCCGCGGCGGGCATGATCGGCCTGTTGCTCTTCATCGGGACGGTAGGCAAATCGGCCCAGTTCCCGCTGCATGTCTGGTTGCCGGACGCAATGGAAGGTCCTACGCCGGTCAGCGCCATGATCCATGCCGCGACGATGGTCTCGGCCGGTGTGTACGCGGTCATCCGCATGTTCCCGCTCATCAGCCTCGACGCGCAGACGATGACCATCGTGGCGTTCATTGGGGCATTCACGGCGATCTTTGCCGCAACGATTGCTGTGGCACAGAATGACATCAAGCGCGTGCTTGCCTACTCTACGATCTCACAGCTTGGATTCATGATCGCGGCGCTTGGCATCGGTGCCTATGTGGCGGCGGTTTTCCATTTGATCACGCATGCCTTCTTCAAGGCATTGCTCTTCCTCGGCTCTGGCTCGGTCATTCATGGCATGGAGCATGGCGTCCTGCACACGGGCAACCATCACGTGGATCCGCAAGATATGTATAACATGGGCGGGCTGCGCCGGAAGATGCCGATCACCTTCTGGACGTTTCTGATCGGTGGCTTCGCGCTGTCAGGCTTCCCGCTGATCACGGCAGGCTTCTGGTCGAAGGACGAAATCCTGGCGGACGCGTTCGGTCACGGTCACTGGTTGGTGTTCCTCACCCTGGCGATTGCTGCTTTCATGACTGCCTTCTACACGATGCGCCAGATCACATTGACATTCCTGGGTGAGCCCCGTACAAAGGAAGCTGAGCATGCCCAGGAAACGCCCTGGACGATGACGGTTCCCCTGATCATCCTGGCGGTCTTTGCGGTTGCCTATGGCTGGGTGGGAATCCCCGAACATTTCCCCATTCTTGGCGGACTTGTTCCGAACTGGCTGCATGAGTTTGTCGGCGGGACGTTAGCTGAACACCCGGAAGCACTGGCGTTCCATCCGGTTCCATTGCTTACCTCTCTCCTGGTAGCACTGGGTGGCCTGTATCTGGGCTGGGTTACGTATCGAAATGTCAATGCACCCGCAGAAGACCGCTTCCAGATCCCGGTCCTGAAGAACAAGTATTACTTCGACGAGATCTACGACCGGGTCTTTGTCAAACCGGCCTACTGGTTCGCAGAGAACGTCGTTTACAAATTCATGGACCAGGGCGTGATCGACGGTATCCTGCATATCTTCGGTCCCGTCACCGACAGGCTGGGGTCCATCATCCGTAATTACTTCGACCTGCCTGTTATCAACCGCTTCTTCGGCGATGGCTCTGCAGAGGTCACATACCGGACGGGCGACCGTTTGCGCCTGGTCCAGACCGGACGCATCCAGCAGTATCTCATGCTGGCGTTGGTGGTGTTTATCACCATCGGCGCCGTCCTCTATTTCTGGCTGCTGGTCTAAGGAGTCCATGATGAACTTCATCGACGCTCATCTTCTCTCGCTCATCCTGTTCGTACCGGCCATTGCGGCGGTCATCATGTTGTTCCTGCCGGAAGGGGAGAACAAGCTCTTCCGCTGGTTTGCGTTTGGGGCAAGCCTGATCCCCTTCCTGCTATCGCTGGTTGCCTGGTTCCGCTTCGATCCGAACCAGGCCGGATTCCAGTTCGAAGAGTCATACGTCTGGTACGAGGCGATCGGTTCATCCTTCCACCTCGGCGTGGACGGTCTCTCGCTGACCATGGTGTTGCTGACGACGCTGCTTACGCCGCTTGCGATCCTCGCTTCGTTCAGCATCACTGACCGCGTCAAGCCCTATATGATGCTTTTCCTGTTCCTCGAGACGGGCATGCTCGGCGTCTTCCTGGCGCTCGATCTACTGATCTTCTTTGTCTTCTGGGAAGTGGGCCTGGTGCCAATGTACTTCCTGATCAACCAGTGGGGGAGCGCTAACCGGAACTATGCCTCACTCAAGTTCCTGATCTATACGATGGGTGGCTCGCTGGGATTGTTGCTCGCGATCCAGTTACTTGGTGTTCTTTTCGGGACCTTCGACCTGCTCACGTTATATGAGCGCTGGAACTCGCTCGGGGCAAGCGATGCTCTCCTCGGGATGTCGGTGTCCACGGTAAAGACGGTTGCGTTTTGGGCGTTTGCGATCGCCTTTGCGATCAAAGTTCCCATATGGCCCTTCCACACCTGGCTTCCCGATGCACACACCGAGGCGCCGACCGCCGGATCTATGATCCTGGCGGGCGTTCTGCTCAAGCTGGGTGCTTATGGCTTCCTCCGTCTGATCCTGCCCCTGTACCCAAACGAAGCACGGATTTTTGCCGGGGCGCTGGCTTTGCTTGCCACGGCCGCGATTGTCTTCGGCGCATTTGCCTCCTACGCCCAGACAGACTTCAAGCGCCTTGTTGCCTACTCGTCTGTGAACCATATGGGGTTTGTGGTGCTTGGTATCGCGGCGGCCGCTTTCGCCGCCGGGACGACCGATGCCACCATTGCTCTGAACGGCGCGATCCTGCAGATGTTCAACCACGGGCTCTCGGCCGCGGGCATGTTCTTCCTGGTGGGGGTGATCTATGAGCGGACTCATACCCGTGATCTCGAAAAGTTTGGCGGCTTGTTCCCGCTTGTGCCGGTCTATGGCGGCATTTTGATCTTTACCAGCATGGCTTCGCTCGGCCTGCCCGGACTGAACGGCTTTATCTCCGAGTTCCTCGTGGTACGGGGCGCATGGCCCATCCTGACCGTTTATACCGCGATCTCCATGCTCGGCTTGCTCTTCACGGGCGCTTATATTCTGAAGGGGATCAAGAAAGTTTTGCATGGTCCGCTGAATGAACACTGGGCGCATGGCGAGCACCGCCTGACCGAGATCAATACGCGCGAAATCCTTGTCATGGTTCCGTTGATGGCACTCATCTTGTGGATCGGTATCTGGCCCGCATGGATCCTGAATGTAATCAACAAAGCTGTGGTCATGCTGTTCTAAGAGGTGGAAGATGAATTTCCCTGTGCTTAGTGTCATCACGTTCACACCGGTGGTAGCGGCAGTTCTCATCCTGCTGCTGCCTGCCCAGCGGAGAAATGAAACCCGCGCGGTGGCACTTGCCGCTGCAACCTTTGCCCTGATCCTATCTTTCTGGGTATACCTCAACTACGACCAGGCTGCCGGCGGATACCAATTCGTCGAACGATATAACTGGCTGCCTGCCCTCGGCATCAGCCTGTACTTCGGCGTGGATGGCATGAGCGCTCCGCTGGTCCTGTTGACCGGCGTGGTCATGTTCACAGGTGTGCTGATCTCATGGGGAGACGAGCATCCGCACGTTATGGCTGGCATTCAGGATCGCCCGCGCGAATTCTTTGCATTCCTGTTCATCCTTGCCGCGGGTGTGCTCGGGGTCTTTGTCTCGCTGGACCTCTTCATGCTGTTCTTCTTCTACGAGATCGCGGTCTTTCCGATGTATCTGCTCATCGCGATTTGGGGCTGGGTGGTCACCCGTGAGTATGCCGCAATGAAGCTGACGCTGTACCTTTTTGTGGGCTCGGTGGTTTCACTCGTCGGTGTGCTGGCAATGTATTGGGTACAGTATCAGAACACGGGTGTTCTCAGCTTCGACATGCTTGCCATGGAGAATGCCGGCTTTTCACAGGTCTTCCAGAACATCTGGTTCCTGCCGGTCTTCCTCGGTTTTGCAGTGTTGGGCGGTATCTGGCCCTTCCACAACTGGTCACCGGATGGACACGTTGCCGCGCCGACCGCGGTCTCCATGTTCCATGCAGGCGTGCTGATGAAGCTTGGCGCCTTCGCTGCGTTGCGGGTAGGCATCATGCTGCTTCCGCAGGGCGCCCAGAACTGGTCCTGGTTGATCATGCTTTTTGCAGCTGTTGCAGTTGTGTATGGCGCCTACATCGCCTTTGTCCAGACGGATCTGAAATACATGATCGGTTTTTCCTCCGTCTCACACATGGGGCTCGTCATGCTTGGTTTCTCAACACTGAACCGGGCAGGGCTCACCGGCGCGGGCGTGCAGATGTTCTCGCACGGCGTGATGACGGCTCTCTTCTTTGCCGTCACCGGTATGATCTACGATCGCTCGCACACCCGCCAGATTCCTGAGCTAGGGGGCATGAACAAGATCATGCCGTTTGCCGCCATCGGTTTTATTATCGGCGGACTTGTCTCGATGGGTATGCCGGGCTTCTCCGGCTTTGTGGCAGAATTTCCCATCTTCATGGGGGTCTGGGGCGTGCAATGGCTTGTGGCGGTCATCGCCAGTATTTCCATTGTGATCACTGCAGCGTACATCATGCGAAATATCCGGCAGGTGTTCTTCGGTGACGTCCCTGAGAAACTTGCGGGTCACATGACCGATGTCACAGTTCTGGATAAAGTTGCCATTACAACCCTCTGCCTGTTTATGATTGTCCTCGGTCTGTTCCCCGGCGTCATGGTGCCCATGGTCGAAACAGGCGTCGAGAATATCCTGCGCCTGCTGGGAGGTGCATAATGTTTACCGCAACAACTTTCGCCTCCATCCTGCCCGAAATCCTGATCCTGATCCTTGGAATTCTGCTGCTGGTTGTCGAACCCTTCTGGCAGGAAGAGCAGCGCCGCAATGCAGGCTGGCTGACAGCCGGCGGACTGCTGCTGGTCATGATCATCAGCCTGCTGTTTGGCCAGCCCGGGCAGCCGACCACCACGCTCGGCGGCATGGTCCGTTTTGACTGGCTGGGCTACTTCTTCAAGCAACTCTTCATGTTTGCCGGCGCGGCGACCGCACTGCTGTTGATGGATAACGAAAAAGTGGGACACCGCGGCGAGGCGTATCTTCTGCTCCTCGCCTCCCTGATCGGCATGAATCTCATGGCGAGCGCCGCGGATCTGATCATGCTCTATCTGGCCATCGAGACGACCTCCATCCCCCTGTATGTGCTTTCAGGGTTCATGCTGGCAGACGAGAAATCAACGGAAGCTGGTTTCAAGTACCTGCTGTTCGGAGCGCTGACATCGTCCATCATGCTCTATGGTTTCAGTCTGCTCTTTGGGTTTGCCGGGACAACGAATCTCTATGAGCTGGCAGG
>DASUOS010000188.1:0-10190 GCA_036276515.1 Anaerolineales bacterium | reverse complement strand
ATGGCCGGGTTATATGCAGTTGCCTTTCTCTCGGTGGCCATGGGAGCGCTGCTCAGCGCAGATACCCTGGCCGGCGAGATCGGCTCCGGCACCATCCAGACGATCGTGACCAAGCCGCTGCGCCGGTCCGATGTAGTGCTTGGAAAATGGCTGGGATTCGCCGGCCTGCTGGGGCTTTACCTCCTGTTGATGTCTGGCGGGGTTGTATTAAGTGTCTTCCTCCAGTCGGGATATCTGCCGCGAAATTTGCTGGCGGGCCTGTCGCTGATCTACCTGGAGTCCCTGCTCGTGATGACGTTCTCCCTGGCCTGCTCCAGCGCCATGCCGGCCCTGGCGACGGGCGGGACGGTCTTCGGACTCTACGGTCTTGCGTTCATTGGCGGCTGGATCGAGCAGATCGGTGCGATATTCGGCAATCAGACGGCTGTCCAGGTGGGCATTGCCACCAGCCTGTTATTCCCCACAGAGTCCGTGTGGCGCAGAGCTACCTTTGAGATGCAGTCCGCATTTGGAGCGGTCCTGCAAATGACGCCCTTTGTGACCCTCTCCGTCCCAAACTTGTTAATGGTAGGGTACGCCCTGTTATACCTTCTGGTTGCACTCTTTACAGCAGTCAAGATCTTTCAAAACAGGGATATGTAGCAGATTAATTGAACACCGTGTTTCGAAAGAGACCGCCGTTAGATAACGGCGGTCTCTTTTCTTAAGAAGCAAGCGCTTCCTGTGCTTCCACGGGCAGAGGATCCAGCCCGGTAGAAATCTCCCAGGTCTCCAGATGAGAGACCGATTCACCGGGCTGAAGCGTGGTGAGCGGACCCAGACTTTCCAGCTCGACAAAGCGGTCGCCGCAATACAGCTCCGCGTTGGAATTATGATCGGGATGAGCCTGGCCCGCGCGGACATCGAACCGTTTAAGGAACAGAACACCGTCCAGCCAGTAGGCCATCCAGCCGTGCGGGTTGAAATAGCCAAACTTGAACGGAGGCAGGAGCGCATCTGCTTTGAACAACACAAATTTGTCATCCAGCTTTAGCCGCGGATCGTTAATCCTTGCATACGGCCAGAACGAGATCTGGCGATTCGGGAGCAATCCTGCCGGGTCTACAGCCCCAACGGGCATCGGCAGGATCACGGTCCCACCCAAACGGAACTGGGAAATCGCCCAGGGAGCCAGCTCGACCGGCCAAAGACCGTCATTGATCAGAGTATGGGTCAAGCGAACGGAGGGTGTAGCGGGGGCGAGGATGATCTCGATCTGTTTGCGGATCCCGGTACCGGGTTCGGTCCGTGCCTCCAGGAACACACCATTTGCCAACTCGGTCATTCTTAATTCGCCCATATCCGGTATATAAGTGCGCGGCATGGACTCAGGCGCATGCCAGAGCCGGTGGCCGCCGTGAAAATAAAACTCACCATACGGTGTGGGGATGGGAGCCAGATCGCTGAGGTCTGCCAGCAGGTTTGGCTTCCCGGCCGGTATCAGGCCCGTGATGCGCAGGAAATTTGTCAGGTAGTCGATCTGGAGAAAATCGTTCTTCAGGATTTGTTTGCCCAAGAGGATCCTAGCCTTATCATAAAATTGCCTCTTGTTGCAGGTCAGCAAGAGGCAATGGAACAGTCATTCACACCTAGGAAAGCGCCCGGTTCAAATGATAGTACAGGTCGTTCCAGCGCAGTTTTTCCTTGAATTCTTCGACACGGGTGTTCTCGTCGATAAGCAGGAATTCAACGCCTGCCATTTCTGCAAAGCTGCGCAGGTGCTCGGCGGTGACCGCGTAGCTGAAACTCGTATGGTGCGCGCCACCCGCATAAATCCAGGCCGCCGCGGCCGCCTTGAGGCTGGGACGCGGGATCCATAACGCCCGCGCCACCGGCAGGTTGGGCAGAGCCTCATCGGTTGGGACCACGTCCACGATGTTGGCGACAATGCGGAAACGCGTGCCCATATCCATAATGGAGGCGCCGATGGCGGGCCCCAGGTTCGCATCGAAGATCAGGCGGACCGGGTCCGCTTTGCCGCCGATGGAGAGCGGCAGGATATCCAGTTTCGGTTTGTGGGCGGCGATCGACTCGCAGATCTCGAGCATGTGCGCGCCGAGCACCTTGTCACCCGAAGGGTGGAAGTGATAGGTGTAATCCTCCATGAAGCTGACGCCGCCCTGGAGGCCGGCGCCCATCACCTTCATGGCGCGGACCAGCGCCGATGTCTTCCAGTCGCCTTCCGCGCCGAAGCCATAGCCATCCCGCATCAACCGCTGGACCGCCAGACCCGGCAGCTGCGCCAGGCCATGCAGGTCTTCGAAGGTGGTGGTAAAGGCTTTGAAGTTGCCCGCGCTCAGGAAATTGCGCATGCCCACTTCGATGCGCGCGCCTTCGAGGAGCGACCCGTAGCATTCGCCGTTTGGCTGCAGCGCAGGGACCACATCGTATTCATCCAGATAGGCCTGGGTCGTTTGCTTGATTTCTGTTTCCGCGGCGTCGTTCACCGCCCGGACCAGCTCGCCCACACCGTAGCCGTAGACATCATAGCCGAGACGGAGCTGCGCCTCGACCTTATCGCCCTCGGTCACCGCGACGTCGCGCATGTTGTCGCCAAAACGGGCAATGCGCGCGCCCTGTGCATCGGCCCAGGCACACGCGGCCCGGACCCAGGCGCCAATCTCCTGCTGGACCTCTTCCTCCTGCCAGTGCCCGACGACTACTTTGCGGTTCAGGCGCATCCGGCTGCCAATAAATCCAAACTCGCGGTCGCCATGCGCCGACTGGTGCAGGTTCATGAAATCCATATCGATCGTAGACCAGGGGATCTCGCGCCCGAACTGGGTATGCAAGTGCAGGAATGGCTTCCTGAGCAGGCTCAGGCCCGCGATCCACATCTTGGCCGGTGAGAAGGTATGCATCCACGTCACCAGCCCTACACATGTTTTCGCAGAATTCGCCTCCAGGCATAGCTCACGGATGGCCTCCGGCGTGGTCAGCACCGGCTTGAACACGACCTGCACTGGAATATGTGAAGATTGACCCAGCACCCCGGCGATCTCGCGTGAATGTTCCGCCACCTGCTCCAGCGTTTTCGGACCGTATAAATGCTGACTCCCCGTCACAAACCAGACTTCGTTTCCTTGTAGATCGATCATCTCAATGTCTCCTTTTAGGATTCCTTTATTTGTCCATAATAGGCATTTGCGCCGTGTTTTCTCAGATAATGCTTGTCCAGCAATTCCTGCTGCATGGAGGCAATCGTCGGCTCCAGCATCAGGGTATGGAAGTTCATGAAAGCGATCTCCTCTAACACCACGGCGTTGTGGACGGCATCCATGGGATCGGTGCCCCACGCAAATGGACCATGGCTATGAACGAGAACGGCGGGAATGGCGTCAGGATCTTTCCCCCGGAAGGTCTCCCTGATCACCGATCCTGTTTCCTTTTCATACTCGCCTTCGATCTCGGCCTTCGTCATTTTTCGAGTGCAGGGGATCTCGCCATAGAAATAATCGCCATGAGTTGTACCGAGCGCCAGGAGGCCGCGGCCTGCCTGAGCGAAGGTGGTTGCCCAGCGGCTGTGGGTGTGTACGATGCCGCCGATGTTGGAAAATGCTTTATAGAGCTCGATATGTGTCGGTGTGTCGGAGGAAGGTTTTAACTTTCCCTCCACGACCTTCCCCGTTTCCACTTCCAGGACCACCATATCCTCGGCTCTCATCTCCTCATAGGAAACTCCCGAGGGTTTTATGACCACAAGCCCCTGCTCCCTATCGATGCCCGACACATTTCCCCAGGTGAAGGTGACCAATCCGTGCTTGGGAAGCAACAGATTGGATCGAAATACCTGTTCTTTCAGTTTTTCCAGCATGTATATCTCCAGAGAACTCGAGAACAGATAATTCGTGAATGAATACTGTCTCTGATCTATATTCACTAATCTCTATTCTCTTATTACTTACCTTAACCCATCCACAGCGGCCCGTTCGATGGCCAGGCCTCTTTTATAGCGTTCCATGAACGCCGTAAAGCCATTGACATCCGCCGGATCGGGTGCGATCGCCCTGCCATTTTCTCCGGCAAAGACTCTGCTGGCGAGATAAGCTTCCAGGGGCTCATTTTCTGACTTATGGAGCATATACGAGGCAAGCAGTGCGATCCCCCAGGCGCCGCCCTCGCCTGCCGTCTCCATCACGGACACGGGGACATTCAGCGCCGCCGCCATGATCTTTTGCCCCACATCCTTTGTCTTGAAGAAGCCGCCATGACCTAAAATCTGGTCGATCTTCACCTGCTCCTGCTCAAAGAGGATGTCCAGCCCGATCTTCAAGGCACCGAGCGCCGAGAACAGGTGCACGCGCATAAAATTTGCTAAATTGAAGCGGCTTTCGGGGGTTCGGACCAACAGCGGTCGTCCCTCTTCCAGGTGCGTGATGTGCTCGCCTGAAACATAATTGTAGGCAAGCAGTCCGCCAGCATCTGCATCGCCTGTGAGCCCCTGTCCGTAAAGTATTTCATACAGCCGGGCTTCACTGACATCCACACCAAGTACCCCGGTGAATTCCCGAAAAAGATCGACCCAGGCGTTGAGGTCGGATGTGCAGTTGTTGCTGTGCACCATCGCAACAGGCTTGCCCGAGGGCGTTGTGACCATATCGATTTCGGGATACAGCTTCGACAGATCCTTCTCTAAAACGATCATGGCAAAGACGGATGTCCCGGCAGAAACGTTACCGGTTCGCTCTGCCACGCTGTTGGTCGCTACCATGCCTGTGCCGGCATCTCCTTCCGGCGGGCAGAGTGGGATGCCTGCCTGCAGCTGTCCAGTGGGATCGAGGAGCTTTGCACCTTCCCCGGTCAGAACGCCTGCAGTCTCGCCTGCCACAAGGACGCTGGGCAGGATGTCTTCGAGTTTCCACGGAAGATTTTCGGCTTTGAGACATTCATTGAACTGCTCGATCTTGTGTGTGTCGAACTGATTGGTCCGGCTGTCGATGGGGAACATACCCGACGCTTCGCCAACACCCAGCACCTGTTGCCCCGTCAGTTTCCAGTGAACGTAACCTGCCAGCGTGGTCAGGCAGCGGATATCCTTGACATGAGGTTCCTTGTTCAGAACCGCCTGGTAGAGATGGGCAATACTCCAGCGCTGGGGGATGTTGAACTGGAACAGGTCGGTGAGTTTCTCGGATGCCTGTCCGGCCATGGTATTGCGCCAGGTGCGGAATGGGACGAGTAAGTTCCCGCCCTGATCGAATGCCATATAGCCGTGCATCATGGCGCTGAAGCCGATGGTGCCAGGGGTCTGGAGCGGGGTGTTGTACCTCTCGAGAACCTCATTGCCGAGCTTTCGATAGCATTCCTGCAGGCCGGTCCAAACGTCTTCGAGACTGTACGTCCAGATGCCGTTTTCGTACCGGTTTTCCCACTCATGGCTTCCCGAGGCGATCGGTGTGTGATCCTCACCGATCAGCACTGCCTTGATGCGAGTCGAGCCGAGCTCGATACCCAGGGCAGTCCTTCCGCTCTCAATGGCTTTTTGGATATCGTTTCGATCCATGGTGATCTCCTATCTTGGAGTCAGGCAGCTTGCTGCCGAAGAAATCCACCAGCGAGCTGATGGACTCCATAAACTACCCCGGATACCAGACTTTACGCGGGTCGTCTGATGGGCGCGCATAGTCCCACGCGGAGTCGATCATCTTCTTTAGATCGTATTCGGGGCACCAGCCAAGCAAAAACTTGGCTTTTGTGTTATCCAGCCAGGTGGAGTGGTATTCTGTTTCGATTTCGACGGACGGAAAACCGCGCGTTTCATGGAGATATTGGCCCATCTCGCCATAATCGACAGGCTCGTCCATGCAGATGTTGAAGAGCTGCTGGCGGGCTTTGGGATGATCGATGGCCAGCAGCAGCGCGCTGACCAGGTCGTCGATGTGGACGAAATTCCGTTTGACGGGACTTCCATCGGGATCCAGCATGACCGGAACCGTTTGCAGCCGTACGAATTCATCTGCCTGCTGTGCACCAACCAGGTCCCGCCAGCGCGGCCCGCCAAAGACATCCTCGCCAAAGGAGAGCTGGTACTTGAAATCGTCCTTTTCCATGATCCAGGGGGCACGCAGGCAGCAGCCATTGAGGTCATACTGGATGTAGTACTGCTCGAGCATCACTTCCTCGAGCACTTTGGACAGTGCGTAACAGCCTGGGTA
The DNA here is from genome assembly GCA_036276515.1 of Anaerolineales bacterium. Classification (GTDB taxonomy): domain Bacteria; phylum Chloroflexota; class Anaerolineae; order Anaerolineales; family Villigracilaceae; genus Defluviilinea. Next base: position 3,996 of record DASUOS010000188.1, on the reverse strand, counting down.
AGCCGAATGCTTCTGAGTCTCGGTCACCGGGATCGGATGCGGGTACACAAAGTGGCCGACCCCCGCGTCGCCCCCAACCATGATGAATTGCCGGAATGTGGGGCTGGTGCGGCAGGTCTCCAGCAGCCAGAACAGGCCTTTGACGGCCACATCCATGATCTGCTCGGGAGTTTCCTTGACCGTTGCAAGGTGAAGAACGTGGCTGACGCCCTCCATCGCCTGTTCCACGATGGTGCGGTGTTCGATAGAGCCATGGATGTTTTGGATGCGTTTGTGAGGCTCCAGCTCGCGCTTGTGGCACAATGCCCGGACTGTGAATGAGTCGAATTTTGGATCGGATAGCAGGTGCTCGATAAATACCCGCCCCACCTTGCCGGTTGCGCCTGTGACTAAAACAACTCCTGAATTTGGCATCGGTATTTCCTGCTCAGCATTTCGTCCATTGGCCGTTGGCATTACTGGATTCGATGACGCTGTTCACAAAACGGACTCCCAGCAAGCCATCCAGGGAGTTGGGGAAGTACAGGGCCAGGGGATCTGGCTGCTGGCCTGCACGCCGCGCGGCGATGGCTTCGGCCGCGTCGGAATAGATGTTTGCAAAGCCGTCTGGGAAGCCCTCAGGATGACCGGCCACCAGCCGGGTGACGCGGGCAGACAGCGGCAGGGTGCCCGGTCCATTCGGCGTGCGGTTCTGGGAGGGGCCGTGCAGAGGCTTGAAGGTCAGCGCCTGAGGGATCTCCTGCATCCATTCCAGCGTGCCTTTGGAGCCGCTGACGCGGATGCGCAGGCAGTTCTCCACGCCGGCGGCGGCCTGGGTCACCCAGAAGCTGCCGCGGGCGCCGTTGTCGAAGCGGAGCTGCGCGCCAGCGTAGTCATGGATGAGGCGGCCCGGCACAATCGCCCCGATATCGGCAGAGACTTCGTCCACTTCCAGGCCGGTGATGAAGCGAGTGAGATTATGAGCATGGGTTCCGATATCACCCATCACGCGCGACGGTCCGCCGCGCACCGGGTCGTATTTCCAGGTCAAGACCTCGGGCATCGGCTTCGCTTCATCCGCCTTGCCGCCCTGAACGTATTCGACCTGCACCAGGCGGATGGTCCCCAGCTGGCCGTCCATAACCATCGCCTTTGCCTGGCGGACCATGGGGTAGCCGGTGTAATTGTGGGTCAGGCAAAAGATCAGTCCGGTCTCCAGTACTTTTTTATGCAGGGCTTCGGCTTCCTCGAGCGTGTTCGTCATCGGCTTGTCACAGATCACGTCGATACCGTGTTCCAGGGCCAGCATGGAATACTCGAAATGGCTGTCGTTGGGAGTCATGATCGCGACCGCGTCCACACCGTCGGGGCGGGAGGCTTCGGATTCCAGCATTTCCTGCACGCTGGAATACATGCGATCCGGATCCAGCCCGAGCTCGCGGCCGGCCTTTCGTGATTTTTCAGGGTCAGAGGACAGGACGCCGGTCACGATCTCGTAGCGATCCTCGAGACGGGCCGCCTGCCTGTGCATAGCGCCGATAAAGGAGCCGGGTCCGCCGCCGACAAGGGCCAGGCGGAGACGGCGTCCCAACACGTCAATCACGGGATTCAAAGCCATATCATTTCTCCTGCGCCAGATAGATTCTGAGCGCCTCAACAACCAGCTTGTGGTCTTCTTCCTGGGGCAGACCGGAGACCGTGATCGTGCCAACGATGCCCGTATCTTTGACAATGATGGGAAAACAACCTCCATGCGGAGCATATTCGCTTTCGGATACCAAGTATGCCTGTTCAATGCTCTTGCCTTTGTTCTTGAGCAACTGTCCCATATAGAACGAGCTGTGCCCAAACCGATACACCAGGCGGATCTTGCGCTTCACCCACTCATCGTTATCCGGTGATGTCCCAAGCAGGCTGGCGTGAAAAAGCTGATGGGCTCCGCGGGTAATATCGATCGTGACAGGGAGATTCATACTGCGAGCGTGTTCAACCAATTGACTGCCGAGCTCCCATGAAATGTCTTCGTTGAACTTCGTGAACTGCAGCTCCTGTTCTTCCTGAAGTAATTGCTTCAATATTTCATCCATAACGCATCCTTGGAGTGCGGGAAACCCATAATTTTGCAAATAGAACCAAGACGAAAACTTAATTCGCTTTGCATTGATCCATTATCAGATTGTGAAAAAATAAGTTCTACAGGGCGCTACTGTGGCAGATACAAAGCTTACTTCAGTGGCCGCGGTTACGAGCTTTTATTCTTGTTATAGACATCGAATAAAACTGCCAGCAGCAATACGACACCTTTAACAACCTTCTGCCAATCGATCCCAACGCCCATAATGGACATGCCGTTATTCAAGACGCCGATGAGAAAAGCGCCCACAACTGCACCGATGACTTTGCCGACACCGCCGGTAGGCGATGCGCCACCGATGAAGCAAGCAGCAATAACGTCTAACTCCATACCATCCCCGGCATTAGGCGTAGAGCTATTTAAACGGGCCGCAACGATCAAGCCCGCCAGGGAGGCGAGAACACCCATATTGACGAACGTATAAAATAACAGTCGCGTCGTATTGACACCTGAGAGCATGGCAGCTTTTACATTGCCGCCCATTGCATAAATGCGGCGACCGATTACCGTTTGGCTGGTCATAAAAGCATACGCTGCAATCAGCGCAAAAAGGAGGACGAGCACGTTTGGAAGGCCTTTGTAGGATGCCATCAAATAACAGAAGCCCATGACCGCCGTAGTAATGGCAATATTTTTGACGACAAAAAAATAGAGTGGAGTTACTTCAAATCCATATTTTTGCTGGTTTTTTCTGCCGCGCACATCCAGGAATATTAATAAACCTGAAAGTAACACTCCGATCAGAAGAGTGGTTATGTGCAGACCTTCATTCTGGAAAAAGTCTGGTATAAACCCTGAACTTATATTTTGAAATCCCCTCGGAAAAGGCCCTACCGACTCGCCTCGGAGGAGGGCGATGGTCAAACCGCGAAAGATCAACATGCCTGCCAGGGTAACAATGAAGGATGGGATCTTTAAGTATGCAACCCAATAGCCCTGAAAAGCGCCAATCGCAGCCCCGAGCAATAGTGAAATCGTGACGACCACAATCCAATTGACATCGTATCTGACGATCAACACACCTGCAAGTGCACCAATAACAGCAACAACTGAGCCTACAGACAGGTCAATCCAGCCAGTGATGATAATCAATAACATACCCAATGCCATGGTGATCACATAGCTGTTCTGCAGAACAAGGTTGGTTATGTTCACGGGCCTCATCAGCACGCCATCGGTCTGAACCTGGAAGAACGCCATGACCGCAATCAGCGCGATCAACATGCCATATTCGCGGATGTTGCTTCGGAAAAGGTTTGACAGCGTTCTCAGGAAGCCGTTTTTACTTGTTGCTTCATTAAAGGTTGCTGGAATTTTCATTGTGTTACCTCTTGTTCTGTCGTTTGTTCTGTCGTTTGTTCTGTCATGATTCGTGTCATTATGATTTCCTGAGATGCTTCACTGGCAGGCATTTCGCCGACAATTTTGCCGTCGCGCATCACATAAATCCGATCACAAACACCCAGGATCTCCGGCAATTCTGATGAGATCAGGATGATCCCTTTACCTTCACTTACCAGGCGATTGATAATGGTGTAAATCTCATATTTAGCACCGACATCAATACCACGCGTAGGTTCGTCCAGGATCAGGATTTCCGGACTTGCAAATAACCATTTGCTAAGCACAACCTTTTGTTGATTGCCACCGGAAAGATTAACAGCCAGTTGCCGAATACTGGAACACTTAATATTAAGCTTATCTCGATATTCACGTGTGACGGTCAATTCCTTCGGTTCATTAATCACCCCGCCGGCTGAAATTGCCTCCAGATTTGCCAAAGTAATATTACTTTTGATCTCCTGGATCAGAACCAATCCATACGCTTTGCGGTCTTCCGTCGCGTACGCAATTCCATTGGAAATGGCTTTATCGATGGTGCT
>DASUOS010000187.1:0-17035 GCA_036276515.1 Anaerolineales bacterium | reverse complement strand
TCAGCCGGGGCCTGCTCAGAGTTGATATCTCTAAATAAATTATTGAGCCGCTTGTCGACTGGCTTCTTCTTTGGCATATTCCATTAACTCCTGGGCAAGCACCCGGTATTGCTGGGAGCCCCGGCTCGATGGTTTGTACTGAGTAATAGGCATACCTGCGATGGGGCTTTCGCGCAGCTTGGTATCGATCTCGATCACGGTTGTAAAGACTCCCTGCCCGAAGGTGGTCTGCAATTGTTCGAATATATTCCGGTGCGTCCGGTTGCGGCGATCCAGCAGGGTAACGAGAATCCGGTAGGCCAGGTTCGGATTGCTTTCCTGGCGTACGCGCCGGATCGAACCCATCATGTTGCGCAGGGCATAGGCTGAAAAATATTCCGCCTGCGTTGGAATGATCAGCAGGTTGGCTGCCGAAAGTGCATTAAGCGTGATCGCGCCCAGCGCGGGCGGGCAGTCAAGCAGGATGTAATCATAGGGAAGCGCGGCATTGTCGAGAGCGTGATGCAGGGTGGCCAGGTAATTGCTGCGCATGGGAAGAAATTGTTCTGCGCTTTCGATTCGTGAGCTGGAGGGGACCAGATCCATGTTGTTGACGTCACATCTCCGGATAGCGGTCCGCAAGGGAGCATTCTCGATCAGAACGTTCGCTGAGGTGATCTCGATCTCATGCGACTCGAATCCCAGGGCCAGACTCAGGTTTGCCTGTGGATCGAGGTCCATTAACAGCACGCGGTGCCCCAGTTCGGCCAGCGCAGCGCCGAGAGACAATGTAGATGTCGTTTTTGCAACCCCGCCTTTTTCATTGGACATAGCAATCGTGAATGCCATTTTTTCCTCCACTTGATTATTGAGCGCCATGGATGGTCTGTGGAATGATTTCCACACGACTTGCGCCCAGGGCGTTGCGCAGTTCCTCGATCGCGATCTGTATCATAGTCTGCGGATCGTTGACACTACGGATCTTACCGGTGATATCGGATACGGTTCGCTCTCGCTCGGCACGGCGGGTCGTTTCGTCGAACAGACGGGCGTTTTCGGCAGAGATGGCGACACGCTCAGCAACCGCCCTGATCAGGTCGAGCTGGTCCTGGTTCATCTCGGCATTTTCCGGTGATTGGACGACCAGTGCGCCGATCGTTTCCCCGCGCAGCTCGATCGGGACTACGACCCGGCTGGACTCCCCCTGGCTGCTTTTCGTTTTATTCTTGTCTTTGTTTCTGAGGTCGAGCGGCTTGTTGAGCGGTGTGGCACCGGTCAGGGAGTAACGGTACCCATGCAGCTTCTGTTCTGTTGGAAGTTTGGTCCATGCTTCGCGCGTCGTCTGGCGGCTGACCGCTTCGGACTCGGCCAGGGCGCGCCGGGTCTCTTCGAACAGCCGGGCATTTTCAATAGCCAGGCTGACCTGGTTGGCAAGCAGGCTGAGCATCTGGATATCCTCTTCGCCAAACGCGCCTGTTTCTGTGCTCTGCACATCCAGCGCTCCAATGATCTGTTTGTTGCGGACCAGCGGCAGCGCCATCTCGGAGTGGGTCTCGGATAGCTCCGGGTTGTCGAAGAACACGGCGTCTACACCTACATCCATGGCGATGCGTGGCTGACCCGTATGGGTTACGACGCCTACGATGCCCTGCTCACCAACCCGCAGGCGATGATGTCGTGCCAGCATTTTTCGTCCGCCTTCGCTGTTCGTAGCGGTCAGAACGGCGTATTCGTTTACTTCATCCAGCAGGAACAAGCCGACATGATAAAACCCAAACTTATCGCTGATCACGGTCGCGATGCGCGGCAGGAGCTCACGCAGGTCACGGATCGAAGTAATATCCTGGGTAACCTGGGTCACGGCCTCGAATTGTGCGGCGCGCCGGTGGGCCTGTCCGGATATTCTTTCCAGCTCCATCCCGCGCTCGGTCAGCTCAGAGGTCCGTTCCTGGACCCTTTCCTCCAGGGATGTTTGCAGATGTTTCAACTCCTGAATGGCTTCGTATTGTGCCTGTTCATTCCTTTTGGCATCGGCGATCGCCGCATTTAACCGGGTGGTTAGAAGATGGAGGATGCCGGATCCCGAGAGCAGCAGCACGATACCGATCAGGATCTCATCCAGGCGGGTCTGTGCAGCAAAGGGGCTCCTGCTCAAACCAAGCATATCCAGGATGCCCAGGAAGGCAACGGCTGCCACGGCCAGGGGAGTGGTTGCGAGTAGAGCACGCCGGCCCTGCAGGAGCACCGCCACGATCAGGATCAGGGGAAAGGCAATGATCGATATATCGTGAATGGAGTCTGCACTGAGCGCGACCAGGGTGATCGTAATCACCAGCGTAGGAGGGATGGCTGCCTTCGCCAGAATGACCCTGCCGCGCAGCGTGTGGACGAGGGCGAGCATCTCCACGAGCCCGGCAGCCGTCAGCATGCCGATTGTGACAACAAGATCTGCCGGCGGCAGGGTTGCTACATTGATCAAGATGGAAATCGTCGTTGCGGCCAGGGTGAATATCAAAATATTCCGGACTAGACGGATAAAGGATGGATCCTGGTCTTCGGGCGACTCGAAAAATCTGGCGATGGCGCTAAACATCCATGGGCTCCTGTCTCACGCGGGAGAGGACTCGGTTTTGTCTGTTTCGAATTGAATCACAACTTCCGAGCCGGGCAGGGCACGCCCCAGCTCTTCGACGGCGGTTTGCAGGACGTTACGCATATGAATGGACGCGCCGATCCTGGCAGTGACTTCACCGATCTTCTGTTCCTTTGCTGCCTGCCGCTGGGACTCGTAAAGCAGCCTGGCATTTTCCATTGCGATGGCGGCGCGCTCGATGATCGCGCTCACAATATCCAGCTCATCCTGCTCCCAGCCGCGGAAATCGTCTGAGCGCACGTCCACAACGCCGATCTCCACACCGCGCAGCTTGATCGGGAGGGTCATGGTTTCACCTCTGTGGAGACGTGCCTTCTCCACCGTTAAGGCATTTTCCTGCTTTTCCGGTTCCTTGTTGCTGTAGAGCAGCTCTGTCTTCGCTCCCGTATGCCGTACCCCGGTGATCTTCTGGTTCTTCAGGAACTGCTGCCAGCCGGTATCGATGAACTGGCGGCCCGTGGCGAGCGATTCGGCCAGCGCCTTCTGGGTTGCCTCGTACTGGCGGGCGTTCTGAATGGCAATGCTCACCTGGTCGGCAAGCGCGGTCAGGATGTTAATATCCTCCTGATCGAAAGCGTTGACTTCGGTACTTTGCACGTCGAGGGCGCCGATCACTTCGTCACCCTGCTTAAGCGGGAAGGCGATCTCGGAGTGGGTATCGGGAAGATCCGGATTGTTGAAGAAGACCGTGTCTTCACCGGTGTTGAGAGCGACGCGCGGTTTTCCGGCGCCGGTCACGAAACCGACGATGCCTGTCTCACCGATCTTGAGACGATGATTGCGGGCGAGCATCCGTTTCCCGCCTTCGCTGTTGGCGGCTGAGAGGACCGCGTATTCCTTGCGTGAATCCAGCAGGAAGATTCCCGTGTGATAAAAGCCGAATTTTGCGCTGATGGCCGATGTGATCTGCGGCAGCAGTGTATCCAAATCGCGCGTGGAGCTGATGGTCGATGCAACCTGCGAGATGGCCTCGAACTGCCGTGCACGGCGCTCGTTCTTCTCGTTGGCTTTTGCCAGCTCGATTGTCCGTTCTTCAACGCGCTTCTCCAGGTCCTGGAGCAATTCACGCAGGCGGGATGTCATGGTGTTGAACGCCCGGGAAAGGGTGCCGATCTCATCCTCCGTGTCGACCGGCGCCTGCGCACTCAGGTCACCTTCCACAATGCGGTTGGAAACATTTGTCAGGCGTACGATCGGTGCGGCAATCACCTGGCCAATGGCAAGGCTGATCAGGATCGCCGCCAGGAGCAGGAGACCCATGCTGAGAACAAGAGCCCTGGTGCCAGCCTGAAGCTGGGCCTGCGTTTCCAGTCGGGCAGTTGTGATCGCTCCTTGCAATTCTGACACTGGCACTACCAGGGCAAGGCTGTAGCCGTTGACAGGAATGGGGGCATAAGAGATATAGGTATCTACACCTTTATTGTCGGTGATCAGCAGACCGTTCCCGCCGGCAGCCATGCGCCGTACTGCGGCCTGCAGTTCATCCGAGCCAATTCCAAAAAGGGTTTGAGAGCTGAAGTCCTGGCTGTTCCATTCCTCTGAATTCATACCAAATAGATCATATCCTGCCGCAGGCATGGAAATAATGCGGCCCGCATCGTCGAGCAGGAAGGCGTAGCCGGTCTCCCCGATCGTCAGGTCCAGCACCTGGCTCGTAATCTGTGTCAGCTGCATGTCCGCTGCGACAACACCGTTGAAGGTGTCGCCGATGTAAATGGGTGAGGCAATTGTCAGGACCAGGCCGCCTCCGGTAGCATCCACATACGGGATGGTCCAGCGGGTGCGGCGCTGCGGATTAAATAATGGTGACGTGATCTCGAAGTAGGGTCGTTGGGTCGCGTCGAAATCGGGCGGCAGAACGGCGGCCAGATTAATGTTTGGATAATAGCGCGTTATGCCGCGTGTATCGATCGCATAGACGGCCAGCAGGGAAGGATGCGTCTCCAGGATAGTGGGGGCATAGAAATCGAGATAGGCCGAAATGTTGACATCCGTCAGAATTGTGTTATCCAGCTGGTACTTGGCCGGGACAAATACCGACGAAATATCGTTGGCAGAATTGCCGTATTGCCCGGTCTCCAGCTGGAACAGAGACTGTTCTGCATCCCAGTAATTGCCCTGGTTGAGCGATCTCTTCTGGGCTTGCAGCGATTCCCAGGCATTCGCCAAATTTTCGACTTCTTCACTGACGTCCAAAAAGGACTGATTGGCCAGTTCAGCCTGATCATTGACCGTGTTGATCAATTGTTCCTCGGCGAGCAGGCTGACGCTGGTCTCCAGCCTGTCGGAGAGGGAAGCAGTCACCTGAGTCGTCTGGGCAGCGCCAAGCGCGGCAAAAATAACAAGCGCCACGCCGCCGGTGGCAAGAATGCCAAACACGATCCGGGATCGAATATTCAAGTGGGGGAAGAGGCGTGGGAATCGTTTCATATTCATAGAGCGGTCACTCCCTGCCCTGGAAGCGGATGGAAACCTCGGACCCGCCCAGAACGCGCTCCAGTTCCTCCGCGGTGGTATGCAGGATATTCTCGATGTTCAAAGCTGTGCTGATCCGGGAGGTCGCTTCGGAGATCGCCTGTTCCTTGGCGGCCCGGCGACGTGCATCCTGGAACAAACGCGCATTTTCCATGGCGAATGCAGCGCGCTCGGCAACTGCCTCGACCAGGCTGATCTCGTCCTTCAGCCAAAGCCGCGCTGGATCGTTCGATTCTATGTGGATCACGCCGATCACCTCGCCGCGCAATTTGACCGGGACGGCTACCGTGCTGCGCTTCTCGGTCGAACCGTTGGAGGCTCCTGTGATCACGGAGCCGCTCTCCACCGCTTCAACAACCTCGGGCAGCTTCCAGCCCTTTTCGATAAGCTCGATCCGCCCGCCGTGGTAACGGAAGCCGGGCAGCTCTGTCCTGGCGATCGTCCGGCTCCATTCGGCCCGGGTGAACTCATCATAGACTTCCTGTACCTGGACCAGGGCAGCGCGGGTCTCGGTTAGCAGCCGCGCGTTTTCGATGGCAATGGCTACCTGGTTGGCGAGGGCGGTCAGGATCTGGAGATCTTCGTTGGAGAAGGCTGCTGCTTCCACGCTCTGCACATCCAGAATGCCGATGGTTTCGCCGCGCGATTTCATCGGCAGGGCTACCTCGGAGCGGGTCTCAGGCAGGTCTGGGTTATTGAAGAAAACGGCATCCGCGCCCACGTCCAGGGCGATGCGGGGAATACCCGTCTGAGCCGCATAACCGACCACGCCCGTCCCCAGCTGGAGGCGGTGGCTGCGGGCCAGCATGCGCTTCCCGCCCTCACTGTTGGCGGCCTGCAGGATGGCGTATTCACGAGCACTGTCGATCAGGAAGATGCCTACGTGATAGAAGCCAAAAGACTCATTGATCAGGCGGGTGGCTTCCGGAAAGATCGCGTTAAGATCCTGTAACTGGGCGATCGCCTCTGAGAGCTCTGTAATGGTCTGGAGCTGCGCCGCTCGCTGCGCCACCTGCCGGTTGGCGGTCTCGAGCTGGTGAGTACGCTCGCCGACGCGCTGTTCGAGGGTTGCCGTCAGATCCTCCAGCTGCCGGTTCGCAGCCTGAACCTGATCAAGCCTGAACCGCTCGAGGCTGCTGCGGAAATTTGCCAGCAGGACCAGCAGCAGACCGAGCAGGGCGATCATCCCGACCTGCACCATGGATTCGCCTGTCATCCCTCCCAGGGACATGTGGCTTATCACAAATGCGACAACATTCAGACCGGTAAGCGACAGGACCGCCCGGGGGCTCAGGAAGGAACTGGCAACGATCAGGCCCGGAACGACATAGATCAGGATCAGCACAGCCGTGTTCGCGTCCGGTCCCTGGGATAGGATCGAGCTATAGGCTGCCGCACTATAAAAGAAGGAGAACAGGAAGATGGCTGCCCGGACATATTGGGTCCGAGACAGACCATACGCGATCAGGGTCGGTATGAATGTAAAACCCAGGCTGCCCGAAAACGCCTCAAGGAGCGGTAGTCCCAGGGTTACAAACCGTGCCGCTCCTCCAACAAACTCGAAGAATGCGATCAGAAACAGGAAAGAGGCTGCCAGGCGCGCCACCCGCTGTTCTTCGACGCGCGTGATCGCAGGCGAGGGAGCCGTCAGGAAATCCTTAAGACGCTTCCAGGTCGCTGCCATGGAGTTGGGTCGGTTCGATGCTTCGTTCATCATTCCATATGCCTACCCGGGTTGATTTGGCCGCCTGGGCGGCTCATCCCGATGGGTTGGCTCCATTTTTGGCGGAGCGGACGGATTGATCAGCTGGAAGGACACGGTGGAGCCATCCAGTGTTTGACCCAGTTCCTCCACGGTGTCCCGCAGGATTGAATCCATCTGGAACGAGGTGCTCAGCTTAGTCGCCATCTCCGAGAGGAATGCCTCGCGTGCGGCACGCTTCTGTGCTTCATCCAGAAGCCGGGCTCCTTCCAGGGCCAGGGCAGCGCGGTCGGCCGTAGCTTCTGCGATGGCCAGATCGTCTTCCGTCCAACCCTGGACTGCCTCGGATAGTTTGATCTTTAGATGACCGATCGTCCGGCCGCGCAGGCGGATGGGAACATTCTGAACCTTTGTCGGCGCAGGGGATGCACTGCCCGCTTCCTTCAACGGTTCCGCACGGATCCCGTCATATCGATAGCCTCTCGCCTGAATCGACTCCACCCAGCCGCTCCACTGGCTGGCGGACATCTGGCGGGAATTCACTTCCACTTCCCGAAGAGTTCTCTGTGTCCTCTCATAGAGTACCGCGTTCTGGATAGCAATGGACAGTTGATCGGCAAGGATGGAGAGGACCACTATATATTCGGAGGGAAAGGATCGGGTCTCATCGAAGTGCAGATCGAGCGCGCCGATCACGGTCTCACCTGATTTGAGCGGCAGCACGATGGAGGACCGCGTCCTGGCCAGTTCAGGCTCATTACGGAACATCGCATCGATATGGGTGTCGCTCGAGATGCGCGGCTGTCCAGTCCGGATGGAAAATTCAACCAGACTCTGCTCGCCGATCCTTAGCCGCTGTCCGCTCTGCAGGATTTGCCGGCCGCCCTCACTGCTGGCTGCCATCAGGATGGCATGCTGCCTTTGTTCGTCCAGCAGGTAAATACCGGTGTGATAGGCGCTGAATTTCTGGCTGGCCATTTGTGCAGCGAGCGGAAGCAGACGGTCCAGTTCCTGAATGGACATCACTGTACGGGTGATATCGGCAACCGATTTCAGTTGTTCCAGCCGCTCGCTGACCAGGACGTTCAGGGAAGTGAGAGCCTGCGTGCGTTCCGTTACCCGTTCTTCCAGGGCGAGACCGGTACGTTCGAGCTCCTGCTCCCTCGTCCGTAGCAGGCTGTTTGTATTCTCCAGCTCATCCTGTCTGCGGCCAGCCAAGGCGGCAAACCCGCCTAACAGGATGGGAGCGGTGTCGATGATCCAAAGCAGTGGATCCGACAACTGGACAGCCGCCATGCTGGACAGGCTCAATGACAGACCGGAAGACCAGACCCGGATCAGAGTGGCCAGGAAGGGGAAGGCCAGCCCGAAGAACCCGCCGATGAGCGCAAATGTTAGAGTTTTGTTGAGGAGTGAACCGGTCTGTTTCATTGGGTATTATCCGATAGGACGAGCGGGTTATAGTTGTTCCCGATCGAGCTCGAGTGTGACTTCCGTTGCACTGCTGAGCTTGCGTCCCAGCTCCTCGACGGCGGTCTGCAGGATCGACTCAATGTCGCTGACAGAACCGATCCGGGCAGAGATCTCACCGATGGAACGCTCACGCGAAGCGCGGCGCTGAGCGCTTTCCACAAGCCTGGCATTTTCGAGGGCGAGGGCTGCGCGCTCTGCGGCAGCTTCGAGCAGAGTGATCTCGTCCCTGGACCACTCGCGTTCTCCGGTCTTCGAATTTACTTCCAGAACGCCGATGGTCTGGCCGCGAAGTTTGATCGGGAGGGTGATCGTGGAAGAAGACTTTTCCACGGAGAGCTTGCCGGTCTGGATCACCGGCCGGACGTTTTCGCGCCGGGCCTTTCGATCGAGCGGCGTAACCTGTTTTCCATCGAAAACAAACCCGGTATGTCTGGCCTGCTGGGCGAAGCTGCCCCATTCCTGTCTGACATAGTTCTCAAAAGTCGTTCGGGATTCGGCCAGCGCCTTCTGCACCTCTTCGTAGAGACGTGCGTTTTCAATAGCGACAGCCACCTGGTCTGCCAGGGTGTAGAGAACCGGAATATCCTGCTCCGAAAAAGCGTTGACCTGCGTGCTCTGCATATCCAGGGCGCCGATCACCTGTCCGCCGACGCGCAGGGGGAGAGCCATTTCGGCCCGGGTCTGCGGCAGATAGGGATTTCGGAAGTGGACAGCGTCTGCACCCACATCCATGGCGATGCGGTATTCGCCGCGCGAGGTCACGTAGCCGACAATACTGTTTGTATCCAGGGGTAGACGATGTCCGCGATGCAGCATTTCACGGCCGCCGTCGCTGTTGGCAGCCTGGAGGATTGCATACTCACCCGCATCGTCGACCAAGAAGATACCTACATGGTAGAAACCAAATTGCTCGCTGACGAGCCGGGTAATGTCAGGCAGCAGGGTAGCCAGATCCTTCACGGAAGCAATGCTTCGGGCCAGGCTGGAGACGGTCTGAAGTTGGGAGGCGCGCTTTTCCAAAGAGACCGTGCGTTCCTGGATGTGTGACTCCAGCTCGTCCCGCAGTTTGGAAAGCTCCTGGTTGCTGGTTTCGAGCTCCCTGGCATTCGCTTTTGCATTGTCCAGTGCCTTTTGAAGGCTGTTGATCGTCAGCCGGATGATGACAATACTGATCACAAAAAGGAAGGAAAACTCGATGGCCTCTACAAACGGTGGATCCACGGTAAAGGTAACCAGCCCAGTCGATTCAACATACGCAATCCCAAACCCACCAAGAATGGAAAGGAAAGCGACCCCCGTGGCCGCTCGAACTCCGAGGAGCAGGCCGGCCAGGAGCATGACCACAAAATAGCCTGCAAAACCGGTACCCCGGATGCCGCTGCTGGTGAGGGCCAGGAAGGAGATGGCTACCCAGAGAGCAGCGATATTGATATACCCTGCCAGGCGGACATAGCCCACTTTCATAAGCATCCAGACAGTAATCAAAACAAGGCCAATCCCTGCGAGGATTACATTCGATGCATCGAAAGGATCGATTCCCTGCCTTATACGAACAATGAGAAAGACAATTAAAGCAAGCACAATCGGTGGGACGATAATACTGATGTAGGATGCCAGTTGATTTTTGCTCTCATCCGCGGGAAAGACGGGTGGAGCCAGAAATTTTCGAATCCTGAACATTGTGTTCATATCGGCCTACCCTTCTGTCCTGAATCCATCGGCCTGGTCCAGGATTTGAATGGAGACCTCAGCATTTTTCAGGGTTGTACCGATTTCGCGGACTGTGGTTTGCAGGATGTCCTCGTAACTGGTCGATGAGCTGATGGCGGTTGCCACCTGCGAGATGGACTGTTCACGGTCGGCGCGCAGGCGGGCCTCTTCATACAGGCGGGCGCTCTCCAGGGCAGAAGCGAGGCGCTCGCTGGCGAGCTTGACGGTTGACACGGTGTCATCCCCATGATCCTCCTTGAGCCTGACACTGATCACGCCGATCGTCTGGCCGCGCAATTTGACGGGAATACCAACCGTTGTCTGTTTGTCTGCATTTTCGCTCGAGGCGCTGACCATTTTTCCGGTCTCCAGAACGGTTTTTTCCAATTCGGGGAGCTCGCGGATCTGTTCCAGGCGGATATTATCGAATCGGTATCCCTTGATGCCAGTCTGCGTGCTGTCAATTAGCTGGTTCCAACCCTCTCGTGTATAGCGTCCGTAGGCACTCTCCAGCTCCTTGAGGCTGCTTTCTACTTCCTGCAGGAGGCGGGTACGCTCAATAGCTGTGGCAAGCTGGTCGGCGAGCGTTTGCAGGATTGCCATATCTTCTTCGCTAAACGCGTTGGCTTCGGTCGTCTGGATGTCCAGCACGCCGATGACATTCTTGTCCGATTTCAAGGGAAGCGCGATCTGAGAGCGGATATCAGGGAATGCAGCGCCGCTTAAGATCGCCCCGTCTGACTCATAAGCGATGCGCGCTTCTCCCGTGGCGGCTACCCGTCCGACAAGGCCTAGCTCACCGACCCGGACGCGGTGGATGTTCGCGATCAACTGTCTGCCCTCTTCGCTCGACGAGGCGGTCAGGACGCAAAACTCATGGTTCTTATCCAGGAGATAAATTCCGGTATGCTGGAAGTTGAACCGCTCCGACGTCAATTGCACCGACCGTCCCAGCAGATCATTGAGATTGCGAGCAGACGCTGCATCGCGTACGATCTCTGCAGCCAGGCGTAAGCGCTGGGTCTGATTCTCAAGATCGTGCGTCCGATCGTTGACGCGCTGCTCCAGTCTGCCAATGATCTCCTGCAGTTGGGCAGCCATCTGATTATAGGATTTTGCCAGCGCACCGATCTCATCCTGGCGCTCGATCGGGGCTCTTGCAGAAAGTTTTCCGGCAGCAAAGCTCTCTGTCGTTTGGGCAAGTACTGTAATGGGGTTCACGATCGAGTGGGCCGAGATGGCAACCGCCGCAATCGCCATGGAGATGATAAACAGCGCCAGCACAGCGCTTCCCGCCAGTGCCCGGGTCGAATTGAAGACCACGGTGCTCAGAGGTACTTCGGAAATGATCGCCACCTGCATCGGCTCAAACCATTCGTAGTACCCCAGAACGGACTCGTTCTCATAGTTCTCGTAAATGCCCTGTCCACCCGCCACATTGTTCAGGATGGCCTCCAGGGAGGCCTGTGTGCTGACCGTGTCCACTGCCGTACGGGTATTCGTGACCGGGTTGTAGGCCCGATCGACGAGATAGGTGTCTGCTTCTTCAAAACCGGGCGTGCTCTCCATCAGGTCCCTGATCGAACCTGCATCCGAGCGGATCGCCAGGATGCCTCGTATGACTCGGCCATCCACGTCATAGATGGGAGTGGCAACGATCAGATTTTCACGACCGAAGGCTGGGATTTCCGCAAAGCCCATATGAAGGCGCAGGGTTCCCTGGCGGAAGAATAACTGGCTCTCAAAATTCAGCCCTTCGTTCTGTGGGATGGTGGAGATCAGGACGTCGCCCTGCGTATTCAGGATCATGACTTCCTTGTACTCGGCCACAAACCCGAGAA
This sequence comes from Anaerolineales bacterium, assembly GCA_036276515.1. Lineage (GTDB taxonomy): Bacteria > Chloroflexota > Anaerolineae > Anaerolineales > Villigracilaceae > Defluviilinea. The sequence goes on along the minus strand of DASUOS010000187.1, from coordinate 5,202 downwards.
TGTTTTCCACGCGGCTCCGTGCTACCCGTTTGGAATTCTGGATCATTAACGAATCCTGTTCCCCGCCCGCAAGCACATTTAACGTATTCAGCGTAAAGCCTGAATCATCCTGAAGTTTGCTGGCATCACTTTGATAGCCGCGGATCAATGCGTCCAGCTGGTTCTTCTTGAGATTGGAAATGGTACGTAATGTGTTGAAGGTCTGGGTCTGGTTGTTGGTGAAGGTTCCAACCGCCGATAAAACCGCAGCCATGATGGTGGGGATCGTTACGATGATGATGAAGGAAGTCAGTAAAAGACTCTGCAGTCTTTTGAAGTTTTTATTCTCGGAAATAATGGAGATCGTCGCCAATAACAAGCTGGCTGCGATCAGGAACACGATGCTCGCAATGGAGGCGGGAGTACCGTTCTGCAGCCTGTCAAAGGAGGATCGTGTTTCCGTAAAGAGAACAGCGAGGATCGACAGGATCGTGATGAGGGCCAGGACAGGATAATAGCGGCGTGATATCCCGGCTCTCACTGTGGAGACAGGCGGGATCAGTGCAATGGTGATGGAGAGCGGATATACACCCTGCCAGAAAAACGTCAACAGGATGGCATATACGGCTGCTGCAAGGGCTCCCCATACGCTGGCGGCAATTCCCTTGTTCCGGCGGGCCAGGGAAAGCAGGTAGATCTGCACCAGGGCCAGCAGGATCGTGATCCCGCCAATATAAACCAATGATATGGACGGCTGGCCAAAGATGCCCGAGCGGGTGAGGATATAAATGGCAAGAAACCCGATGCCGGTCACGCCCAGAAAATGGGGGATAAAACGGCCGCTGGCAAGAAAAGCCCGTGCCAGGCGTTCGTTCTGGGTGATTTCGTGTTCTAAGCCCTGCGATTGCATCATGTTAGCCTGTTGTACGCTTTCCATTCCGGTTGGTCTGAGAGTCGCCGGATTGTTTACCTACAAAGATCGCGACTTCCGTGACATCCGAAAGCTGGGCAAGTTCTCGTACTGCGGTCTGGAGCAGGGTATCGGTGTCCAGGGATTGGCTGAAGCGGCTGGCTAGCTGGCCGACGATCTGCTCCTGGTTGGCGCGCTGGGTGGCCTCCTCGAGCAGGCGGATGTTGTCGATTGCCAGTCCGGCCTGGCTGGCGACCTCAGCAATCAGTTCCTCGTCGCGCCTGGTCATTCCCGAATCGCCCCTGCGGGCGATGGATATGGTTCCGATCTTCTGGCCGCGGAGCATAAGCGGAACCGTGAGGGTCTGGCCCTGCGAGGGGGCTATCTTTTCGGCGCGCAGGCCGAGTGGGGTGTATGTAAAGACCCGATTCTTTTCACGGAGCTTTTGACTCCAGACGTCGCGCGTCCGGACAGCGGTCAGAGCTTCGAGCTGGCTTAATGTTGCCTGTGACTCATCCAGCAGGCGGGCGTTCTCGATCGCAATGGCTACCTGGTCTGCCAGGGTCTGCAGAACATCGATGTCGTCCACGCCGAAGGCCTGCGGTTTGTCGGACTGGATGTCGAGGATTCCCAGAACACGGTTGTGGATCATCAAGGGCAGGGCCAGCTCGGAGCGGGTCATGGGCAGGTCTGGGTTGTTGAAGAAGACGGCGTCTTCTCCGACATCCAGGGCGATGCGAGGCTTCTTCTGGGCCGCCACATAGCCAACAATTCCCTGCGTGCCGGCGGTAAGCGCGTGACCCCGTTCCATCATCCGGGCGCCGCCCTCCGACGAGGCAGCCTGCAGTACGGCCTCATCTCCGGCCTCGTTGATCAGGAAGATGCCGGTGTGATAGAACCCAAATTGATCGGTGACCAGGTTTGCCACCGTGTTGAGAAGAGTCGCCAGGTCCTGTACTTCCGCGGTCTTCCGGGCGATGTAGGAGGTAGCGCGCAACTGGTCGGTCTTTCGACTCAGGCCCGCCGTTCGTTCCTCCACGCGCTGCTCCAGGTTGAACCGCTCGGTTCGAAGGGTTTCAAGCGTCTCCCGCGCAGAATGCTGAGTCCGGGAGAATTCCTGCTGGAAGGTATGCAGGCCGGTGATGACAATGGATACCACCACCATAAAGATCGCCGTCAGCCGGGCCAGGTCCAGCAGGTCGGAGCGCTCCCATCCGAAATACAGCATGATCGCAAGTGTGACGAGTGCAAAGGTGACATATACTCCCGCGCGCGGCGAGAACAGCAAGCCGGTCATCACAATAAAACCCAGGAACAGGACAGCAGCGTCGGCGACGCCGTGATCGAGAAGAGAGGTGAAGCCGGCGAAATACAACAGGAGCAAAAAGGCCCCGGCGCGAACGATGTAGGGCAGCCGCGGCACGAAGGTCAACAGCAGGAGCACACCGTAGCTGACCACCGCCAGTGCTTTGTACAGCGGGACAGAAGGAGTAAAGAAGTACAGAACGACTGCAATGAAACCCAGGACACAGGCGCCCTGGAGGACCGCTTTTAGAAACCGTTCACGCCACAGCCGATAGGAAAAAAGCTCGGCAGCTTGAGTCTCGACCTGGGGAGGCATGCGGTTCATGCATCACCTCCGGTTGCATCATCATCCATTTGCAGCTCGATGGTGGCATGAGAGGCATCCAGGCGTCTGCCCAGCTCCTTGACCACCGTCTGAAGAACGCCGTCGATCGTGGCAGCGGACCAGATCCTGGAATTGATCTCAGCCAGCATACGCTCACGGACGGCCACCTGGCGGCTCTCATTGACCAGGCGTGCATTTTCGAGAGCAATGGCTGCCTGCTTGGCGACTGCGTCGACCAGGGACTGCTGTTCCATGGTCCAATCCCTGCGGCCCTCAAGCTTGATCTCGCCAAGAACCTGGTCGCGCAGGTTGATGGGGATCTCCAACACTTCGGCATCTTCGCTGACTTCATCGCCAACGATATATTCCAGGTCCTGATTTTCGCTGGAAAAGCCCTGCCAGCCTTCCACCAGGTACTGCTGCTGGACGGCCCGCATTTCCTTGATGATCTGCTGCGCTTCCTGGAAGAGGCGCGCATTTTCAAGGGCAATGGCCACCTGGCTGCCCATGTTCTGCATCGTCTCGATCACCTGCGGACCGAAATCGGCCTCTCGCATTGACTGCACATTCAATGCACCCAGGACGTGATCCCCCGCGATCAGAGGCAAGGCAATCTCAGAACGTGTGTAGGGCAGCAGCGGATTCTCATAACGCTGTTTTTCCTGTGAAGCGATCTGAGCAATACGCGGGGATTTCTGGTAAATAGCCGTCCCGACCATGCTGCGGCCGGCGACTTCCAGGCGATGGCGGTTCTGCTTGAGCACCTTGCCTGCTTCGCCCGTGGCAAACTTCAGCTCTGCCCACTTTTCACTGGGATCCAGCAGATAAATGGCTGCGTAGTAATATCCGAACTTTTCCGGAAACAGGTTGGCGACCCGCATGATGAGCTCATCCGGGTCGAGGCTGGAGGCGGCTGCCCGGCCGACCTCATTGGTCGCGGCCAGCTGTTTGGTCCGTTCGAGGACCTGCTGCTCCAGAGTGGTCTGCAGGGCTTCCAGCCTCGATACCATGCGGTTGAACTGGACTGTTACGATTCCAAGCTCGTCCGTTGCGCTGACGTTCACACGCTGTGTAATATCGCCGCGCTCGATCTTATTGAATGTGGAGATCAGCTCCTTGAGCGGATCCGAGATGGACCGGGATACATAGTACGAAAATCCCGCCCCTAACACGAAAGCCAGCAGGCTGAACAGGACCGATTGGAGCTGGATATCCCGGAACACATCCATTGAGCTGACTTCCGAGTACAGGATCCGGATGGACTGCTGGTAGCCGATGGGAGCGATCAGGAAGACTGCCATGGCGATCAGTCCCAGGGTCAGCACGGTCAATTTGCCGCCGAGCAGGGGACCCGAGCGTCCCGTCAGCTGGGTCTCGAAGTCATTCGGAAGCAGGACCAGCCGGGCGGGTTGGGTAAGCCGGTCGATCATCAGGATGGCCAGGCAGACTGAGCCGAACAATGCAGCGAACCCGCCAAGCAGTACATAGATCGGATCCGGGGAATTGAGCGAGGTCGGCTGGAAGGGGGAGACGATCACATTGCTTTGAGAATAAATGAGCAGGAAGACAGGCAGAATCATGAAAACCAGAAATACCAGTACCGAAGCCATCCCGTACCGCCAGGAAAGGCCGGTGATCTCCCTCCAGGCCTCGAACTCTACTGCCGGGTCGGGTTTGAGAGTATCGGCTGCCCACGAATTCAAGCGCGCCCGCGCCTTGCCCGTGATTCGCCAGCCAAACCCGAAGAGCAAAACAAGACTTGCCACGGACAGAAGCGGAACGATCATGGTAACTGACCGGATCTGATCGGCATCGAACTGGGCATTGACCTGGATCGAAATGATGCCGGGAATGGCCCCCAACAGGGAAACAACCTGCGCGGCCGCGAGAGCCAGGAGTATAAAGCGCCCACCCAGACGAGGAAGGAATGGATCCAGAGAGAACCAGCGTTTCATTTCCGGACTTCTTTCTCGGCCGCATCGGAAGAGGCTCTGATCCCCACCCGGATGCGGGCACGGTTGGCGCCAGTCGCCCGCGTCAGCTCGCTGGCCGTGGTTGCCAGGATGGTCTCCATATCGGTGGTCCGGCGGATCTTGTCGGTGATCTCGAACAGGATGCGCTCACGCTCCGCCTGTCCGCGGATCTGTTCCAGCAACCGGGCATTCGCAATAATCGCAGCCAGACTTCCTCCCAGGGTGCCGAGCAGCTCTTCATCGTTTTCTGCATAGGCGGAAAGCTGTTCGCTCTCCACATTGAGAACCCCCAGCAGTTCGCTTCGATACAAAAGCGGGATGGACATCTCGGAGCGGGTATTTGGGCTGGCCTCGATATAACGCGTATCCTGGAGAACATTGTTCACCCGCAGAGTCCTGCGATGCGCCGCGGCCCAGCCGGTGATCCCCACGCCGATGGGTATACGGATATCGAAGACGTTGCTGGCATACCCTACGGCTGCCTTTACCTCAAGGCTTTTCTTCTCACGGTCTGCCAGCAGGATGGAGACACGGTCGCCGCCCAGGGTGACTTGCAGGCCATTAACTGCCGACTGCAGGGCCTCGTCCAGGGTGGTTCCGGAAGCGGCTGTGGTAGTGATGTGATGGAGAAGCCGGTGCTGGGCGAGATGTTCCTGGGTCTCGGCAAACAATTCGGTGTTGACCACCGCGATCGCCAGCTGGTCGGCGAG
>DASUOS010000186.1:0-18790 GCA_036276515.1 Anaerolineales bacterium | reverse complement strand
GCTGGGCGCGCGGGTCGTTGGGCTTGAGCTGGCCCGGATGATCGTCAAGTCCTGGCTGGAGGCGGAGTACGAGGGCGGACGGCATGCTTCCCGGCTGGAGCTCATCTCGCAGATCGAAGCCGGGAGACCGGCCGAGTCCGCTCCGCTAAAAAGCGAGCCCTCCAGTGCCGAACTAATTGCCCGGACCCGCCGCAAGATCGCCGAAACCGGAAAGCTGGTCTTCGGGCGCCACCTCACCGATGCGGCCGGTGGGAACATCAGTGTGCGAGTCGGGGACACGGTCTGCATCACGCCGCGCTTCAGCGGCAGCCGGCGTCACTGGCAGCTCCAGCCGGACGAGGTGCTGGTGAGCGATCTGGCTGGCAACAAGTTCGAAGGTGACGGCGACATCTCGCGCGAAGCGAAAGTCCACTACCGCCTGTACAAAGAATTCCCGGACGGCACGGCAGTCCTGCATTCGCACCCGCGGCATGTGATGGTCTTTGTTGCTTCGGGCCAGCCGATCGAGCCGGTCCTGGAAGCTACGCTCAAGTTCGGCACCATCCCGGTCGTCGGCAGATTCGCTCCCGCCCATTCCGAAAAACTGGCCGATGCGATCGCCGAGGGACTGCAGGGCAAGGATGAGGCCATTCGCAAGTACGCCGCGGCGGTCATGGCGCCCTGGCATGGGCTGTTCGTCGTCGGCAAAGACCTGGATGCCGCCTTTGATCTCACGGAACGGATCGACACGAATGCCTACTGCATCCTGATGAGCCGCCTGCTGCCCGAAGGCGGACCCATGGACCCGGAAACCATGCAGATGCGCCTGCGCGAGGCGATCCAGACCTTTAATGATCATCACGCTAACGCCTAACACCGGGATCGATCACACCCTCCAGGTATCGAGTTTTCAACTCAATAGCACCCTCCGCGCGCTCGATTCAGCCTGGGGAATGGGCGGCAAGGCAACCGACGTCTCCTGGATCCTCGGGAGGCTCGGCATCCCGACTCGAGCGCTGGGTTTCGCTGCCGGCCCCAACGGACAGCGCATGGAAACCATGCTGCGCGAGCGCGGCGCTGAAACGGACTTTGTATGGGTTGAGGGTGAGACGCGTCTGAACACGATTTTGATCGTCCCGGGTGAAGGCCAGTCGACGATCACGACTTCCAGCCTGAAGGTCTCCCCCAAACATCTATCCCAATTCAAAGAAGGATATCAGAAGGCTCTCGAAGGCGCGACCTGTGTGGTCATGGGCGGCAGTCTCCCGCTGGGTGTGCCCCTGGAGTTTTATCCAGAGGCGATCGCCCAGGCCCGTGAACGCGGCGTGCCGGTCATTTTCGATTCAAGCGGCGCTTCCCTGATTGCCGGGGTAAAGGGTCGACCGGATCTCATTAAACCAAATCGGACGGAATTGCATGACCTGCTTGGCATCACACCCGAGTCCCGGCAGGAAGCGCTGCAGGCTGCTTCAAGACTGCAGGAGGAGTTCGGCTGTAACGTGATCGTCACACTTGGATCAGAGGGCGCGGTCGCGGTCTTTGAGCAGGATTCCTATTTTGTTCATCCCATCAGCGTGCCCGTGGTCAGCTCCGCCGGCGCCGGGGATGGCGTGCTGGCGGGTATGGCGCTCGCCTATTCCCGCCGGGAAGCCCTCGAAAACGGGTTGCGTTATGGATTTGCTCTCGCAACCGCCGTATTGGGAACCCTGCCTACGGCCGATTTCCGAGTGGAAGAGTATACTGAACTGCTTTCCCAAATTGCTATCACACAACTTACGTAAGGTATCCCCAAAGTAGGTGAATTATGAAAATCACAGTCATTGGCGGAGGCGGGGTGCGCGCGCCTCTTTTTGTCGGTTCGGCGCTGCGCCGGGCCCAGGCGATCGGCCTGGACGAAGTCTGTTTAATGGATATCAACCCGGGCAAGCTCGAGATATTTTCCGCCATCAGCCGCCAGGTGGGGGAGATGATGGCCAGCCCGGTGCACATCACCCACACCGGCGACGCGGCCGCCGCCCTCGACGGCGCCTCCCACGTCGTGACCGCCATCCGCGTCGGGGATGAGCCGGGCCGCGTCCTCGACGAGAAGATCGCCCTGAAGCACGGCGTGCTCGGCCAGGAGACCACCGGCCCCGGCGGTTTTGCCATGGCGATGCGCAGTATTCCGGCCATCGAAGCCTATGCCGCGCTCATGGACAAACACTGCCCCAAAGCCTGGCTGTTCAACTTCACCAACCCGGCCGGGCTGGTAACGCAGGCCCTGCGCAACCAGGGCTTCGAGCGCATTGTCGGGATCTGTGACGGCGCCAATGAGGCCCAGCACCAGGTCGCCGGCTGGCTGAAGGTGGATCATCGCCAGCTGCGGCCCCAGGTGTTCGGGTTGAACCATCTCTCCTGGACGCGCAGTATCCTGCATGACCGGGAGGAAGTGCTTCTGCCACTTCTCGAGAATGACGATTTTCTTGCCTCTTCCTCCCTCAAAGTGTTCCAGCCCGAGCTCGTCCGCCAGATGGGCATGTGGCTGAACGAGTATCTGTACTATTATTACTACTCTGAAAAAGCGGTGGAGCAGATCCTTGGAGATGGGAAAACGCGCGGCGAGGAGATCCTGGAATTAAACGAGCGCCTGCTCCACCAGCTGGCCGACATCGACGTGACCCAAAACCCCGCCAAAGCCCTGTCCCTCTACCAGGCCTACAACGACCGCCGCGGCGCGACCTACATGCACTACGCCCGCCCCGACGCGCCGACCCTTGAGCAGGCGGACCAGCAGGTGGAAGAGTCGGCTCCCAGGCAATTCGATGTAGCGGGGGGCGAAGGCTACGCGGGTGTCGCGCTCGATATCATCCAGGGGCTGGAAGGAAGCGAGCCGGTGTTTACAGCGTTAAACGTCCCCAACGAAGGATCCATTGCCTGCATGGCAGCCGGGGATGTGGTCGAAGTCAGTTGCCTGGTGGATAGGTATGGGATCCACCCGCTGCCGGTCGGACAGGTCCCCGAGCACCAGGAATTGCTCATGCGCTCGGTGAAATATTATGAGAACCTGGCTGTTCAATCCATCCTGGAGCGCTCGCGTCAGAAAGCGGTGATGGCCCTGATGATCCATCCGCTGGTGATGTCACATTCGCGGGCCCAGGTCCTCGTCGATGAATATCTGTCCGCTCACAGGCCGTATGTCGGCGAGTGGCATTAACCTTTCATGAAAATGCTGGACGTAGTAGTCCCCTGCGCCTCGTTCTGCGATCTCGTCTTCACCGGCCTGCCGGAACTCCCCAAACTGGGTGATGAGGTCTACAGTCATGATTTCAAAATTCTGCCGGGAGCAGGGTTTATCCCGGCGGCCGCGCTGACCCGCCTGGGGATGAATGTCGGCTGGGCCAGCGATTTCGGGAACGACTTCTTCAGCCGTTATGTGCTCGAGGAGGCCGGCCGGCAAAACCTCAACCCAGCTCTGTTTCGGAAACATGACCGGCCTCTGCAGGCGGTTTCTGTCTCATTTTCGTTTGCCCACGACCGTGCCTTCCTCAGTTATATGGATCCCCTGCCGGTCCTGGACCTGGCGGCTCTGGTGCGCACGAACCCGGCCCGCTGCCTGCTGCTGATGTCGCTGCATCACGACCCGGGTATTCCACGGATCGTCGAGACCGCCCATGCCCAGGGATCCACCGTTTTCATGGACGGCCAGGGGAATGACAGCCTGCGCCTGGACGATCTGCACGTGGAAGCTGCCTTGCGGTCTGTCGATGTCTTTGCTCCCAATCGAAAAGAAGCCCTGAACCTGACCCGGGAAAAAACTCCAGAGGCCGCGCTGGCGCAGCTGGCAAAGCTCACCCCAACCGTGCTTATCAAGCTGGGCGCCGATGGGGTGCTTGCCAGTCAGGAGGGGCGCGTGGTCCACGTGCCGGGGATCGCAGTGGATGTGGTCGACACCACCGGGGCCGGCGACAACTTCGACTGCGGATTTGTTTACGGCTTGCTGAACGGCTATTCGCTGGAGGACTGCCTGCGCTCTGGAAATTACTGCGGCGGCCGTTCCACCACAGCGCATGGGGGCTGGTACGCCTCGCCTATGGAAGACGAGTTGAAAGAGTATCTGGCACTGTAGCTCGTCCAAAGAAAATCCCCTTGTTCCTCATGACGACGATCACGGCCAGCACGGTCCAGACCAGGCTGTTGATCAGCATGAACGGCGTTTCATAGATCACATCCAGGAAGAGCAGGTTGCTGATGTTGATCGCCAGGTGAAAGACGGACGCCAGCAGCACGCTGAAATCGGTATCATGGACCAGGGCGTAGATCACGATTGAATAGGAAACGATCAGCAGGGCCAGGAGCAAAATGAAGAGGGGTCCCTGGGTCAGGAATTGGACATGGATCGGCATCCACAGAATCCCCACCAGGATCGATGAAGCGATCCCGCGCATCCGCGGGTCCAGCTTTTTGTGCAGGTAACCGCGCCAGCCGAGCTCTTCGCCCAGCGCGCCGAACGGCATCCAGAGCAGCATGGGAAGGATGGCCAGCTCGTTCGCAGAAGGAGCGATATCCACAAAGGAACGGATCAGGTAGATGACCAGCGCCGCACCCATGGGGATCAGGGCCGCGTATAGGTAGCGGATGCCCGGCGTCTGCGGGGAGGCGAACGTGATCCTGTGCCCATCCCGCCGGAAGAGCAGCAGCATCGACAGGGCGGCCAGCCCCGGTCCCCACTGGGCCAGCCCCACCTCGGGCGGCAGGATGCCGGTGGCCTGCTGCGTCCCGCCCAGCAGGATGAGGAAGAACCAGGTCAGCACGTAGAAAATGGCAATACGAAGGAACATTGAAATCTCCCTTAGAGCCCAAATGTTTAATATACGCCTATTATAGGCTCAAACGGAAGCCAGAGGAAGCACCGAGCAGGCCTCCGCCCTGCACTCTAAATTATACGGTGGAGTTATCTCACTATTATAGATACAGAGTGCTTGCAGCTTTTTCTCAGTGTCTTCGTGTCTCAGTGGTTCAAGAAGAAGTGAATGGCAGACTCTTTTGAACTTTGAGAAAGCCCCGGGCCCTCCGTGCGCATGGAGGGTCTGCTTTTTATGGATCGGATGTGTGTTGTGGAGGGAGCGGCTCTATTCGAACACCCGGCGGGCGCGCGGCTTGCGTTCACTGGCGCGCGTCCCGCCGACCATTTCATACTGCGACGAGTCATCGCCGTAGATGCCCTTGACCCCGCTGCGGACACGCTTGACGTTGTCCCACAGGCTGGCGTAGGCGTCATTACGCTGGTTGAGGCGGTCGATGAGCAGGGTGCGCAGATCGTTGACTTCCCCCTCCAGCGCGCCGGCCTTTTCGATCGCGGCGTTGAAGGCCAAAAAGTCAAGATCGCCAAAGGTCATGGATGTGTTGATGTAATTCCAAGCCGCGCGGATATCCTGGGCCTGGTTTTGAACGTTTGTTGGGTAGTATTTGGGGGGCATGGGCTGCCTGTTTCCTTTCTGGGTGATGGTTCCATGATCGTTCGCATGGAAGGGTGGGCTTCGATGTTCACAGGATTGGCATCGGGCGGCGGCTGGAATTTGACCCGGGTCAGCCCGTTGACCTGCCTCCGCATATGCAGGCCTATCTTACTCCATAGAACGACATTCGGACTCTACAGTTGTGCAAATTTGAGGAACGGGAGTTTATAGGGGGCAGGGGATAAGGGTTTATATGCGTTCAGTGTTTGTTCGCAAGTGGATAAACAAACAATGCAGACTGGTAAACGAACATCGGAGGCAGACGATAAGGGTTTGAGAGTGGGGAAACAAATATAGGGGACGGAGGATAAAGGATCGCAGGTAGTGAAACAACCTTCAGGAGCGTAGGGTGTTTCATCGCGGGCAAGGAAACAAATATTGCGAACCCGCGATAACTGAATCCAAAGGGTTTCGTGTTACTTTCTAGAGAACGTATACCAAATCGCAGGAGGTGATATGGATGCAACGATGGAGCTGCAGATGCTGGGGAAGGTCGTGGTCGCCGCGCTGCTGGGCGGGCTGGTGGGGATCGAGCGCGAGTTTGCCGAGAGGCCGGCCGGTCTGCGCACGCACATGCTGGTGGGAGGCACGGCCGCGTTCTTCGTCATGCTGGCCAACATTCTGCTACTTTCCTTCGAGCCGCGCGACATCCTGACCGCCGATCCGGTCCGTGTGGTGGAGGCGGTCGTGGTGGGCATCAGCTTCCTGGGGGCGGGGACGATCCTGAAATACCGTGAGCACGGCGAACGGGTGGTCGAGGGGCTGACCACGAGCGCTTCGATCCTGTCGGTGGCGGCCATCGGCATTGCCGTTGCCCTGGATGCCTATATCCTGGCGGTGGGCGCCGCCCTGTTGAACCTGTTCATCAACTCTGGACTGATGTACCTGGTGGAGCGGACGAGGGCAAAGGCAAAACAGACGGACTGACGGCCCAGGGTGTAAGCTTCTCGAATACCTGCTTTTCAAAAATATGTTCCGAGATCTACCAGTCCGGCTGGCTGTCCTGGCTGGCGTTACGCGTCAGGTTGTAGGCGGCGCCGCCGGTCACAGGGACCACGTATATCTCAAGCTGGCCGTCCCGGTCCGATGTGAACGAGATCCACTGGGCGCCGGGCTGCAGGGCCGGGTCGAGGTCCTGGGCGGGGTGGTTTGTGATGTTGGTCGGCGCGCCGCCGGTGTCGGTTATGGTGTAGATCTCAGAATTGCCGTCGCGCTCCGACACAAAGGCCAGAAGGGTTCCGACGGACCCGGAAGGGGAATGATCGTTGGCGGGGTTCAGGGTCAGGTTCGCCAGGCCCGAGCCATCCGGCCTGACTTTATAGATCTCCTGGTTGCCATCGCGGTTGGTTGTGAAGGCGATCCACTGCTCGGACCCGGATGTAAACCATGTTGGAGCCGAGTCGCTGGCCGGGTGACCGGTGAGATTACGGACGTCTGAGCCGTTCCTGTTCATGATATAGATCTCCTGGTTGCCGTCGCGGTTAGTGGTAAAGGCGATCCAGTTGCCATCCGCGGACCAGGCGGGCTGCTGGTCGTCTGCACCCTGATTGGTCAGGTTGACCGGCGCCTGGTTGGCGATCGTGCGGATGTAGATCTCGTTGTTTCCATCCCGGTTCGAGACGAAGACGAACTGGCTGGAATCCGGCGACAGGGCAGGCTGGGTATCCTGGAACTGGCTGTTGGTCAGGCGTGTCTGGGCCAGGTCGGCGAGGTTTTGGACGTAGATCTCGAAGTTGCCATCCCGGTCGGTCGCGAAGAGCATCAACCCCTCCAGGCTCGGGGCAGGCGGAGTGGAGGTGGGGATGGGCTGGGTAGGCAAGGGCTGGGTAGGTGATGGCAGGATGGGTGGCGCGATCGTCGGGGCGCCGGAGATGGCGGTGGCGGTCAGCGCCGGGTTGGAGGCGTTGCACGGATCGCGGTCCGCGCCGTCGAGGAGGCCGTCGCCATCTGAATCGGGGTCGAGGGGACGCGGGCAGGTCGGGTTCTCCTGGCTGTCGAGCAGGCCGTCGTCGTCCGTATCGGCCTTGCGTGGGTCGGTCCCCAGGCGCACCTCTTCGCCGTCTGGCAGGCCATCGTTGTCGGTATCCCGGTTGCGGGGATCGGTCGCGCGGGAGATCTCGTCGCCGTCGCTCAGGCCGTCGCCATCCGTGTCCGGATTAAGCGGGTCGGTCGAATGGGTCAGGACTTCGGCGCCATCCAGCAGGCCGTCCTCGTCGGTATCGGCGTCCAGCGGATTGGTCCGGAAGGTATCGACTTCGTCGCGGTCCTGCAGGCCATCCGCATCGGTGTCTGCCAGGAGCGGATCTGTGCCGAGACTATTCTCGCGCTCGTTGGTCAGGCCATCGCCGTCCGTATCCGACTGCCCCGACAGCGCGGCCTGGGTCTGGTTGAAGGAGGCGGTCTGGGTGGCTCGGGCGGTGCGCTGGAAGCCGCTGAGCGGCACGAGCAGGGCAAAGCACAGGATCATACAGCTCAGCGCAGCAACGGCAACCAGCCAGGCGGGAAGATAGCCCGCCTCCCGGACGAGCCCGGAAATCTCTCTCGAGCGGTTCTCCGCTGTGCGGATGTCGACTGTAAATGGATATTCTCTCTCGTTCCCGAAGAGCGGCCGCGCCCCGAGTTTGGCCCGGAACGGATAGACGGCCCGCTCACCGGCCGCGACCTGAAGCTGTTCTGCCTGGGGGATCTCCACGTTCAGGATCTCGATCTCCTGGGTGCCAGGCTCAATCCCCGGTCGGGAGACCTGCACCGCCTTCTCGAAGAACAGTGCATTTTCCGGGCTATGAAAGTGCAGGGTATAGGTGTCGGTCGTATTGCCTTCATTCGCAATGACCAGATTGACATACCTGCCTGCCTGAAGCCTGTCCGGCTCGATCGCGGCCGAAAATTCAGAGAACGGCAGGATCGTGAGCGAACAATCCACGGCGGTGGTCTGGGTGGGGAATAACTCACTGGCGAAATGCAGGGTGAACGGAATCCGGCCGGCAACGGCGTCGGGGGAACGAGGCACCTGAATCGTCAGCAGGATCTCTTCGCTGGCCGAGGAGGACAGCCGGGTGAGGGCGGTGTTCGTCGAGATCCAGTCTGCCGGAAGCCCCGCGACCCCCAGACGGATGCTGTCCTCCACGGTCTCATGGTTGTGGAGCAGGATGGGAATCTCCACGCTGGAGCCCGGGACGGCAGAGAACTCGACCGACCCAAGCAGGATCTCGATGCGGCCCCTGGACTGGTAGGCTGCCACGGTCACAACGCATTGGGCGGTGTCTGACCGGCGCGGGTCGCTCTGGCTGACGGCTCGCACTTCCAGCGAATAATGGCCGACTCGGACCGTTGGCATCGCAGGCGGCTGCAGGGTGAGGATGACCTGCCGGGCTTCCCCGGGCGCCAGGAAAACGACCGGGGTATCGAGTGTCGTCCATTCGGCGGGCACTCCCTGCACCGAAAGAGTGACATTTTCCCCGGTGAGACCTTCATTTATCAGTCCAACATGGATCCTTGTCCTGCCTTCGGGCGCGACGGTGACCTCTTCCTCCCGGATGGCGATCAGAAGCTGACCATCCTCCCTCGGCTGGAATGCATCGAGATTTGCCATTTATTTGCTGGATTCCTCTCCTGCTTGATGTAGCCGGGCCCGTTCGCCGGCTTTGAATGCTCTACTCTATTAACGATAATGGATCGTTCCCTGAACGGCCCGATGGAACCCTTGAGCGAAGCCAGGCAGGCGCGTGAGTTGCAGAAATTACCGGTGAGATTAAGACCATTATAAATTAACAAAGGACCCGTCTAGTGGCCATGCCTCTCCATACAGACGGGTTCTAGAAGTGGTTCTATTTCGTTGACTTGATTGCGGGTGATTATTTTTCCTTCCACCTGCCGGTCTCTTCATCTTTTTCGTACTTGTTCTTCACGGCCGCCCAGGCCACGCGGTGGGCGGTTTCCTCCCGCGAGCTCTCCCCCCGGCGTTCTTCCGGCTGGTCATACTGGTCCCAGGCGCTGTTGAAGGCTTCCATGTAGATCTCCTGGGCATGCGCTGGCAGCACATGCCGGACATTGTCCGGCAGATCTGATGTGGATGGATAGGGCATCGTGGCTTCCTCCATTCCTATACGTTTCTTTCGTACATCATCCCGGGAACCCTACGGTTGAGGCGTACCCGGCACCAATCCCGGCTGGATCGAGAGCGGGGTCTCGAAGACCAGCAGGCCGTTCCCGTCCGCATCCGAGAGAACGAGCAGATTATCGGTCCGTTCAAAACGGGCGACAGACTCCAATGCCTGAAAATAGCGGTTTTCCTGTTCCGTTATTCGATCGTCCTCGCAGGCACGCTCGGTCCTGACCATCTCGGCGAAGGTGATCGAATCTGCCTCCACCTGGTAGGTTCCGCCATATGAATTACAGCCGCCATATCCGCCGGCCTGGCCATTCGCCAGGATGAGAGTGACCAGGGAGCGCTGCACGGGTCCCTGGTCCGAACCCGGGTCTCCAAACGAGACCAAACTCCAGTGAGTGTTTTCCAGGCTGTTTTCTTCTGTCCCTGCTGAAGGCGCCAGGCGGATGGCGGAAGCGGTCTCGTCTGTCCGCACTTCGTAGGTCACGCCGTTGCTCTCGAACACGACCCTCCAGCCGGGAGTGATCGCCTGTAGACAGCTCTCGTCCAGGCGTCCCAGCCCGAGACAGGAATCGGTCCATTCGGCCTGTTCCAGCTCGACGATCCGGACCTGGTCGGCGGCTGTGTTCAGCTGTGCCGCCAGCCACTGCTGGGCAGTCAGGACCGCTTCGGGAGGCAGGGCCGGTGAAGACGTCGATTCGGTGGGCACATCCGTCTCACCCGTAACAGGAATCCCGCTTTCGCCCGGAGCACAGGCAGCCAGGACGAGCATGGATGCAGCAAGTAACGTTAATACAACTCGATTCTTAAAAAGCATGTGAACCTCTTCTCCTCAATCTACTTTAAAACGGTGTAGAGACTCGGCGAGTCTCTACACACTCGATTAACAACTGTTTTGTTCATTCCTCGTAGGCAGGAAGATCCTCCAGCATCTCAGAGGACACCGACAGGTGGACTTTATCCTCTTCGGCCGAACGTACCCAGTGGGCCGGGACCAGCTTGCGATCCTTGAAGAGAAGTCCCTGCGAGATGATGAGGTGGGTCGCCCGGTTAAGATCCGGATCGACGAGCACCCGCTCGACATCGCCCACATGCTTATCATCCGAGCTGATCACATCTGTTCCCTCCTTGAGCGGGACCGTGCCCTGCGGGATATTGCGGGTTTTCTCCATGTACGGCCAGCCATAGTAGCCCACGGGGTACCCAACGTAGCCGCTCGGCGGATACCAGATATAGGCAGGTGCGGGGCGATATCCGGGAGTGACATCCCTGCTGGTGCCGGTTTCGGTGATCGGATCACGGTTGGTCTCATCATAGGTAGACATGCCAACAGGCCTGTCCATGGGAGCCCCCGGATCGCCTGCGCGCTGAATACCGGCATCGCGGCTGCGGACGAAATGGGTCTCCTCGTAGAGCGGCAGCTGGTTGATATCCTGGATCTCATCCTTAAGCACGACTCGATCCTCCCCGGCAGAACGGACCATGTCGAAAGGAATCACCCGGTCTTCGGCAAAGAGCCATCCCTTTTGAATGATCAGGTGAGTGATCTCGTTCGTGGATGGGTCCAGCACGAAACCGGTGACCCTGCCGACCTGTTCATTGTCTGGCGTATATACTTCTGAACCTTCCCTGAGCTCCATCTTTAACATTTCAGTCTCCTTTTTCTGTCGATCGACCGTCGACCTTCGTCTCCTGAAAACAATACGGCAGGCACTTCGTATGCCTGCCGCCATCTGTCCCAAGAGTGAATCGTGTCTCAGATGTACCTGCCGGATCGTCATGAAAAGATTAAGGATCGTTGTTTGTATCTCCTGGACAACTAGGAACGGGAAGCTCGGTCATTTAACCGATCAGGAGGAAGCGGGCAAACGATATTTGTCCAATACTGATTTTATTATAGGACACATCCCGGCAGGCTCAATGCGGAGAAGACCCTATGTCCTATACGGGAAATCCCTGATTGTGTTCTTCGGATAAAAATTATGAAATTAAGAAGATTCTTAATTGGGATATCAAAAACAGGGTTCCCGGCCATCCGACATTACTTCCTAGCAGGTTGGCGTTTATACGGCAGAGGCTCTCAACGGGGCCCCCGGCGTTCTTCCGGTTTTCTCTGTTTCTCTTCATACTGGACAATGCTGATGCGACCATCGCTTTCCATGCGGGCCCGCTTGACTTTGCTGAAGTCATCCAGTCCCTGAATGCGGAGCTGGCTCATCAACTCGTCCTCGGTGATCAATTCCTTGCGCATGTTCCGGCGCAGCAGCTTCCCTTCCTCGATCAGGGGCAGAGGCGGCGGCTCGATGAGACGGTTGAACCATTCATATTGGAAGCTCAGCCAGTCCAGTGCATAGCTCCAGAAGATGATGGTGCTGACGAGCACGATACCGGCAGGCACGGATCGGTACTCCCCGGCCATGGCATTCTGAGATGCATCGGCGATCAGGACGATCAGCAGAAGATCCGTCATGCCAACACTGCCCGTTTGCCGCTTCAAAATGATGCGCAGCAGCACGAAAAGCGCGATATACATCACAGACCCGCGCAGGATGATCTCAAGCAGGGGGATGTCAGGCAGGAAAATCGATTGCCAGTCCATAGGGTTCTCCCGGTATAGCTTCGGATTGTGTCATCCGATCAGGTAGAGTATATTGTTTTCGAAGTGAAGGGCTTTGGGGTAGATGAGAACAAGTATAGCACCAACAGATGATAAAAAAACTGCCCTTGTCATGGGCAGATGATTTCTCTTGTTAGCCTGCCTGGATGGTTGTAGGCACAGGGCTGAATCACACGTTTGTCTCCTGTGATGGTCCGATAACTTCCTTTGCTGTCCGGATGATGTGGCCGCGTACGGCATAGCCATCAAACCCGGCCTGCTCCATCCCCAGGATCACCGGACCTACGACTGGGGGGCCATCGAGGTGGATCAGCTTCGCTGCCGGGCAGTGCTCAAGGACGAGTGTGCGCATTGGCCCCGCAATGATCTCTCCCGCATCGAAGACACTTCCCGATTGGACGATCTCGACCTCCTCGTTCTCCATTCCGATCTGGCGGGCGACCGAAATGGCCAGCCAGCCCAGCTCCTCCCCGGACCAGCGGACGACTTCCAAAGCAGCCGCGTCGCCTGTGCGCGCTGCCTCCACGATCTGGATTGCCAGGTAAGGAAATAAATGGTAATAACTGTTCGAGAGGCCTTCCATCAGGTCCATTTCATCCTTTGCGCCTGTGGCTTCCAGGAAAATATTCGTAAGGCGGGTCGGCGGGATGCGTTTGATCCAGGCATAGTTGACATATTGCCGGGCGCGGAAAACGATCTCGATCGCCCCGCCGAACTCGCCAAAATCCACTCCATTGCCGACCACGCGCCCCTCCTGACCCTGCCTGCCGCGGCCCCGGCAGTTTACCCCCGACCCGGCTGTTACATTGACCCCGATGCCGCGTGTCGCACCTGCGAACAATCCATTCCAGCCATCGTTCACGATCTCCAGCGGGCAGGAGAGTCGCAGCGAGCGGACCGCCTCCAAATGCGCTTCCCGTTCGGATGGAAAATCGTATCCGGCCACGCCAAAGCCGGCTCCCGCGATCTGTGGCGGTGACACACCGGCCATCCGGCATGCTGATGTAAAAGACTGCTGCAGGACCTCGCTTAGCCGTTCATAGCCCACGCCCTGATGGTTCCCGCCTCCTGATTTCCCAAACCCAACACAGCGTCCGGCTTCATCGACGATCAATGCATGGGTTTTGGAGGAGCCCACATCGATTCCCAGAAAATAATTCATGAATTCTCCGTTATAGAGGTGACAGATTTCATGTATCAGGTGTCAGGTAATGGGCCGGGCTCCATTCCTCCGGTGCGGGCTGCAGCAGGCCGTACGCCTGAAATCCATCATCGATCATCATCTGGACGGCGGTCTGCAGCTCGATCTCCCCGCGCGAAGATGGTTGAATCCTGGGTATGTATTCCCAGATGGCCGGCGGGAGGATGAACAGGATCGATGCCGCATACGGACTCAAGACCTGCCCGGCTGCCGGCTTCTCGATGATCCGTGTCACGCGCCAATCCGCATCCACGTCCACGCTGGAACGGTTCAGCTGCTCTTCTGGCGGGCATTCCTTCAGGCTCATCGTAATCTCTGCGCCTTGTCGTTCATGCGCCTGGACCAGTTCTACTACAGTATTTTCTTTCAGAATATAGTCTGTTGCCACCACCATCACAGGCTCTGGTCGAATCCATTCTTGAGGGACGGACATCAATGCATCGCCGCTCCCTCTTAATTCGTTTTGATGAGCATAAGTTGCCTGCAGATCCCATTTGGAACCGCTGGCTACGAAATCGTGGATCTGCTGCTCCAGGTGATGGGTGACCAGGCAGACTCGTTCGATGCCCGCCCGGCTGACGGCAGCCAGTACATAATCCAGGGTCGTCCGGCCGCGGATGGGCAGGAGAGGCTTGGGAGTTGTGTCTGTAAAAGGGCGCAGTCGTTTGCCGCGCCCGGCCGCGAGCAGGATGGCAGACCGGATCACTGCAGGCCGTCTCCTGTTTCGACAACCTGTACCTGCGAAGGCAGTTCTGGATGAAGCGCTGAGAATCTCTCCAAAATTACCTGGCAGGCCTCCTCGACCAGGTTCGCCTGTGCCAGGGCAACCACACATCCTCCGTAGCCGCCACCGCTAAAGCGGCTGCCGTGAATTCCATTTGTGCTGCTCACAAGCTCATGCAGCTCGATCAATATATCACTGCCAGATTCGTAATTATTGATCGAAGAGGAACAGGATCTGTTCATGAGAAGACCAAATAATTCAAGGTCGGCATTCATCCAGGCCTGGGCTCCCCTGTGGACTCGCTCCACTTCCGTGAAGTAATGCTCAGCACGCTTGCGAAGGGTTTCGGGCAATGCCCGTTTCCTCTCTTCGAAAATCTCATGGGGCACATCGGAAAGGATTTGCGCTCCGTCCAATAAAATGGCCGCCGCCTGGCGGGACTCTTCGACGCGGACGTTGAATCCACTTTTGGTAAGCTCGCGCGAAACGCCGGAGTAGGCAACAATCCAGGCGAAGTGAGGGGGTGATGGATCGGGGATGGGGGTAACGGCAGCACGGATTGTGTCCATCAGGAGCAGTGCATCTTTCCTTCCGTGAACAATGGTCAATGGGTCAAGAAGTCCGTTTTGAAGTCCCAATTCCCCGCGTTCAAGCTCGTAATCCAATCGCACCAGGTCCTGTTTTGATATGTCTATGCCGTTCACTTCAGCGAATGCCTTGAGGTAAGCCAATCCCACGGAGGCGGAGGAGCTCAAGCCTGAACCGATAAAGGCTCCACGAACACGAGCTCTCATCCCGCAACTGGCATGTAGGACGCGCGCAGCGGCCTGGGCATAACGCGCCCAGTGATTGGTATCCAGACTGCCGGTCGAAAATCCCGCTTCGCCAAAGTGGTCGCTGGTGATATATATCTCACTTGAATCGGTCGGCTCATACTCGAGCGTGGTACCGATGCCGATCGTCCTGCCCAGCACGGCGCCGCCCTGGTGATCGACGTGGGCGCCAATAGGACAAATGCGGTAGGGTGAAAAGATCGTCCTCATTCGCCGCCGGCGTTATCCCATCTCTTCCAGATTGTTATCGTTCCTGGAAATGCAGCCATCTACGCACCTCCTGGTCGTTGAAGAAGTGCAGTGAGTGGCCGGTCATGGAGAAGAACCGTTCGAGCTCTGTTTTCGAAAGGACCAGGGTGGCTGTGTTGACCAAAGGATGACTCAGGAAGTGGTCGGCCTGCCAGATCTGCGCATCCATCCACAATTCGACCTTGTGCTCCGCATCATTTGCCAGCCCCATCATGGTCACAGCACCGCGCCTCACGCCCAGCAGCCGGTACAGATTTTCCTCAGAAGCAAATCGCAAATGAGGAACCCCTATTTGAGTGGATAGAGAATCCAGCCGCAAATTCTTCTCGCAGGAGGTGACCGCCAGAAAGAAGCGGCGCGCTTTTTTGTCACATAGGAATAAATTCTTCGTGCTCGTAGCCGGGAACGGGGGTCGGTGAAGCTCTGCCTCGGCGCACGTAAATACAGCCGGATGCTCGACCCGTTGATAAGCAAAGCCGTTGTCATTCAGAACCTTGAGAAATTCCTGCTCCGATGTGATCATTTGTTTCCAGGTGTGTGAGTCAGCCTGAGGAGGTGGCCTTATCTTTCGCTGTCCTCCGGCCAGGCGTCGATGCAACCAGCAGGACAGACGCCTTTCCTCTCCGGCAGTGAAGGAAGTGATGACGATGTGAAGAGGCGTGATTATAGTCAAAGATGATTAGTCTGCCGAGGGCAGGAAATGGTGATGGGAGCTTGGGTGATAATCGACGGTTTCATCGCATTCACAAGGGTCGGCATGGACTACAACTTCGACCAGCGCCGGAAATTCATGGAACAACTTGTGGCGTACCTCTTCGGTGATGAAATGGCCTTCCAGTACGGTCTGTTTACAGTTGACTGTGACGTGCATCTCACCCCACAGTCGGTGACCCATCCAACGTACCGCTGCAGCATGGACATCCATGACACCGTGTACACCTAAAGCCGTGTCTTTGAATTTTTTATAGATCTCAGGATCGACGGCATCCATCATGCGGTGCCACATATCGCCCGCCGATTTCCAGACAATACCCAGGATCGCGATCCCAATCCCGAACCCGACGAGTGGATCAAGGATCGGGAATCCCAGCCAGACGCCTATAGCTCCGGCCAGAACGGCCAGGGAGGTAAATCCATCTGTGCGGGCGTGGTATCCATCCGCGACAAGCGCCGCAGACCCGATCTCCTTGCCGGTTCGGATTCGGAAGACCGCGACCAGCTCATTGCCCAGAAACCCGATGATAGCCGCGGCAGCAACCCATCCCAGGTTTTCGATTTCCTGAGGGTTGAATAAGCGCAGCACGGATTGCCGGATCGCTTCAAAGGCGCTGAAGGCGATCATAAGCACAATGAAAACGCCTGCCAGGTCCTCGGCGCGCCCGTAGCCATAGGTGTAGCGGCGATTACGGGCGCGGCGGGAAAGCCAGAAGGCCAGCCCGAGCGGAATGGCAGTAAGCGCATCCGAAAAATTGTGGATGGTGTCGGCGAGCAGGGCAACGCTGCCACTGATGGCGACGATGACTACCTGGAAGGCAGCCGTGACCATCAGCGCTACAAACGATATCTTCAGCGCCCGGATCCCCTTGTCTGTAGCCAGGTTGGGATCGAGAGCCGCTGCCTGGTGACCGTGGGAGTGCGGCGCAAAGAAATCCTGAAACCAGCGGATTACTTTATGATCAGAATGCCCGTGGTCATGCTCCTGGTGTTCTGGGTGTTCGTGTTCCTCATGCGTTCCCATAGTGTGCCTCTGGAAATAAGGTTAGAGACGATGGTTTTTTCGTAGAAACCCTCATCAGCATACTGCGAGAGAGGGTATGATCACCATCCTCTTGATACTTTTGTTTACAGCCGCAAGCCACTGGCCTGAGTGATGTGTACTGATATATGATAACCGAAGTGGCTGAAGCCGGACCAGTCGTTGAACGGCGTTTACACGGGAAGGCGTCCGAAGGCACCAGGCGAATCATTTATGTCCTTCCAGGTGATCCGGCTCTGCCTTTGCTGTTTTAAGCTGCACCGTTCTTAGTAATGGTAACGGGCGGCAGGCGCTCAGCGTTATTGATTTAGTTCAAATCCAATGACAGGGATGGGCATCGCCCCGGATGATTAGTGGAGGTGGAGAGGACGCCAGGCTCGAGCAGGCGGGCAGGGTGAACCGGCGTGAAAAGATTGGGCCGGGCCTTCACGCAGTTCATGGATGATCAGTTCCGTGCGCACCAGGATCAATGCCTCGGCCGGTTCACAGGGCAGCTGACCGAGTACGAATATGTATCCTTTTGGCAGAATATCCGTCTTGTACTTGACCTGTGCATAACATGGATTAAATCTGTGCCTTTGTGTACTCGTATCTATATTTGACGGCCAGGCCATGAATATTCGGTCACGAAGGAGGCAAGAATTTATGAGGCATCCTGGTTGTATTGTCAGCCAGCCTATATAAACCATGGCTCATATGATAAAATCAAAAATATTAAAGAAATATTAGATTTAGTCTTATTTCTCAACCTGTGATATATAAACGAAGACCTCTCCTGGATCAAGCTGACCGCCATGTAGAGTCCAAATTCTGGCGGCCAAAAGAAACAGCGGTTGACGCTCCAAAGCGGGAGAGCCTGCTCAACCACCGTCCCCTCATCGAAGCCAAACAAGATTAGCAATTCGGATCAGTCAGACTGTCGCACTGACCGGTGTTGAAATCGCCTGTGCATGTCCCTGCCACATGTGCAGATTTCGCGTACACAAAACTTCCTTCCTGGTTTGTTGTTGCACAGAAGGGACATAAACTTTATGGTGATTAAGAAAACAGGTATAAATGTTCATGAATTGTACTGATCGCGCTCCGGCCG
This sequence comes from Anaerolineales bacterium, assembly GCA_036276515.1. Classification (GTDB taxonomy): domain Bacteria; phylum Chloroflexota; class Anaerolineae; order Anaerolineales; family Villigracilaceae; genus Defluviilinea. The sequence goes on along the minus strand of DASUOS010000186.1, from coordinate 738 downwards.
GAAGCAGGTTCGGCGAAGAACACTCCCTGAGGAATGGATAATCTCTCATGTCTTTATCTGTATTGATTCGATCATCTCTTTTTCATGTTAAACATCTATGCTACCGAACCCTCTTTTTTCCAGTTTTCCTTTTTACCATTTCGGCGTGCTCAGCGGCGCCTGCCACACCGGAACTCACGCCGGTAACCGTACAACTGCGCTGGACGCACCAGTCACAGTTCGCTGGCTTTTATGCCGCCGAGCAGAATGGCGATTACGCGGCGGAAGGCTTGGCGGTTACCTTCCTGGAAGGGGGGCCGGATATGGACATTCACGCCTCCGTGAAGGATGGCAGGGCCCAGTTCGGTGTCGCCGGTGCCGATACTCTTATCCTGAGACGCGCCGCTGGGGACCTATTCAAGGCAATTGCCACGATCTATCGTCACAATCCACTTGTGTTCATCACCCTCGAATCGTCCGGGATTACCCAGCCGCAGGATTTCGCCGGAAAGACCATCCTCGTTGCCAGCTTTAACACCCCTATATTGCATGCCATGACGTCTCATACCGGTGTGATGCCCGATCAGTACACCGAGACCTGTTGTGATTACGCGCGATTCTATTCCGGGGATATCGATGTGGCGCATGCCTACCTCACGAACGAGGTCATCGAAGCAAGGAACGAGGGTCATCGCCTCCATATAATCAACCCCGATGATTATGGCGTCCATTTCTATGCGGATACCCTGTATGTGACCG
>DASUOS010000185.1:0-2106 GCA_036276515.1 Anaerolineales bacterium | reverse complement strand
CGAGAAGTCGTCCATGGTGGCCACCCCGATCAACCTGCTGGATGCCTCCCCCATCGGGGACGGCGCGGCCGCGGCGATCATTGTCCCGGCAGAGAAGGTGGCTTCGCTCAACGGCAAGCCCAAAATAACGGTCGCCGGCTCGGCCTCCGCAACCGATTCGATCGCTGTCCATTCGCGGAAGGATCCACTGTTCCTTTCCGCTGCGCATCTCTCCGCGAAGCGGGTGTATGAAATGGCAGGCGTCGGGCCGGAGGATATCGATGTCTTCGAGCTGCACGACGCGTTCTCGATCATGACCGCCCTCTCGCTCGAAGCCTGCGGCTTTGCCGGGCGCGGCCAGGGCGTACGTCTTGGCCTGGAGAACGAGATCGGACCGGGCGGGCGTGTGCCCGTCTGCACTCGAGGCGGATTGAAGGCACGCGGCCATCCTGTGGGGGCGACCGGGATGTATCAGATCGTAGAGGTCGTCCAGCAGCTGCGCGGCGAGTGTGAGAAAACCCAGGTGGACGGTGCCCGGATCGGCATGGCCCAAAACATTGGCGGATCGGGGGCGACGATCCTGACCCACATCCTGAAAGCAGAATGAGAAAACGTCCTGTGGACCGGGTTTTCACGGGGCACTTTACCTGTTGCGCGTACCGCCGGCGGGACTTGAACCTTACAGTGGATTTACAAATAGACATTGCAAACCCATATTTGTTACTCCAGGTACTTGTCTCTCCCATACACATATCTTATACTTGTGCATGCAGGAAAGGAGGTACGCATGGCAGATAAACGAAAGATTAGTCGCCGCGACTTTACCTATTACATGCAAGTCACCAACGATATCACCAAGGAATTACTCGGTTATCTCTCCGATATCAGCACCGGCGGCTTCAAACTGGACAGCCAGAAGCAGATCAAACCGGGCCAGGATTTCCGCGTCCATATCGAGCTGACGCCCGAGATCGCCGACAAGAACGCCATGGTCTTCGTTGCCCGAAGCAAATGGTGCCACCCGGATTATGTGGACCCGAACACCTTTAATGTCGGATTCGAGATCATCAACATGTTGCCAAGTGACATGGTTATCTTCCAGCGCATGTTCGATAAATACGGAGCAGAGAACCGGCTGAAAAACAGGAAATCCGACGATTATCTGTGGAAATAAAGCGGGCAGCATCCATCAAGCCAAACGGGCGGTGACAGCACCGCCCGTTTTTTTTGTCCACCCCGCAGGCATCTGCACGTGCGCAGGAGCGGGCGAGGAGGCTGCGAAGTCTTCGACACGACGGCTCCGCTTGTTGTACAATGGGCGGGATGAAATTCTCAACACTGCGCTCCATCGTACGCTTCATTATGAGCATCATTGCCGAGATCGAAGTCAGCGGGATCGAAAAACTCCCGCCAGGGAATGTGATCGCCGCTGCCAACCATCTTGGACGGCTCGATACTGCTGTTCTGTTATGCATCATTGACCGCGAAGATATCATCATGCCGGTAGCCGAAAAGTATAAAGACCACCCACTGTACGGTGCGATCGGCCGGGCGGTCCATGCCATCTGGCTGAATCGTTTTGAGGCAGACTACTCCGCTTTGCGGCAGATCCTCGAACGGATGAAACAGGGCGGGATGCTTGTCATTGCCCCGGAAGGCACCCGGTCCAAGACCGAAGCGCTGCAGGAGGGCAAAATGGGCGTCGCCTTCCTGGCTGGAAAAAGTGGATATCCCGTCCTGCCCGTGGCCCTGACCGGTACTGAGGACCGCCTGATCGTGGAAAATCTCAAACGCCTGCGCCGGTCGAAGATCAAGGTTATGGGGGGAGAGCTGTTTCACATCGAGATTCCACCCGGGAAAGGGCGCGAGCAGGCCATGCGTACTGCCACGGATGAAATCATGTGCCGCCTCGCCGCCCTGCTCCCCGAAAAGTATCGCGGCGTGTATGCGGACCATCCGCGCTTGAAGGAGCTGTTGAACTCCCATGCGTAATATCATTCGCTGGCTTATCCGTCTTATTTTCAACCTGATCGCCCGCGTGGACGTCAGCGGCTATGAGAACCTGCCGAAGGATAGCAGTTTCGTCATCGCCACGAACCACCTTGGCTTCGTGGATGTCCCCATCGC
>DASUOS010000184.1:0-3182 GCA_036276515.1 Anaerolineales bacterium | reverse complement strand
GGTCGTTCATAAAATTCTCGGGTGGAGTGAAGTGGTAGCGAGGACGGGATGTCATGTTCATCGTCGCGGGGGTCCTTGTAGGGTACGCTCTCTCATCTGCTCGGTAGCTTTTGGGTTCCAGGGCTCTTCCCAATTCCAGCCAAAGCGCCACGGGTCAACAGGCTCCACCCACCACGTTACGCCGGCGTCGGCATAGGGTTTCACCTGTTCAGCAGCCTTCGCCAGGTCCTCGCCCGGTGTCACGCTGGAATGCACGGCGTCGAACGGCGTCTTTGCGGTCCGGTATTTCTGGATGTATGCAAGCAGCTCACGCCACTCATCGGGTGTAATCGTGCCGCCCCACTTGCCGGGGCAGACGCCATCCCAGCGAGCGGCGCGGCGCAAGGGCGGTTTGTTCGGCCACCAGCCGCCAACCCAGATGGGAATGCGCGGCGACTGCACTGGTGTTGGGCGGAATGTGACTTCCTTTACGTTGTACTGTTCCCCTGCATAGCTGAAGGGCTCACCCGTCCAGAGTCCTGTTAATACATCCAATCCTGCGTCGAGGCGACGGGCGCGTGCTCTGGCGTCCGTTTCCTCTTCGAAGAAGCCGAAATCCCACTGGACGGGGTCGCCCAACCCAACGCCGAGGGTGAGCCGGCCGTTCGAGAGCTGGTCCACGGAGACGGTCTCGCGCGCCAGTTTCCAGGGCCGGCGGCGTGCCACGGGTGTAATCATGGTGCCAATGCGCAGGTGTTCAGTATGAAGGGCTACCGCCGCGAGCGCTACCCAGGTATCCGCAACGGGATGAAAAGTTGGGTCGAAGAAGATATGATCCCAGATGAAGAAGCCATCCCATCCGACAGACTCGGCCTCATGAGCAAGCTTTGCAAGCGCGCGCGGATCGCTGAAGTCTGCAAAGGCCGGGAGAGTGATTCCAAAGCGCATCGGCTAGCTCCTTGTTTCAGATCGCATAGATTGCTTGTTCGAGAAGTGTGGCAGCGGCTGAAAGCAGGTAGCCCAGAGCAGCCAGCCCCAGGCCAATGCTCGCCAGTAGCAAGACACATCCGAATGAGTTCTGACTGGACTCGGCAATGTGCCGGAGGTTCTCAGTTGGATTGCCGGCGCGGGTCAGCCGGAACGCCTCTGAGTCAGCGGCGCGCGAGGCGTAGCCGCCGACGCCTGTCACTGTGGCGAGAAAGATCAAGCCGCCGCCCATCCAGATCATCAGCGTGCCGTAGGACTCCAACATGCGCAGTCCCAGTGCCAACCCAACCAGGACGACAAGTGTCGCAAAGATCATATCCATCACGACGACTTTGCGTAGAAAACCTTTTATGAGATTTGATACATCTTGATTGAACATACTCGTACCTTACTGCTACCTGTAATGTTTAGCAGTACTTCACAGGGCATCCATATGCCCGGGCGGGTGAGCAGAACACCTAGAATTGCCTCTGCGCATCGGTGATGTTTCATGAAATCACTGACTTTTGCAATTCTACATGGAGCGCGGGAAAACGTGTTATGTGGTTAATTGTCAGGCTGCAAGCCTGACCTACTTGCTGACATTTACAAAAGCCACAGCTTCTCGTGCTCTCACTTATTTTGGATGTCAACTTCTTGAAGTGCCCCTCGGTAGAAGAACTTGAACGCCAGTCGTCTCCAGTGCTGAGGCAGGCGCGGCTGGGTGGTCCAGCCCTCGCGGGTGACCCGCAAGCCGCCGAAGCCAAAGACGACCGCCTGCCAGGTGCCGCCCGCCGAGGCAGCGTGGATACCATCTCCGGCATTGCCGCGCACATCGCGCAGGTCCGCACGCACTGCCCGGATGAAGTGTTCGTAGGCGTCCTCAGGTTTGCTCACATCGCAAGCCATGATCGTCATGATCGAGGGTCCCAGCGAGGAGCCATAGGTATGATCGGTGCGGGGCTGGTAGTAGTCATAATTCACGCGCACCGACTCGTCAGAATAACGGTCGCGCAGCAAATACTGGAGCATCAGCACATCGGGTTGTTTAAGGACCTGCGTTTCGTTGCAGCCTTCGATGCCAAAGATCTCCTGGGCAGATTTCGTACGCGGCTCGAGGCCGGCAAGGTCCACCTCTTTGCGCTGGTAGTAGCCCTCGAACTGCTCGATCAATCCGCTCGGCTCAATGTGGAGATAGATCTTCTCGATCACGTCGCGCCAGGCCTGCAGCCTCTGATCTGTCAGATCCAACCTCTCGATCAGCTCATTCGCTTTCTCTGGTGCGCGCTGTTTGAGCCACTCGAGCATCTCCAGGGCGGTCTGCAAGTTCCATTGCGCCAAACGGTTGGTATAGGCGTTGTTATCCACGTGCTCGTGGTATTCATCAGGACCGATCACGTCGTTATATTCATAGCGATTCGCCCCGGCGTTCCACTCGGCGCGCGACGCCCAGAACTTTGCCGTGTCGAGGATCAGCTCTATCCCTTTTTCAATGAACCATTCATCGTCGCCGGTCGCCTGCCAGTACTGGTATGCCGCATGGGCGATGTCGGCAGAGATGTGGATCTCGATGTCCCCGGTCCAGATGCGGACAAGTTTTGTTCTGTCGGCGAAATGGGGAACCCAGGTGGGCGTCACCTCGTCGCCGGTATCCGCGCTTTCCCAGGGGAACTGAGCGCCCTCGAAGCCGTTGGCAGCCGCCTTGCGCAACGCGCCGGGCAGATTGCGATAGCGATAGTTCAACAGGTTTTTGGCAATATGCGGGGCAGTGTAAATAAACAGCGGGAGCATGAAGATCTCGGTGTCCCAAAACGCATGCCCGCGGTAGCCGAAGCCGGAGAGAGTCTTCGCCCCGATGTTGACCCGGTCATCGTGACGCGGCGCGGCGATCAGCAACTGAAACAGGTTGAAGCGGATGGAGATCTGCGCTTCCTCATCGCCCTCGATGATCACATCACTGCGTGACCATTCCTGCTCCCAGGCCTGCTGGCTGGCTTCCAAGGCGGCTTCCCATGCCGCGCTCTCCCGCACACACTGGATGGCAGAGTCCACGACGTCGATCGATCCGACATCCCGTGACGTGAACACTGCGACATGTTTGTCAAGCCCCACCGGCTGGCCGGGAATCGCTTCCATTCGCACCATCAGGTTCGGCGCGTTCTGCACATCCCATTCCTGGCGAATACGCTCGCGCCCGATTAGGTTTGTGACTCGCATCGCCGAGGCGATATCAATCT
>DASUOS010000183.1:0-4784 GCA_036276515.1 Anaerolineales bacterium | reverse complement strand
TTGGGGCAGTAGTTGCCGTCTCCACAACCGGCCGTGATCCCCTCCGCTGCTAACTGCTCGATCCAGGCGGCTGCCCAGTGATTGACCGATACATCCTGGAATTCTCCGCTGGCAGGCGGTGGACTATAGCTCGAGCCGTGCCTGGCCCGCAGCAGGAAGACCGCCATCTGGTCGCGGGTGACCGTGCTGACCGGGCAGTACATCATGGGATTGATGCTGCAGCCGGAAGTAATGCCGCTGGCATACAGGATTTCTATCTCGTTCCAGAAAGGGTAGCTCGAAGGCACATCCCGGAACGTCGTTTCATCATATCCTAATCGATAGACCATCCCACCAAAATAATCGGTCAGATACAACTCCCCACTTTCGTCTTCTCCAAATGTGGAGATCCCGTAGGGGGTATCGACAAGCTGGCCTCCTGCCCAATTGTTCGATTCTGTGCGATACAGGTCAAATAACTGACCCTGACAGAAATCCCCGTAAATATAGTGGCCCTGCAGGCTTGGATACGTATTCCCGCGGTAGACGTGTCCTCCCGTCACAGAACATCCTGCTGAATGAGTATATTCGGCAACGGGAAGCACCATATTCGTCTGATTACACGTAGCAGCGTTATAACAAATGCTTCCTTCCATAAGATCCCAGCCGTAATTTTCCCCTCCCGGGCTTCCCGCTGGCTGAAAATCGATCTCCTCCCTTGCCCCCTGCCCGACATCACCGATATAGATATCCTGCGTCAGGAGATCAAACGAAAAACGCCATGGGTTGCGAAGGCCATACGCCCAGATCTCTTTCCGCACCGAAGGATTGGAATGAGTATAGAACGGGTTGGAGGTTGGGACCGCATACGGAAACGCAGAGTTAACATCTAAACGCAACATCTTCCCCAGTAAAGAAGTCAGGTCCTGGGCATTATCAAAGGGATCGCCTCCTCCCCCGCCGTCTCCAGTCGACCAGTACAGGTACTGGTCCGGCCCGAATGCAAGTGTGCCGCCATTGTGGTTCGTGTGAGTGGAGTGTGGGATGGCAAGCAGCTCGGCCCGGGTGTTGAGATGTACCTGGTTGCTATTCGGTGGCGAGGCGGTGAACCGGGAGAGGACGATCGATCCGGAGACATTTGTATGCAGGGTAAAGAGGTAACCGTTTGATTCATAGTGTGGATGGAATACAACGCTCAATAAACCCTGCTCGCTGGACGAGGAATTTACAATGGAGTCCATATCGAGGAAAGGTGTAGCAACCAGGGAACCGTTGTTGAGGATTCGAATGATTCCATCCCGTTCGGCGATGAATATGCGTCCCGACCCGTCCCCGGCGTTCGTTATGACGATTGGCTGATCCAGGCTGCTGGCCACGGGTGTGAACTGGAGACGCGAGGGATCCAAGGCGGCGGATTGATGTAGAGGTGCAAGCCTCTCCTCCTCAAGCCGGGCAGTGCTTTCAGCAGACGCTCCATGGACAATACCCCCGTTCAAAACGGATCCCAGAAGAATGGATCCGATCATTGCCTGAATCAGTTTTCTCCATACTACCTGAAAGTTTTGCTTCATATTTAATTGTTTCATCTCTCCAGATAGACCGTTTAAAAAATTTTCGGCAATCACATGACTTAATGGTTTCATATTATATCGATGCCGGTTCATATCGGAAGAAGTACTATGGCATCTCCTGTCAGGGCAGATTAAAAGCTCTGACCAGGAAGACCGCCATCTGGTCCCGGCTGACCGGGGTGGCAGGGCAGTACAGGCTGGGAGTTACACTACAGCCGGCCGTAATCCCTTCCTTTGCAAGTTGCTCGATCCAGTTTGCTGCCCAGTGATTGACGGGTACATCGCTAAACATTCCAGTTGCTTCAGGAGGAACATAGGCAGAGCCATGCTTCGCTCTCAGGAGAAAGACTGCCATTTGATCCCGAGTCACGAGTGTGTTTGCACAATACTGTCTTGGACTCACACTGCAGCCCGAGGTAATCCCCTCTTCTGCCAGCTGCTCGATCCAGGCGGCTGCCCAGTGGTTTGGAGGTATATCCTGGAATAACCCTCCAGCGTCTGGAGGGATATAGGCGGAGCCGTGCCTGCCTCTCAGTAGGAAGACCGCCATCTGGTCTCGGGTTACCAGGGTAACAGGGCAGTACATCAGGGGGGAGGTGCTGCAGCCCGTGGTCACACCAGAGTTGTACAGCCTCTCGATAAATTCGTGCGACCAATGGCTGGCGGGAACATCAAGAAAAAGAGATTTGACAATCGAGTACTCTTCGCCGCTTCGAAAGTTCCCATTCCCGGTCCCTAAGCCGCCCAGAGGAAGGGTACCGCCGTCAAGAATGCTCCCGTTATCCACCACGTCCAGCCGGAGGGTGCCGTCCCCGGTCCCGGTATTGACGGTCACCGTATAGGCCGCTCCGGAGCCGCTGACCGAGGAGAGTAAGGCACCTGAGATACTGCTCGTCGTCAATGCGAAATCGGCCAGATTGACACCGGTCACCGGTTTTGAAAAAGTGACCGAAAAATCAACGGTCGCTGCCCTGGTGGGACTGGCGCCTGTCCGCAGGATACGGCTCACGAACGGATAGTCATAAGGGACTGCCACAACTCCGTCCAGCACATTGCTATCGATATCCAGGGTCAGGCCTCCCCATGTCTCATAATGGTCGCCCTCATACTGACGAATGCGTTGATGATTGGCCCAGGCCGTGTTCGGAATGCAGCTTCCCAGGTTCCAGACGCTCGCATTGGGATCATAGTAACCGGAACCGAGATTGTGATACCACCTTGCCGGCCAGATCACATCGGGAGGGTTCGCACTATTAAGGAAATCACTCAAACCTGTATTGCACAGGGTGGAGCCATAGACACCTGCCTGATTTCCACGCGCCCGAACCTGGGAGACCCAGCCGTTCATGAAGGCATTGACTGCGTCCCGGCAGGCCTGGTTTGTGCCATAGGCTTCGATGTCATAATAAATCACCGAGCCTGTCTTCTGCGGATCGGTCAGTCCAAGCTCCGCCAGCCGGTCGACCGCCAGGTTTGCCTGGGTCACGCCCTGGGTATAGGCCGTATTCACGTCGCTGCTCATGCGGGAAAGATAGCTCGTGCACGGCGCCTGAGGGCCCACCCAGGTCGGGATGAACTTCCAGCCCTGCTGGTTCAAGAGGAAAAGATAAGAGGAGATCAGGGCGTTATTCGAACAGGCGCGGCTGGACCCTCCTATGTACAGGTTGACTACTTCATAAGGGCTGTTCCCCCACCAGGTTTGCATTTGGGAGAGCGTGGGAATTTCACAGCGATCGAATCCCTGGCCAATAAAAATCTCTGTCGTATTCAGACTTAAGTTGCCGGCGGCTTCAGAAATCCGGTTTTCCACCACTGGATAGTCGATCGAAATCGAATCGGATCCAATGAGTGGGAGTTCTAACGGTGTCCAACTGGTTCCCCCATCCACTGTACTCAAGAGACGGGTCGTGGAAGTGCACGAAACGGATGACTCTCCTGTATCACAGGTCGAATCGATCGACCTGGCCCAGCCGGTCTCCGTCGATACCATATCCAGCTCGACAATGGATTCGACCAGGCTGTCCTGGCTTTCCAAAGTACTAAGCTCACCATTTACCATGCGAAGTATCGAATTTGTCCCTGGAAGCACGGCCATGAAATTCTGCTCGTCGAGGATGGAGAGTCCGATCAGTCCCGGCTGTCCATCCACATCCACCTGCATGGAAGGCGACCAGCGGGATGAATCGTCCAAAGAGTAGGCTCGCAGGCTGCCCTCTTCCGGAAGGCTTACCAAAAGTGACCCACGACCGCTGGAAACAAAAGGGCGATAGGCAACAGCCTGGCTGTCCTCCGGGAGGTCTGCTGGCCTGGCATCTTCCCAGGAAATCCCGGCATTCCGGGTAAGGAAGATCTGGCTGCCGGTGGGTCCTCCTACGGCCCAGCCGGTCTGTGAATCGCTAAAAACAATTTCGCCGGCAACCGGCAACTGTGTTCGGCTCCAGCTTTCTCCTTGATCCAAGGTTGTAAACAGCGAGCCAATGCTGAAGTTGGAACCGCTTTCCTGTTTGACTGCGATCCAGCCGGTCTGGGAGTCGAACCAGCCCATCTGCACCGTTTCTACAAACGAAGCAGCTTCCTCGGGCTCAAAGAGGTCCAGGGGGCGCGTCGTCCAGGTCCTGCCATGATTGCTCGTCCGATCAAGGTGGATCTCTGCGCTCCCATCCGGGTTAGGCTTGGTCCAGATTACCCAGCCGTTGTCCGGTTCCATGAATTCCACATCTTGTATGGATCCCTCCGCCGGTATGTCCGGACCGATATCCTCCCAGGACTGCCCAGAGGTAGAAGTCCAAAATAGATGCTTATCGAGCAGAATCCATCCTGAAGAACTGGTGAGCAAATCGAATTGTTCGAGCCGGACCGGTGCGGTCTCCTGTGACCGGACAGCCGGCAAAGGCTTAAAAGCAAAGATAACCAGGCTGAGAGAGAGGGTGATACCAACTCTTGCCAGATGAGCAAAAGAGAAACGGAGATACATATTTTTCATAAGGGAAATCGTATATGAGAGAAAGCTTGTTCTGAGCACAATTTTAATGGCCTTTGTCTGAGACATGACTTATGGCTCTATCACAATAAGATATTAAAAAAATGAGCCTGGCAGGTGTTTTTCTGCCAGGCTTAATCCTCGAACGATCATGAATTTTATTTACGGTGCCGGCAAATTAAAGGTTCTCACCAGGAAGACAGCCATCTGATCCCGCGTCACCGGCGTGCCAGGACAGTAATTGCCGTTCCCAC
>DASUOS010000182.1:0-2840 GCA_036276515.1 Anaerolineales bacterium | reverse complement strand
GGCGGCTGACCTGGCCGTGCAGTCCACACAGGAACGATACACCCAACTTCACTTTGACGAGAGGAATTCGCCCATGAGCGATCACACCAAGATACTGGTTCGAAATGCCAGGGAGCAGGATATCCCGGCGGTCCTGGAAATCGAGGCAGAGACTGCCTCGCAGACCGCAGCAACACAGGAAGGGTTCCAGCAGCGGATGAGAGTCTTCCCGAACGGTTTTATCATCCTGGTCGCCGATAATGAGATCGCAGGTTTTGGCTGTTCGGAAAAATGGCTGGATGAGCACGAGCCGCAGCCGGACCTGACCCCCATGGCAACCCACCAGCCGGATGGAAGGATCTTCTTTATCACGGCCCTGGCGGTCAAAAAGAAATTCCAGGGAAGAGGCTATCGATCCGCACTCCTGGAGAAGCTGATCGAAACGGCCCACCTGGAAGGCTGCAGGAAAGTCGTGCTGGAAACCGCTCAGAACCAGGATCTGTATCTGGAGCGAGGCTTTAAGACCGTCCAGAATCGCAGCAAACGTGGAATTTCACTGGATGTCATGTCGCTCGACCTGGCATTCATCAGCCGGATACCGTGATCGAACCACGGCCCTGCGGGTTTGCGAAACTCGCAGGGTCTTTTTTAGAGTCTCTTATAAGGGTACAATCCGCAGTAGAGTAGAGTATCGTTTTCGTACAACCCAACCAAGGAGAACCCCATGGCCAATAGCGGAAGTAAAGATAAAGGAAACAAGGAACAAAAGAAGAAGCCCAAGCATAACCTGAAGGAAAAACGCAAGCTGAAACAGGAAAAGCTCCAGAAGAAGAATCCCTTCTCCACCGGTTAATTCACCCCGGCTTCGACTCACCCTTTCCCAGACTCGAAAACGGGTTTGGGAAAGGGCTGTGCTTATGAAATTTCCAAGACCCTTTATTCTCTCTGCCCGGCCCGGGAGTTGTGCAATGCACCGGCCGGACCGGGCTTTCCCGGGCGAGCTCTCATGACGGCCTCTCAACCCAACAATCCCCTGCACGGAATTACACTGGAAACGATCGTCACCCACCTGGTCCAGCAGTATGGCTGGACCGGGCTGGGAACGCGCATCCCCATCAAGTGCTTTACAGAGAACCCCAGCATCAAATCCAGCCTGACGTTTTTGCGGCGGACGCCCTGGGCAAGAAAAAAAGTGGAAGAACTCTATTTGAAGTCACTTGCAAAGTAAACAGGACAGTCATGATCTCGAGGGTCGACATGCTGCCGAAGGAAACGCTGCGTATGCGATCCCCGGAGAACGCTCCATGAAACAAGGAAGGAGAATCTAAGGGATTGCGAAACCCTTAGATTCTTTCGAAACGAAACAAAACAAAACAACGAGACAGGTGTTATTAGCGCGATATGAACGAATATGATCCACAGGAACGGGGCTGGGAAAGAGAGCCTCCCCGGGCCGAATTGAAGGAGTCCATCCGCAGGCGCCTGCCGCGGGCGGCCGAACCGCCGAGGATCCCGGAGCCGGAGCCGCCGCCCGTCCCAGAACCTGAACCACCGCTGGAGGAGACCTCTCCCAACCGTCCGGTCCGCCGGAGGACTTCACCCCCGGCAGTCATCCAGCGCGTGGTGGCGGCGCTCTATCTGCTGACGATCCTGGTGCTGCTCTTCGTGGTCATTCGTTATATGTTCATCCGCAGCCCGGACCGGGAGACGCTGATCTACTTCGGCCTGCCGCTGCTGGCCATCGGCTACCTGGCCCGGGAAATGCTGAACTGGAGCGGCGACTCAAGCGGGGACAAATAGGCTCCTTCACCTTTGCCACTGCCAATCACTACGGCTTGAAACGAATTGAAATCGGGTCTATACTGGACCCCTGTCCTGCATCGGCAGCTTCTTCGCGAAATTAATGGTAGTGAGACTGTACAAGGAGCAAAAGATGATATACCGGTATGTAACCCGGGGGGTGATGGCGATCCTATGCACATTGGTCGTGAGCGCCTGCGGGGGTGAGACATCCACTCCGCTCATCCCGGCCCAGCAGGCAACAGCTGTTTCTGCCCCTCCCCTTCCGCCCGCGGGCCAACCCGTGCAATCGACGGAGCTTCCTCCAACAGACGAGCCGGCAGCGGCTGGCGCTACTCCGCTGGGTACCAGCGATCCTGCATTAACGCCGGATGGAACCGTGACCGTCACCGTCACCTCCACCCGGGCCCCGGCTGCCGACCTGCCGTTCCTGATGCGGGTCGACCGGATCTCCAATATTGTGGGTCGAGGCACGCTGCTCGAAGGCCAGGTGGCACACGGAACCCTGACGCCCAATGCCAGCGTGGAGATCCTGGGTCCACAGGGGCAGGCCGTGAGCGCCAATGTCCTTGCCCTGCTGATCTCCAACGTCGTGCGCGAGCAGGTGACCGTGGGAGATTATGCGGGAATTTTAATGGATGGCCTGGACCCGGCCGAGCTCAGCCCGGGCATGCTGCTCACGGAAACCGATGCGTATGAGTCGTACGAGGAGGCGCTGCAGGAACTGCAATAGCCAGCCTGCCTTTATGCACAGCGCCCATCTTTATCCGGGGGTTGTTCTCGCCCGTTGAATGCGCGATACTGTCCGTAGAGTACGTCAACCGGCGCCCGGACAGGAGTCTATCTGGTGGAGTGCGTCCTGCTGCCAGCAGGGTTCCTGCTCATTATGCCGGCGGTGTCAAAGGCTGTGAATTTGCAACCTATCTCAACAATGTCCGTATTCCATAACAAAGGAGTATCACTATGGCAGATGTAATCGATTATCAGATCTATGGGGATGACCTGCAGCTGGTGGAGATCGAGCTCGACCCGAACGAAGGCGTGCGGGCCGAAGCCGGGAC